>CAISJJ010000250.1 GCA_903885595.1 uncultured Bacteroidales bacterium
ATCTATTATTCTTATGGAAAATCGAAGACAATATTCCCCGAGAATACACTTGAACAAACCAACTCTTCATTCGGATTTGGCTTCAGCAACAATTTTGCCAGTTTATCCCTGGCTTATCGGTTCGGAAAATAAACGGTTTTCAGAATAATTTTTGCAGTTCTTTTTTTATCTCTTCAATGGCTGTATCCACTGGTAGTTTACCCCTTGCAACAGACATTTCAAAAATCTCTTTAACAAGCTCTGAGGAGGGGGCTGATTCCATGGTTCTGGCAGATGCCTGGTTTATCATTGAAATGGTCTCCTCTTTTGCATTCCTGATCAGTTCCCAGGCATGCTGGGAAACATACAATTGTTGAGACAGGTTATATTCAAATTCTTCACGAATCGTTCTTGCAAGTATAGACTGCAATTGTAAAGCAGATAAATCAGGGCCATTGAGCCGCATTACCATGTTCGACGGATGTATCCGTTCAAGGAACAGGACAAACCGTTCATAAGCCTGTAAACGCAATGGAAGAATTGTTACATGATCCTGGCTGTTCCCTGCACCGGGAGCAGGTTTCCGGGTTTGCTTCAGGTAATACCACAAAAGGAAAAAAGCGCCTCCGAAAACAAAAAGAAACCGGAGAAATCCTCCGATGAGGTGAAAAAGAGATGGATGAACCATTGGATGATACATAAACTGAAATTTGTTTCAAAGTTACGAAAACCAGTGAAAAGTCAAAAGAGGCTCTCTTTTTTTCCTATTTCCTAACCTGCACTCACTAATTTTTTCTAAATTTGTTCTTTTTTTACAAAAACTTCATTCTCACTATTTTATGACAACACTCGCTAACAGAATTCAGTATCTGGCCGAAAGTGAAACCCTGGCCATGTCGCGCAAGAGCCGCGAACTCAAAGCTGAAGGGCACGACGTAATTAACCTGAGTCTGGGGGAGCCCGATTTCTATACTCCCGACTATATTAAAAATGCAGCAAAGGAGGGTATTGACCAGAATTTTACCTTTTATTCGCCGGTGGCCGGATATGAAGATCTGCGCAAGGCAATTTGTACCAAACTGAAACGAGACAACAATCTTGATTACGACTGCAACCAAGTCGTTGTCTCTACCGGCGCCAAACAATCGATTGCCAATGTCATGCTCAGCCTCATTAATCCGGGAGATGAGGTTTTGGTTCCGGCGCCCTATTGGGTTTCCTATAAAGAAATAATCAAGGTGGCCGAAGGCAAGGCGGTTTTTATCCCGGCCACGATCGAAAATAATTTCAAGGTCACCCCTCAGCAGCTGGAAGCTGCAATAACGCCCAAAACAAAGTTGCTGATCTATAGCTCACCGTGCAATCCGACTGGTTCAGTTTACACCCGTGAAGAGCTGAAGGGCATTGCCGAGGTAATGGTTAAATACCCGGAGATTACCATTGTTGCCGACGAGATATATGAACATATCAATTTTGTCGGGAAGCATGAGAGTATCTGCCAGTTTGATTTTATTAAGGACCGTGTTGTACTTATCAATGGCGTTTCAAAGGGGTTCGCCATGACCGGATGGCGAATTGGTTTTATTGCTGCCCCGCTTGTTATTGCAAAAGCCTGTGACAAACTCCAGGGCCAATTTACATCAGGGGCCTCATCCATTGCCCAGCGTGCAGCATTGAAGGCATTCATCACTGAGCCTTCCAGCACGCCCGACATGAATACCATGCAACAGGCTTTTCGCGAACGCCGCGACCTGATGCTGCAATTATTATCCGAAATCCCAGGAATGAAATTAAATCACCCTGATGGTGCCTTTTACATTTTTCCTGATATTTCCTGGTATTTCGGTAAGACCGACGGAAAAACCACCATTAATAACGCGAATGATTTGTGCATGTACCTGCTCAATAAGGTTTTTGTTGCCCTGGTTCCCGGCGACGCGTTTGGCGACCCGAATTGCCTTCGCTTCTCCTATGCAACAAGCAAGGATAAACTCACCGAAGCGGTTAGAAGGATTAAGGGTGCGTTGGCTGAACTAAAATAGCGAGGTAGCGAAGTAGCGAGGTAGCGAAATTGCATAATGACAAAAGGTAAAATAATGTTGATACGTTGATTTTGATTTATTTTATAATTTATTGATAATAGAAATTTAAAACTAAACCTGAAAATATGATAGTCAGTAAAAAAGTTGAAACCTGGGTGAAAGAATGGTCTGATCTCTGTCAACCCGATGCAATCCATTATTGTGATGGATCAGAAATGGAGAATCAGAAATTACTGGATATGATGGTCAGCACCGGCATGGCTATAAAACTGAACGAGGCAAAACGCCCGGGAAGTTATTATTTCCAGAGCGACCCTAGTGATGTGGCACGCGTTGAAAATCGCACCTTTATTTGTTCTGCAAGGAAGGATGATGCCGGACCGACAAACAACTGGATGGACCCCGCGGAAATGAAGAAAATCCTGACAGAGGAGTATCGTGGTTGTATGAAAGGACGTACAATGTACGTAATTCCTTTCAGTATGGGACCGCTTGGTTCTAAAATAGCCCATATCGGGATTCAGATCACCGATTCACCCTATGTGGTTGTAAATATGCGTATCATGACTCGGATGGGTAAGGCCGTTCTTGACATACTGGGAGATGGTGATTTTGTTCCCTGCATCCATTCTGTTGGCGCTCCATTGCAACCAGGGCAAAAGGATGTAAAATGGCCCTGTGCCCCTATCGAGAAGAAATATATTTCTCATTTCCCCGACACCAACGAAACATGGTCGTTTGGCAGTGGTTATGGCGGCAATGCCCTTCTTGGCAAAAAATGCTTTGCCCTGCGCATTGCATCCAATATGGCGCACCGTGAAGGGTGGCTCGCCGAGCATATGCTGATCATGGGCATCACAAATCCCCAGGGAGTTAAAAGATATGTCGCTGCTGCCTTTCCCAGCGCCTGCGGAAAGACAAACCTTGCGATGCTAATTCCTAATATTCCGGGATGGAAGGTGGAAACCGTCGGAGATGACATTGCCTGGATGAAATTTGGGGCTGACGGCAGGCTCTATGCAATTAACCCGGAAGCCGGTTTCTTTGGCGTTGCTCCGTTTACATCCATGGAAACCAATCCCAACGCCATGTTATCCTGCAAGGCCAATTCGATTTTCACCAATACCGGCCTCACGCCTGACGGAGACATCTGGTGGGAAGGCATCGGCTCAGAAATTCCTGAGGGAACCATTACCTGGACCAATGATATCTACAACAAGGAAAGTGGCAAACCTGCAGCCCATCCGAATGCAAGGTTCACCGCACCTGCAAAACAATGCCCGGTAATAGACAAAGACTGGGAAAACCCTAACGGAGTGCCCATTTCAGCATTCCTGTTCGGAGGCCGTCGGCCAGGTACAGTGCCTTTGGTTTACCAGTCTTTTGACTGGAATCATGGAGTGTTTATGGGCTCGATCGTTGGATCGGAGGTTACAGCCGCGGCCATCGGATTAAAAGCTGGTGTGCGCCGCGACCCTTTTGCCATGCTTCCTTTCTGCGGATATCATATGGGTGATTACTTCGGACACTGGGTGAATATAGGAAACAATGCCCCTGATGTCTCAAAACTTCCAAAGATTTTCAACGTTAACTGGTTCCGCAAAGGACCTGACGGTAAATTCCTGTGGCCAGGTTATGGCGACAATATCCGTGTGCTGAAATGGATCTTTGAACGCGTGGAAGGTACAGCCGGCGCAACTGAAACACCGATCGGACTCATACCTGAGAAGGAATCCATCAACATCAGCGGACTTAGTGGCGTCGCTGATAAAATGGATGATATTCTAAAAGTCAATCAAAAGGAATGGCTCGATGAGTGCGAACTGATTGCTGAGCACCAGGCTCAATTTGGCGACAGGTTACCGAAAGAAATGTCGGAACAGTTTGAAAATTTGAAATCAAGATTAAACGGGTAAAAATGTATGCCCGAAGAATTTAAGATATACACCAAAGGTGGCGATAAGGGAGAAACCTCCCTGCTGGGAGGTACCCGTGTCTCAAAGAGCCATGATCGGGTTGAAGCCTACGGTAATATTGATGAGCTGAATTCATTTATCGGGTTGATCCGTGATCAGGATATTAATGCCCGCTACAAAGAGGTGCTGATCAGGGTTCAGGAAGATCTTTTTGTTGCCGAGGCTTTAATTGCGCGTGATCCTGAAAAGCAGACACGTGAATTACCTGTGTTCACTGAGGATGAGATCACGATGCTGGAGAAGGAGATTGATGCAATGAATGAAGAACTTCCGCCATTAACCAATTTTATTCTCCCGGGGGGCCACACGGTCGTGTCGTTTTGCCACATTGCCCGCACAGTTTGTCGACGGGCTGAACGCTCCCTGATCAAATTAAACCTGATCAGCCCCGTCGAAGACATAATAATCCGGCTCTTAAACCGTTTATCGGATTATTTGTTCGTTCTGGCTCGAAAAGTTGGCAAAGATACCGGTGCAATTGAATCACCCTGGATTACGAAAAAATAACACTTGACTTTCTGATTTTTTTTTTATACTTTTGCAAAAAATCCCAAAAAAGAAATAAATGTATTGGACACTCGAATTGGCCTCAAAACTGGAAGATGCTCCCTGGCCTGCCACCAAGGATGAGCTGGTCGATTGGGCAATCCGATCTGGCGCACCACAAGAGGTAATTGAAAATTTAAAGGAAATCGAAGATGAGGGGGAATCGTACGAACGGATTGAAGATATCTGGCCCGATTACCCTACCAAGGACGATTTCTTCTTCCATGAAGACGAATATTAATCGAATTACGAATTACGAATTTAAGGTAGCTCGTTTTTTCTCGTAAAAATGGTAAAGTTCACACTGCCATATTTTCGTTGCTGGGAAAACTGTGAATGCTGTTCAAAACGATAGCGTGATGAATGTTCCACAATCAACAGCCCGTCATCTTCCAGCAAACCTGAATTAAAAATCAAATCAGGTATTGATTCAATCCCTTCCAGGTCATAAGGCGGGTCAGCAAAAACCAGGTTGTATTTCGACCACATCCGTTTGATAAATACAAAGCTATTTGACTTAACTGGCTGGATATTCTTTGCTCCAAAATTTTCTGCGGTTTTTTTTAAAAAATCAATACATTTTTGATTCGAATCAACTGCAGTAACTTCAATCGCCCCCCGTGAAAGAAACTCAAAAGCAATACTCCCGGTACCGGTAAATAGATCCAGTACCCTCAGAGATTCAAAATCAACCATGTTGGCAAGTACGTTGAACAGCCCTTCCTTGGCGAAATCGGTCGTGGGTCGTACCGGCAGGTTCATGGGTGGCTGCAAACGCCTGCCCCTGTATATTCCGCTTACAATCCGCATGAGAAAAAATTCAGCAAAGGATAATAGGACTGGGGTGGCAACTGGTTCAGGATGTAACTGTATTTAAACACTTCATTCCTTTTCCCAAATTCAACATGGCGCACGTATTTGAAGAGTAATTCAAATAATCCTGAACCTTTCTCGACATTTCCCAGCAGGACAAGGGGCATCATCTCGGGATTAAAGTTAAGTTGTTCAAGGACAAAAACGAGATAATAAGCTACGTCTTCGGGGTTCTGAAAAGGAAAAGTATTGAAATAACTCATCTGGCGTCCGTCAAAGATCATCAGGTCAAAGAATTTTTCGCGAACATGGATGAATACCCGGTTTGCATTGATACGATTCTTGTAGTTGACCCAGATACTTTCAATCAGCACACTTGAAAAATGTACAACCTTCATATTGGGATAATGACCTCTGATTGCATTCAGTATGGGTACCGGGATTGCAAATACCTGATAAGAATCCATGGGGAGTAAATGATCAGCAAAGGCTACCTCCTCTTCCTTCTGTTGAAAACTGAACTTCAGGTAGTTTTCTTTTTCGCCTGCATCAAACAACTGGGCAGGAATCAGGGTGCTTTTTTTTCCCTCATAAGCAATTTTAACAGATTTATAATGATTCTTGAGCCAGGGCATCGCGTTCAGCACACTTTTCAGAAAATCATCGAATGATTGTTTGGAATTCGGATTGGTTTGCTGAGATTTAACTTCACTCCTGATCAATTGCTGGACCCCGAGATATTTATTTCGTTTGAAATCGAGAATACAGTATGCAAAGCCTGACTCACTGAAAAGAACAGCTAACCCATAATTGTGGGTCTCCTGCAGATTGAATGACTCATCCAATTTGTTAATTGCAACAGTAAACTGATCAGCCATAAATAATTTCTAAACGATGATCAATACACCCATCGTAAATGCAATGATAAGAAGAAATCCCGAAATCAGGTACACCCATGCTCCTTTCGCGGCAAAAAAGCATCCGTATACCATCTTCAGCACATTGTTGCTGATGATTGCCTGGAAGGTTGCCATTGCAACAACTTCCAGTTTTACCCCATATTTCCCCTGAAAAAGATTTATTAAAAAAGGATCAATATCAGTCAACCCGACAATATAGGAAAGCGCATTCAACCCTGGGGTGCCAAACCGGGTAAGCACTTCATAAGTAATAAAGGTGAAGGCTACATAGAGTGCGGTAAATATTAGGGCTACTTTGAATTCGAGGGGGTTTTTATCTGCCTGGAGTTCATCATCGCGCGTGGTAACCACCCGGTTTTTATATAACAGCACGAACAAGCCGATCATCAACGATAATAAAAACAGTCCCGTGAAATATGGCCAGACAATGTCAAAAAGTAAAGGGCTGAAGATAAGAATCAGAATCAGGATACGCAGATACATCAATGCTGTTGCAAAGATGATCCCCGCCATATACTGGTTCAGATGCTGCGGTTCTTTCCTGCTTTTTTTTGCAAGGATAATGGTGGTTGCCGTGCTTGAATAAAGACCACCGAGAATACCTGAAAGAATGATGCTTGCATTTGGGAAAATGAACTTCTTTAAAAGATAGCTGCTATATGAAATAGACGAGATCACCACAATTGCAAGCCAGATTTTATAAGGAGTGAGGCTCAAGCCTTTGACGATAGGGCCATCAGGTAAAATTGGCAGGATTACCCCGGCAATGATCAGGAATTTCGCCAGGGTGATAAATTCATACCTGTCGAATTTTTGTGAAATTGTAGCAAATGTTTCCTTTAACTCAGTAAATATCAGCACCGTGACCACAATAAGCAGCACCATCCACTGAGGCTGGGTAATAACCAGTGGTCCAATGCAGTAGGTTATCAGCGCCACGAAAATGGTGGTAGCTCCGTAATCTTTCAAATCCCTGATGTGATAATAATAAGATATTCCCATCACCATTGCTAAAACCAGGCCACCGCCCATGAACATTATTCCCTGAGGCCAGTCAAGAAGGTAGAGTATATATCCAAGTATGCCGATAAAGGTAAAGGTCCTGTCTGTCCCAAAAGTACGCTCTGATTCATGAGCCTGGCTGTGCAACCGTCGCTGCGACAATCCGATCAGCAGCGAAAATACGGTAACCAGAACGAAGTTTATAAGTGTCTTGGGAATGGTTCCTATGAGTTCCACGGGCTTTTACAGTTTACGATTTTTGATTTACGAATTATGAATTTTGATTCAGCATTTTATAAGCCGGGACTTCCTTCAAAAAGGTATAAGTCCTGGTCTGATGATCTATTTTGCAGGCATAATGTGTCAACCCATTGGTAACCAATATATATTCAACTGTCAACGTCATGTTATACATGGCGACCTGGTCAAAAACAGCCTGTGTGATCTCAATTGTTGGCGCTTTGCACTCGACCACAAGACATGGATTTCCATCGGCAAGATAGGCAAGTATGTCAAACCGCTTCTTCAGCCCATTATAGGTAATAGCTGCTTCAACCACGATAAGCGATGCCGGGTAGCCAAGTTGCCTGATCATGTAATTCAGAAAATGCTGCCGAACCCATTCTTCCGGCGTGAGCCTGACATACTTTTTCCTTATTTCGTCAAAAATTTCTCTTTTCCCGTTTTCCGCTTGGCGAACACGGGCATCATATACCGGTAAATTGAGTTCCTGCATGGCGCTTCCAATACAAATGTACATGACATTTTTCAATTTCTGACAGATGAAAGAAAATCTGACAAATCCTGTATCTTTGCAGGTATCTCCACCCTGTCAGGGTGTCAAGTAACATTCAACATACGATGAAAACTAAAAAAGAGATTGTTGATGATTGGTTGCCACGTTACACTGGTACCAATCTCGATGAATTTGGTGACTTTATCCTGCTGACTAATTTTAACCGTTACCTTGATCTTTTTTCTAAATGGTATAATGTTCCGATCATTGGCAAAGACAAAGCAATGCCGAGTGTGACAAACGGACGTATCACCCTGATCAATTTCGGTATGGGCAGTCCCAATGCAGCTACCATCATGGATCTGCTGAGCGCTATCGGCCCGAAAGCTGCCCTGTTCCTGGGTAAATGCGGTGGCCTTAAGAAAAAATGCAAGGTAGGCGATATGATCATTCCGATAGCTGCCATCAGGGGCGATGGAACCTCAGATGATTATTTTCCGGAACGAGTTCCTGCCCTACCTGCCTTCAATCTTCAAAAAATAGTTTCAACCGTAATTCTGAATCACCGGAAAAACTACTGGACCGGAACGGTTTATACAACCAACCGAAGGGTTTGGGAATATGATGAGCAGTTTAAAGAGCACTTGCGCATTACCAGGGCGATGGCAATTGATATGGAATCGTCAACCCTGTTTATGGTTGGATTTGCCAATGAGATCCCAACCGGGGCACTCCTGCTTGTTTCAGACCAACCCATGGTTGGCCGGGGTATTAAAACCCAGGTCAGCGATAAAAGGGTAACCGAAAAATATGCAGAAGAGCATCTGCACATAGGCGTGGATGCAATGAATGACCTCATTGACAAGAAGCTATCAGTTAAGCATCTAAGGTTCGATTAAGAGAACGATCATTAAATCCATATGGCAGGTAAGGGCGATATCAGTTTTGACCAGTTGTTGGGGGATCTGAAAAACCAGATCTATTACCCTGTTTATCTGTTACATGGAGAGGAATCATATTTTATTGATGCTATTTCCGACTTTATTGAGCAAAACGTTCTGAATGAGCTTGAAAAAGAGTTTAACCAGACCATAGTGTACGGGAAAGATTCAAACGTTCTGACCTTGATGAGTTATGCCAGGCGTTTCCCCATGATGGCAAATTATCATATACTGATCGTGAAGGAGGCACAGGATCTGGATAAAATTGAAGATTTCCAGCCATATATGGAAAATCCATTGACCTCAACGATCCTCGTGTTATGCCATAAATACGGAAAACTTGACAAGCGAAAAGCGCTTTATAAAGCTATCGAAAAAATTGGGGTTGTTTACGAATCGGCGAGGTTATATGACAATAAAATTCCCGACTGGATCAATGATTACCTGAGGCAACGCAAGTATACAATTTCTCCTAAAGCAGCCACCATGCTCACCGAGTTTCTTGGTGCCGACCTGGGCAAAATCGTCAATGAGATTCAGAAACTATTAATCAACATACCAGCCGGTTCGGAAATCAATGAAGAATATGTTGAGAAAAATATCGGGATCAGCAAGGATTATAATGTCTTTGAATTGCAAAAAGCACTTGCCAAAAAGGATATACTGAAAGCGAACCAGATCATCCTGTATTTTGCTGCCAACCTCCGTGAAAACCCATTGGTAAAGGTGATTCCGATTCTGTACTCCTACTTTTCCAAAATTCTGCTTTATCATTACCTCCCTGATAAATCAAAAAACTCGGTTGCTTCTGCCCTTTCCATTAATCCGTTTTTTGTTTCCGATTATCAGCAGGCCGCAAAAAGTTTCCCGGTTGGAAAAACAGCCTCCATTATTTCGTTGCTTCGGGTATACGATCTCAAGGCCAAGGGTGTTGAGAACGCTTCGGCTGGAGATGGAGAACTAATGAAAGAATTAATTTTCAGAATATTGCACTAAGATTAACACTACTAATCATTTATCCTTCCACACGGTAGTTGAATTCGGAAGACCGGTATGTTTCTTCAATGATCTTGCTATATTTTTCCATGATGAATTTACGCCTGAGTTTCAAAGTAGGTGAAATTTCACCTGATTCCGTGGACCATAATGCATCTAAAAGTCTGATTTTCTTTATTTTTTCAGTTTGATCAAGATCAAGGTTAAATCGTTCCACTTCATGTTTGATCCGGCGGATAATTTTTGGATTTTTCACCGCTTTTTCCCTTGAAACAAAAGCAATATGTTTGACTTCACACCAGTTTTTCAGATGTTCAAAATTCGGAATGATTAGGGCTGCTGCATAATTCCGGTTCTCCCCTACCACCATGATGTGTTCAATAAACGGTGATTCCTTGATCTTTTGTTCGATGGGCTGCGGGGCGATATATTTACCTCCCGAGGTTTTGAAAATTTCCTTTTTCCGGTCAGTTATTTTCAGAAATTTACCATCTTCGATTACACCAATATCGCCTGTATGAAACCAACCATCGGCATCAATCACCTCTGCTGTTTTTTCAGGACGGTTGAGATAACCCATCATAATGTTAGGTCCTTTGCATAATACCTCTCCATCTTCAGCAATTTTCATCTGGTTCCCTGTCAGCAACGGTCCAACTGTGCCGAATTTCATGCAACCTGGTTCAAACCGGTAACAAGTTACGCCAGGAGAGGTTTCCGTGAGGCCATAAGCCTCCAGGATGGGTATCTTTGCAGCCCAGAAAATGCGCGCCAGCCGCGGATGCAGTGAAGCGCTGCCCGACACGATGAATTTTAGTTCTCCACCCAGCGCCGCACGCCATTTGCTAAAAACAAGCAGGTTGGCAATCATGAGTTTAACATCATAAATCCAACCCCGTGAATGGTCCAGTTCATATTTATGTCCCTGCCTCAGCGCCCAGAAAAACAAAATTTTCATCGGGAGGGGCAGCTTGCGCCCTTTGGTGACAATTTTGTTGTAAATTTTCTCGAAAACCCTGGGAACCGATGCAAATCCATGAGGTTTCACCTCTCTTATATACTCTCCCAGCTGGTCAATATCCTGAACGTAAAATATTGAAACGCCAAAGGACTGGTAAACATACCCTGCTGTTCGCTCATAAACATGACAGAGCGGCAGGAAACTGATTGCACGGTCATGCATTTTAAGCGGCGGAATTTCTGCAAGGGCTTTGTAATTGGTTACAAAATTATTGTGCGAAGACATGACTCCTTTCGGCCTTCCGGTAGTCCCGGAAGTATAAATGACCGTTGCCATGTCGCCTGGAAGAATGGATTGTTTGATTTTCTCTAGATCCCTGGGATCCGGGTACTTTTTGCCCAATTCAAGGATCTCATGCCAATTCCGGATCCCTTTGATGGGTTCGATTGAAAAAACTGCTTTCAACCCGGCGATCTCAGGTAATACCTTTTTTATCCTCTCATAAATTTCCTTGTCAGAGAATACCAGGTATTCAATTGCCGAATCATTAAAGATATAACGATAGTTTTCTTCACTGATGGTCGGATAAACCGGAATCTGAATAGCGCCGGTCTGAAGGATGCCCATGTCAAAAAAATTCCATTCAGGACAATTATTCATTACGGTGGCGATTCGGGTTCCTTTTGAAACCCCAAGCGCCAGTAAACCCAAACTAATGAGGTCGCTGTATTGGATATATTCTTTGGCGGTAAAACGCACCCACTCCCCATCCTTTTTGATGTTGAAAAGGTCAGGAATGGAATTGTATTCATCCTTGTATAATTCCAGTAGATCGAATATCCTTGTGATTTGTTTCATACTATCCTAACGAAAAAAATATTTATTTATTCGAACAGTTTTGCAATTTTATCTTCATATTTTTTTGCGATCACATTACGCTTCAGCTTCATGGTCGGTGTGATTTCGCCGGAATCGAAGGTCCATTCGGTATCAAGCAGATCCCAGCTTTTAATTTTTTCGGTGTCCCCGAAACACTTGTTATACTTATCTACCTCCGTCTGAAAACGTTTCCTGATGCGGGGTAAATTGATCATTTCAATGTTCGTTGTGTATGGAATTTCTTTGACGGTACAATATGATTTCAGAAAATTAAAATCAGGAACGATAAGCGCACCCGCGAATTTTTGATTTTCCCCAACAACAACAAGCTGGTCAATAAACAATGATTCCTTGAAAGTATCTTCGATCGGCTGCGGACTGACATATTTGCCAAAGGATGTTTTGAAGAGTTCCTTTTTCCTGCCCGTGATTTTCAGATGACCTTCCGGTTCAATGCGCCCAAGGTCACCGGTGTGGAACCATCCGTCAGGTCCTATCGCATCAGTTGTCATTTCCGGTTCTTTAAAATAGCCCAGCATGACATTTGGCCCTTTGCATAAAATTTCTCCATCATCGGCAATTTTAACCTGAACTCCCTTTAAAACCTTGCCAACTGTGCCAAACTTTAATCCGTTTTCGGTAAGGTCATTCACTGCAATAACCGGCGAAGTTTCTGTTAACCCGTACCCCTCCAGCACATTGATCCCGGCACAGGTAAACATCCTGGCCAACCGCGGTTGTAATGCGGCTCCACCAGAAATCACAAGGAGGTGCTTTCCTCCCAGTGCATCGCGCCATTTAGCATATACAAGCTTGTCGTAAATTTTACGTTTCAGTTCATAAAACCATCCATTTGCGCCCTTTAGTTCATACCTCAATGCCAGGTGAAGCGCCCAGAAAAATATCCAGCGTTTTATACCTGTGAGTTTATGACCCGTGGCGAATAGTTTATCATAGATCTTCTCCAATAACCGGGGCACCGTGGACAAGATGTCCGGTTTAACATCTTTCATGTTATCGGTAATGGTCCCTAAATTCTCGGCATAGTAGATCGAAAATCCAAGGAACTGATAAACATAATTCAACATCCGTTCATACACATGGCATAAAGGCAGATAGCTCACTGCTTTTGCCTCTTCACCAAAAGGAGGGATATAGGCACAAACCTTGAAATTCGAAATAATGTTATGGTGTGTAAGCATGACACCTTTCGGATTGCCGGTAGTTCCTGACGTATAAATTATGGTGGCAACATCATCAGGTTTGACTGTTCCTTTTCTCAGCGTGAGGCCTTGTTTATCGGCATTTTGCCTGCCAAGTTCAATGAGTTCATTCAGATGCTTATGCTCATGATGGTCTTTGTATGTAAAAATCCCTTTGATATTGGTCATCTCGGGTAAGATATGATCAATTTTTCTCAGGAGTTCCTGTCCGGAAATGAAAACATAGGTCACCTCAGCATGACTCAGAATGTATTTATAATCCGATTCGCTGATCGTAGGATAAATCGGGACATGTATCGCCCCAACCTGGAGGATGGCCATATCCACAAAATTCCATTCAGCCCGGTTAGAGCTGATTTGTGCAATTTTATCACCCGGTTGAACGCCCAAAGCCAGGAATCCGTAACTTATATTGTCGACGATCTCCCTGTATTGTTTTATGCTGTATTTACACCATTCCCCATTTTCCTTGGATGCCACGACATCCTCTTTAGGTTTAAATGTAGCTTCATGATAAGGTAAAAGATCAAAGATCCGGGTAACTTCCATAATAATTTCTATTACATGACGTACAAATGAGAATTTTAATGCAATGATAAAGAAAAAACAACGTGTTAGCGAAAAACGAGGTTATGAAAGAAGAAAATATACAACACCGTGTGCCGGTATGCATATCAGAGAATTTTGTGAAAATTTACTGCACTGGCCTGTGCAGTAGGCATCAGAACGAGTTCGTTTATATTGACATGTGAAGGGAGCGTGGTGACATAAAAAACTACATTGGCTACATCATTCGCCGAAAGTGGAGTAAATCCATTGTAAACCATCTCGGCCCGCTCCTTATCCCCTTTGAAACGCACCAATGAAAATTCGGTGTTGGCGGCCCCTGGCGCAATATGTGTGACTTTTATGTTATGAGCGAGCAGATCGATGCGTGTACTTTTACTGATGGCGTCGACAGCAAATTTTGACCCGCTGTAAACATTACCCATAGGATACACCTCTTTGCCTGCCACCGATCCTATATTAATGATGTGTCCCTGGTTGCGGGCCACCATCAGCGGCGCAACAGAACGGGTCATATACAATAATCCTTTGATATTGGTATCGATCATGCGATCCCAGTCTTCAACCACCCCTTTATGAATGGGATCGAGTCCGACTGCAAGGCCTGCATTGTTAATCAGGATATCTATCTTTCTCCAGTATTCCGGAAGTGTTTCAATCGCTTCTTCCACCTGTTTATGCTTCCTTACATCAAAAACCAGCGGGAACACTTCAACATTCCAGCTATTAATCAGCTCTTTGGTCAGTTCATCCAATAATGCTTCCCGGCGGCCTGTAATGATCAGGCTGTGTCCGTTCTCTGCGAATTTCCGGGCAATCGCCGCTCCAAAACCTGAAGTGGCGCCGGTAATGAATACGATTTTTTTCATTTGGGTTGGTTAAATATTAAATAGCGAGGTAGCGAGGTAGCGAGGTAGCGAGGTAGCGAGGTAGCGAGGTAGCGAGGTAGCGAGGTAGCGAAATTATCTTCTATATTTTTGAATTTTGATCTTTGATCTTTGATTTTTCCTTTACCCATTCCCGTGCATTCACAAACGCTTCAATCCAGGGTGCTACTTCATCTGTTTTCCTGTCACCGGGATAGTATGCCCACTGCCAGGACAGCACTGAATCTTCCAGGTGCGGCATGATAGCCAGGTGACGCCCGTCGTTCGATGCGATACAAGCGGCATCGAATTGCGAACCGTTTGGGTTCCCGGGATATTCATGACAGCTGAATTTCGCCGGAATATGATACTGATGCTCCGGTCCGGGGAAATTGAACTTACCCTCGCCATGGGCAACCCAGATCCCCAGTTTAGATCCCGCAAGTGAATGCAACATCACTGAATGGTTTTCGACAACATCCAATCCAACAAAAGCGCATTCATATTTATGCGAATCATTCCATGACATCTTTGGGTGCTGGTTCATTTCAGCTTTTGGATGGTAAATTTCCGGATATATCAGACCCAATTCAACCAGCAACTGGCAACCGTTGCAAACCCCAAGGCTCAGGGTATCCTCTCGCCTGAAATAGTTTGTCAGGGCCTGGTTAGCTTTTTCATTAAAGAGAAATGCCCCTGCCCAGCCTTTGGCCGATCCGAGTACGTCAGAATTTGAAAACCCGCCAACAAAGGCAATCAGGTTTACATCTTCCAGATTTTCACGCCCGGAGATGAGATCGGTCATATGCACATCCTTCACATCAAATCCGGCCAGGTACAATGCCCAGGCCATATCGCGATCGCGGTTTACCCCTTTTTCCCTGATAATGGCCGCTCTGATTCCCGTTTTCGTACGCCGGCGTGAATCGATCGCATATTGTCCAAAAGTACCGGTAAATGATTTGGTAAACCTGAACTGTAATGGTTGCTGTTTGTAATGTGTAAACCGCTCAAGGGCAGGCTTTGCGCCTGATTGTCTGCGGTCAAGCAGGTAAGAAGTTCTGAACCAGGCATCACGCATTGAATCTATGTCGAATGAATGATGGTCGGAGCCATTGGTAATGGCAATGGTTCTTTCCTGGTTGATTGAACCAATCCTGACGAAATCAATCCTTGCCAGTTTCATGATATCCTGAACTGCTTCCACATCCGTGACCTGGATGACGATCCCCGGATTCTCACTGAAAAGCAACCTGATGTTATCGCGTTCCTCCATCTGGGTCAGGTCAGCATCCATGCCAAAATCAACATTAGCAAATGTCATCTCCAGCAAGGTCGTGATCAGTCCTCCTGCAGAAATGTCGTGACCGGCCAGGATCAGGTTATCGCGGATCATCAGCTGCACGGCCTCAAAAGCCCTGATAAAATATCCTGAATCTTTTACCGTGGGAGCTTCATTCCCGATTGTATTGACCACCTGGGCAAAACTGCTTCCGCCCAGTTTCAGGGAATCCCTTGAAAAATTGATGTAAAGCAACTGGGAACCAGGTTCATTGATCAGAACCGGGCTGATCACTTTCTTCACATCCGAAACTTCAGCAACCGCAGAAATGATAACGGTTCCGGGCGATAATACCATCGTTCCATCCGGGTACTTCTGGGTCATTGACAATGAATCCTTGCCAGTCGGAATGTTGATCCCCAGTTCAATTGCAAAATCACTGACGGCCTTGACTGCGGCATAAAGCCGGGCATCCTCACCCGGATTTCTACATGGCCACATCCAGTTTGCTGAGAGTGAAACGCCTTTCAGTCCATGGGTCAGTGGCGCCCAAACCAGGTTGGTAAGCGCTTCGGCAATCGAAAGACGCGATCCTGCTGCCGGATCGATCAAGGCTGCAACCGGTGCATGGCCAAGGGAAGTTGCGATTCCCCTGACGCCGGTATAATCGAGCGCCACAACCCCCAGGTTATTCAGTGGGAGTTGAACTGTTCCGCATGTCTGCTGCATTGCAATTTTTCCGGAAACAGCACGGTCAACCTTGTTGGTAAGCCAATCTTTGCAAGCCACTGATTCCATTTGTAAAACAGCTTCAAGATAGGTTACAAGCAGGTTTGGTTTATAGGGTAGTTGTGAATAGATTGTCGGATAGGACAAGTCCCGAAGGATCGTTTTGGGAGGTTTTCCAAAGAAATCCTCCAGTTTAAGATTAATGGGTTTGCTGTCGTTTTTCCGGTCGTGGAAAACAAGCAGTTGATCGGCCGTTGTTTTACCGGCTTCGTATAACGGCGCCCGCTCACGGAGTGCAATTCTTTCAAGCATGGAGAGGTCTTTCTCACCGATCACGAGCCCCATTCGCTCCTGTGACTCATTACTGATGATCTCCCGGGCTGATAAAGTTGGATCTCCCACAGGAAGTGCATCAATATGGATGGTCCCGCCGGTATTCTCCACAAGTTCTGAAAGGGAATTGAGGTGTCCTCCTGCTCCATGGTCATGGATCGATACGATGGGATTGTGGTCCATTTCGGTCATGGCCCTGATGGCATTGAAGACCCGCTTCTGCATCTCGGGGTTCGATCGCTGCACGGCATTCAGTTCAATGGAATTGCCGTATTCGCCGGTTGCAACCGATGAAACAGCTCCTCCTCCCATGCCGATCCGGTAATTATCGCCACCGAGAACGATGATATGCTGCCCCCCTTCGGGGTTTTCCTTGAGGCTGTCTGCTTTCCGTGCAAACCCGATTCCGCCGGCCTGCATGATAACCTTATCAAATCCGAATGTCTTCCCGTTTTCTTCATGCTCAAAGGTCAGCAGCGATCCGCAGATCAGGGGTTGTCCGAATTTATTGCCGAAGTCACTCGCGCCATTGGATGCCTTTATAAGGATCTCCTCAGGAGTCTTATATAGCCATGGTCGGGCTTCAATCGCTTTTTCCCATGAACGGCCACCCTCAAGCCGGGGATAGGAGGTCATATACACAGCTGTTCCGGCCAGGGGAATGCTCCCCTTCCCGCCGGCCATCCGATCGCGGATCTCGCCTCCGGAGCCGGTAGCAGCGCCATTGAATGGTTCGACTGTGGTAGGAAAGTTATGGGTTTCAGCTTTCAGGGATATGACAGAACTGATATCCCGGATGGTGAAAAAATCGGCTACATGCTGCCGTACGGGTGCAAATTGCTCTATTTCAGGTCCCAGGATAAATGCGACATTGTCTTTATAGGCAGATACGATGAAGTTTGGATGTTCCCTGGCGGTTTTTTTAATCATTGAAAAGAGCGATTCAGGCATTTCCTTCCCATCAATGATGAAAGTCCCGTTGAAAATTTTATGCCTGCAATGCTCTGAATTAACCTGTGAAAACCCAAAGACCTCGCTATCGGTAAGTTTCCTGTTGAGCTTATGAGACAGGCCGATGAGGTATTGAATCTCTTCGTTGCTCAGCGCCAATCCTTCCCTGGTATTGTAGGCGGCAATATCCTCAATAAACAGAACCGGATCCGGATTGTGCAGGATATGAAATATCTCCTGATTCAGTCCTTCATAAACATGTTGGAGCATGGGATCGAATTTCGGGACACGGGACACGGGACGCGGGAATGAAGAAATTTTACCTTCTTTTCCATCTTCACTCGTAAATCGTAAATCGTAAATCGTAAATTCTTCTATACGAAGTATTCCCGCAATTCCCATGTTCTGCGTGATCTCCACTGCATTGGTACTCCAGGGGGTGATCATTTCCCGCCGGGGGCCAATAAAGCTACCCTTCAAAACAGATTCGGCGATGCATTCTGCATCGCCGAACAGCCAGATTAATTTATTCAGGTCTTTTTCGCCAGGTTTTTCATGGCTTTCCACTGCATAAAAATGCTCGGAATTTTTAAAATATGTTATCATGTTAATGAAAATTCAAAATGCAAAATTCAAAATGCAAAGTGCAAAAATTCGGTATTCGATATTCGATATTCATTTTAATTTGTCAGAAAGCGCTCTGCTTCAATTGCCGCCATACACCCGGTGCCTGCTGCGGTTATTGCCTGGCGGTAATGATGATCCTGAACGTCGCCTGCTGCATATATACCAGGAACGCTGGTTTGTGTGGTTCCCGGTTTTGTAATAACGTAATATTGGTCATCTAACTCAAGCTTGCCGACAAACATTTCAGTATTGGGTTTATGGCCGATGGCCACGAAGAATCCCGTCACCTGTAAGTCTCTGGACTCGCCGGTTTTAACATTGCGAACGCGAACCCCGGTAACGCCGCTTTCATCACCCAGGACATTCTCCGGGGCTGCGTTCCATACCATTTCAATATTTGGTGTATTAAGAACCTTATGCTGCATGGCTTTTGAAGCGCGCAGTTCATCACGGCGGTGGATCATATAGACTTTTTTGCAGAGTTTTGCAAGATAAGTAGCCTCCTCAGCAGCAGTATCGCCTCCACCAACGATGGCCACATCCTGACCCCGGTAAAAGAATCCATCACATGTTGCACAACCTGAAACGCCCATGCCCATGAATTTCTTCTCCGATTCCATTCCCAACCATTTGGCGGATGCTCCGGTTGCGATAATCACGGTTTCTGCAACAATGGTTTTACCATCATCCGCCCTGACAATAAATGGCCGGTTGGAAAAATCGACTTCTGTAACAACACCGAACCTAACCTGAGTTCCAAACCGTTCGGCTTGTTGCTTGAATTCTTCCATCATTACCGGTCCGGTTATTCCTTTGGGATACCCTGGAAAATTATCAACCTCGGTTGTAATGGTTAATTGTCCTCCCGGTTGCATTCCCTGGTACATCACGGGTTTAAGATCTGCCCTGGCAGCATAAATAGCTGCTGTATATCCGGCCGGACCTGATCCAATGATCAGGCAGCGGACATTTTCCTTATTTTCGTTCATAAAATTTATTTTGAACCACAAAAATAGAAAAAAATGGCACATCCCCGGAATTTGAATTTGAAATGAAGGTTGGATGGATCAAAATTTTACTTAAGTTTGCAGCCTCAAATCCGGGAATGATTCCGGAATCAATCGGGGTGTGGCGCAGTTGGCTAGCGTACTTGCATGGGGTGCAAGGGGTCGGAAGTTCGAGTCTTCTCACCCCGACTTAGAAAGACAAGGGTTTCAGACTATTCAGGTTTGAGACCCTTTTCTCTTTATACAAACACTTTACAAACAAAATGTGATTTTCCCTCTAATGGCGATTGGATCCATTTGCTTTGACAAACAGAATATCAGTATTCAATTTTCTGTCGGTAACTTCTCCCGCAATGATAATATCTTTATCCCTGTTTAAAATCATTGTGTTGCAGGTTTCGTTTAAACCCCCTCCGACCATTTGCCTCCATTCCATTTTCCCTTTTTGGTTCATTTTCATGATAAAGATAGCAGAAGAATTCTTTTCAAAATTATATAAAGTTCCTCCTATAAAAAAACCCTCTCCATCACTCGAAACAATGGAAGTTTTTCCAACACAGCCATCCATCTTCAAATCTTCCTGCCAGTTTAATTTTCCTCCGGATGAGATCTGTGCAAACATCAGATAATTCCTGCAAATTTTTTCTTTCTTGGATATCCCTGAAACAATAATATTCCCCTTGTTGTCCTCAATGGCATCGAAACCTACTTGACAATGAGGTGATTCAATTACTTTTTTCCAGATCGTATTTCCATTCCCGTCCATTTTCACCAACGATAAATTTTTAGTCATTTTCTTGCAGTTGCCACAGGTCCCAACCAAAAGGATGGCATGATCCTTTAATGCGATCAGGTGGTAAGCCTCGGCAGGCTGGGCATCACCGATCGTTTTGGACCAAACCAACCCGCCATTGCCATCAAACCTGACAACCAGCATTTTGTCACCACCATTACCGGTGGAACTGCTGTTCCCGGCAACGATTATAGAATTATCTTTCAGTGATAATAACTTATACCCTGTCTCCCCGCTGGTATCACCATGTAATTTTTCCCAAAGCAAATCGCCATCCTGACTAATCCTGCATAGAAAAAGATCAAACGAACTGCTGTTGTTAGCTTGTTCCCTTCCGGTCAAAACATAGGTATGGTCAGATGATTCTTCAACATCAAATATTTCAAGCCATCTTGATGAATTGATTCCAAGTTCCTTCTTCCAAATTATCTGTCCATTCTCATCCACTTTAAGAATGAGTCCTTTCATGATTGCCTCCCCGGCAGACACCGTCTGACCGGCGAGCAAATAATTTCCATCCGTGGTTTGAATAATAGCATTTACCTTATCCATAAACCTGTTATCATGGATCGTTCTATAAATTTCCTGTCCCGAAACAGAATTCATAAATACCATGATCAAGACTGAAAAAATGATGTTTGCTTTCATAAAACACATTTTAAGGCTTATTATGAATAAATATTGATACCATTATAATGACTCGTCAAGCATTTTAGCTGGAAGAAATATAATGAAAAAAAAGACATTATTTTAGTATACGAAGGGTTAATTTGGCACCATTGGATTTTTCACAAGGAGACGTACCGAAAAAAAAAGGAAAGAACCCGACGATGGCCAGTTCACCTTACACTGTCCATCCTATGCAAATGCATGCCGGTTAAAGGGAACTCCAATTCAGTTCCGTGATGTGAGATGCGGCAGCGATGGGCTTTTCGATCTACCGATAAAAGATTCGAACGGTTGATAATGATCGAACGGTTGATCCTGAAAAATCGTGAAGGATCGAGCAATTCTTCAACCCTGCCGATATTCATTGAAACAACAGCCTTCGTGCCGTTGATCAGGTATATTTCTGTGTAACTCCAGTCAGCCTGGCAGAACACCACTTCCATTGGGTTTATCATAATAAATCCATGCCGCGTATTGAACCTGATCTTTTCATGCTGGCTCAGGTAGGAAAACAACCTGTCGATCTTTTCCCTGAGGCGAAGATGCCAGATATCGGTTTTGTATCGTTGTAATGCGGCAAATAATTCATCTTTATTGATGGGTTTGAGCAGGTAATCAAAAACACCATGTTTAATAGCAGGAAGAGCATATTTATCTGATGTTGCCATTAAAATAACAGAGGGTGAAATGTATAGTCTTCTTAAATCGAAAAGACGGTTAAAACCAGATTTGTCAATCAATGCCGCATCGAGCATGATCAGATCAGGAATAGATTCGATAAATAACCGCGAAGCCTCAGTCAGGCTTGAGATGTAGCCAAGAATATCAAACTCGGTAACCGACCGGAGGTTAATATCCAGAATTTCCCTCGTTAAAGGATCCTCATCGATGATCAGGACGGTGATCTTTTCTGATTTCATTGTCGAATGATACGGCAACATTAACCCGGAACACAAAGCTATAAAAAAACCATGTAAAAGTCAACTGAGCTAGTGCTAATTTTACGGCTAACAATTATTACACTGCTCTTAGCTATGAAAAAAAGGCTGCCCCGAAAATTACGAAACAGCCTCTTTAAAAATCAGAAATGATTATTATATTTTAACTATCTTACTGATGACAACCTTTTTGTCGAAAGTGAAACGCAAATAATAAATACCAGGGGTCATTCCATTCGCTACCCCGTCAAGTTCTCCGGTGTGCAATCCCTCGGGCTGAACCTGATTCTTAACAAGTTGTAACCTATTTTTTCCCGTCATATCGTACAACTCAATCGAAACAGGGAGTTCTTTTCTCAGAAAATAGTTATAGGAAATTTGTTCACTGAATGGATTTGGGAACAGGATTACAGAAACATCCGATTTATCTACCTGGTTTTGTGGCTCATCCACATTTGTGAGTGCATTGTTTTCGTCACGCTGTTCAAGATTTACAAATGCAGTTTTGGTTACGGTGGGCTCAAGCGTACTTGTTTGATATTCCATGGAACTAAGACTTAAAACCGGGTATCTCATTCCGGGAGCATACCATAAATATCTGACAGATTTAGAAACAGTTGATCCGCACATGTTGCGGTCTAATCCATCCCTTGTGATTTTTACACGTAAAGCATTTTTTATAACACGATCGGGGAATATCAGGGTCCCAAAAGCATCTGCACTCACAATATAATCGCCACTGACATCAATCCGGGATACTTCCTTGTAAATGGCAATGCCTTCATAAGTATCGGAAAACTGTTCGCCAAAGGAAAACGGATATTTCATTTTTACGATCGGATCGGAATATACAAGTGTCATTTCCTTTTCAATGTTAAACAAGCCCTTTTCTTCGAAGCCATTCTCACTGAAATTATAAAAATATTCATATCCGGTGTCATTAAGCAACAGGTTAAAGTCACTGACTCCCGACAGGTTCTTAGAAGGAACAGATTTAATTATGCTTTCAGGACTCTTACCCGTATATTGAATTTTCGAGAAATCCCAAATCTGATTCGCACCGGCATTACCAGGATCAGTATATTGTATTTCGCGATAAACATTTACATCGCCTGATAACAAGGCATTGTTTTTATAAGTCAACGCGGTTTGTGCCCACAAACTCATCGAAATTACCAGAAGGACGGAAGAAAGTATTACCTTTTTCATAGTTTAAGATTTTTTAATTAATAATCAGCCTTTCTATTCATAGGTATCAATCATGATAGCATGAAACTGGTTTTTATGAATACCTTTAGCCTCTATTTTTTACAAAAATACTGTTTTTTTTGTTGGATTATTTCATCATTTTGTTAAATTTTCTGCAAAAATGAATAACCGATTCATTGACAATGGCCTGAAATTGTTATTCCGAAAAAATAATATCTTTACACGCGATTAATAAACAGGAAAAATCATGAAGTATATCGGAGCTCATGTGAGCGCTTCGGGTGGCGTTGAAAACGCACCTGTCAATGCGCATGACATCGGGGCAAAGGCATTTGCGCTCTTTACCCGAAATCAGAGACAATGGAAATCATCACCGCTCACCAAAAGCAGTATTCAGCGGTTCAAAGAGAATTGCGAAAAATTTGGGTTTGAGGCAAGGCATATCCTGCCGCACGACAGCTACCTGATCAACCTGGGCCATCCTGAACAGGAAGGTCTTGACAAATCGCGTGAAGCTTTTCTGGATGAAATGACCCGTTGCGAACAACTGGGCCTCGACCGGCTTAATTTCCACCCTGGCGGGTCATTGGGAAAAATCAGTGATGAAGCGTGTTTGGAACGTATTGCCGAATCAATCAATACTACCCTGGATAAAACCCATGGTGTTATTGCTGTAATTGAGAATACGGCAGGACAAGGCACAAACCTGGGTTTTAAATTTGAACAAATCAGGTGCATCATTGATCTTGTAGAAGACAAATCACGGGTTGGCGTTTGTATCGACACATGTCATTCCTTTGCTGCGGGTTACGATCTGACTTCGGATGCCGCATTTAATGAGACGTTCAGGCATTTCGACGAGACCATCGGTTTTCAATATCTGAAGGCAATGCATATCAACGATTCGAAAAAAGGTTTGGGAAGCCGGGTCGACCGGCATGACAGCCTGGGGAAAGGAACCCTGGGGCTGGAAGTTTTCAGGCGGCTGATGCACGATCCCAGGTTCGATGACATCCCACTCATCCTGGAGACACCGGATGAAACAATCTGGAAAGAAGAAATACAGCTTTTATACAGTCTTTAGACTATTCATCAGCTCGTCTGATAATTTCCAGAGTTTTTTACCATTTTCCGGGTTTGATGCCTGTTCATCTATCTCTTTCCTGCTCATCAGGAATATATAATCGAATGATTTTCCTTCAAAATCATTCGAAGCAGCAAGATAAACCACCGGAACAGCAGCTTTGGCCGGCGATTTGAAGAAAACACCAAATACCAGTTTCAACAGCGGTATGAAAATCTTCGGGGCTTCACGTGCTATGTTCGAATTAACAGGTCCGGGGCACATAGAAAAAACCGAGCAGGTTGTGATTCCATCCGGATTCATCCTGCGCGACAATTCGTAAGAAAAAGTAGTCAGCAAAAGCTTATAATAACCATACAATTCAATCGATTTACCAATACTATAATCTTTATAGATACCGAAATCATTCCACTGAAAATTTTCCGGATTCCGGTGACTTTCAGAAGCTACGAATATGATTCTGGGGATTTTTGATTTTCGATTGGCACTGCCCTGATCCGCTTCGTTTCGGTTTTCGGTTATCGTTTTTGATGGTTGAATAGTAGTTTTAGGGTTTGACTGGTTGCCTGAATGATCGATCACAGGCATTCCTGAGAAAATCCCAAAACATTCATTTTCAATAAGCAGGTTCACAAAGATAAATTTCGAGAAATAGTTTACCATAAACATCTCTTCAAGTCCCTGCCTGGTTTTCCGGCTTTGTTTCGGAACAATCCCGGCATTGCATACCAGGACATCAATTGGAGTGTATTTGGCTTTGATTTCGGTAACAAGATTATGGATACTGACAGTATCCGAGAAATCAACATGCAGCATGTGAATGTCCTTGTTCCCAGAAATTTTCTTTACCTTTTCTCCCTGACCGGGAATACCGCTTCTGCATGCCATGATAACCCTGGCTCCCCGCCTGGCCAGGTCAGTAGCAACAGCAAATCCAAGGCCTGAACTTGCCCCATCGACCAGGACGGTCTTCCCGTCTAAGCGGTCTGAGAGTTTAAGTGTTCCGGCAGGTATTTGTTTGCGAAATAGGTCAGCAATACCTGTCAGGGTGGCGGTTACCGGATTATCATATTTCCTATGCTTGTTGATTGCCATACAGTTCTGATATAAAAAGCTGATAATGTGTTGTATGCTTGTCGATATCCGCCTCACTGAGCCCGAAATCAGCCAGTGAATACCTGTGTTCTCCATGCTTTTGGTGCGGATGATCCAATTCATGCTGCCGAAAGCGTTCGGTAAGCGCGGGAGTTAGTCCCCCGTTCAACTGGTATATTTTCGAAAGTTCACTGATTGAATCGGTGACAAAGTCTTTATAATAGATATCGGTGAATTTCAAATTGTTGTTGCCATTCAGCCTATAATCAAGCGCTTTGTCAAGCATATACCCGGTTTTGCGCACCCAGTGATCAGCGACCTGGGTTACATCGACATGATTGCTGAATATCATACGATTATAGGTGACCATGCTCAAAAATGAAGGAACGGATTCATAAATTTTCCGATGAGGCCACAGAAAATGAACTTTCCCGAAGTGTTTCTCGATGAGATCGGGAAATTCAAGATGATGTGGTGTTTTCAGCACCCATCGCTTTGCCGGCTTAATGCATTGCAGGAATTTTAATAACTTGGCTGCATACGCGTATGCATCAGACTGATCTGTGTGTTCCAGCCAATCTGAATAGGACGGGACATGCATCATCGATTCGGGTGTCGTACTGAGGAAGCTGATGTCAAGCATCAGGATGTCCTCTTCCGGTTGCATGGCATCAATGGGATGAATGGCAAAAAACCCGGGCGACATGAACTTCAGGGCTTTAACAGAAGTATTTGCGATGGCAATACGTTTGTCCTTTGGACTTGGATAAAATGGAAGGGGTTGGTGGATGGGTGAATGGGTGAAAGGGTTAGCCGTTGACTGAGTACCATCATGGGTTGTATGATCTTGAATTAGTGACAGATCGTATAAATCCAGGTTGATCGGAACCGGGTTTATCACCTCCCAGCTTGGGATCACACGATGGTCGGGATCTTCGGCAAGGAGGCGCTGCATTTTTGTGGTGCCTGTTCGTTGCAGGCCGACAATGATCCATGCAGGATAAATCTCCTGGTCAAGAATCTGTGGGTATTTGTTAAAAAAATATTCAGCGCGCAAACGAATACTCAATAAGCTGACAAAACGCTGCCAGGTTATGAATCGCCCGATCGGATGGAGGTTAGCCTCTTCGTTCACTGCCTGCAGCAACCTTTCAAGGGGTTCATCATGAAAATCATTTCCAAAATTATCCAACCCGGTAATTCTCCTGGCAGATCTGATAAGGTCATCCTTATCAAGCCTGATTTTAGTCCCTAATGAATAAGTTCCTTGCCAGCATTGATTGATTCCTCTGAACCAAAACGGACTTTTACGGAAGTTTTGTTGCACTGCAGGCTGTTTTTCAATCATGATCTTTTCCCTTCATCAACTCCTCATTTAAATCGAATCATCTGAAATTTCGAATGTGGTTTATTTCTCTTATTGAGCCAGTCATACCAGTTAAAAGCAAAACCTTTCGTCTATTTATCAATTTTGTAATTCTGGTTGTTAATTTTAACAATGCGGCAGGCCGGTTCAACCTGTTCCGCACCATCAGCCAGCCGGTACCAGCGCCACAACATGGTACCTTCAGCATGGCCACAGGTGTTGATCCAGTTAGGCAGTGCCGGAACCTGGTGCGCCACGATGACCCGCACCGATCCATCCGGTTCATAATGTGCAGAGGCCTTATTGATACATATGGTGAAATACCTGTAATCGAGCGACTCCATCCAGTAATTGTTCAGCTGGAAATTCCATGAATCACAATCAGGAGGTTTCACTTCGATCACCAGGGTTTCATCTGGTGCCAGCCGCCAATGACTGTGGTAATATATGATGCGGCCATCGCCTCCGGCTGCATTTGAAACTTCCGGATCGAACAGCGGCAGCCTGTTTGTATGCTTCTGGTATCCTTTCGCCCATTTTGCAAACATTAACGATGCCCCGGCAACAAACATCGAGGCTGTTTTCAGGCCCTCATCTATCATGGCAGGAGTAACCGGATCAGGGGCAATTCGTCCATCAAGATTTTCAATGGATACTTCTGCGGCAGTTTCCGTAAACCGGTTTAAAAAGGTTTGTCGGACCATCACCATGCTTGTATCATCTTCAGTTTTCAACCAGTTTTTCCCCCGGGGAGATTTACTCAGGATGATTTCAAAACTTCCGTCAGGCTCCAGTTTGAGCCCTGAATGCTCAAGGGAGCCGCATGGAGCCATTCCTCCAGTGGTTCCGTAATTTCCGTTTTGTGTAAAAAAACCGAGATAATGAACGGTATTTCTTCTGCCGGTCAGGCGATAATCGTATTTTCCAATGATCTGGGCATTAAAATAATAGTTATCCGGATTATCTGCTCCCAGTTTGACTGTTTCATGCGCCATCCGGCGAAGAACAGGGAATGCGGGGTCGCTGTATTCCACAAATGCCTCCAGTCCTCCACGCGTAAGCCGTGTAAGATAACGCAGCCCTTCGGCCTGGTTAAACGCATCACGCGGGGTGCCAGGGTACATGAGTGAAGCGCCGGCCAATTTCAGGTTATCACAGAACTCCTCCCATGCTTTCCCTGATTTAACCCTTTCTTCATGGATATCGGTTTCGGTTTTCCCCCGAAGTTTTAATCCGGTCAACCGGATGAATTTTAACATTCCTAAAAAGAAAAAAAGCAGGTTCCTCATTTTGACTAGAAATAGCTATTATTGCAGAATCGGCAAAGATAGAAAAAACATGACTGAGGTAAACGGACAATATGGCAATTGGGCGCTGGTGGCAGGTGCCGCCGAGGGAATCGGGGAAGGTTTTTGCACCGTACTTGCGGCCACAGGATTCAATATCATTTTGGTGGATCAAAACGCCGTGGCCATGCATGATCTGGCCATAAAAACCGAAAAGACATTTCAGGTTAAAACCCTTGAGGTAAATATCGACCTGGCCGACGAGAATGCCGCTGACAGGTGCATGTACGTTGCTGCATCGAATGATTGCCGGTTTTTAGTTTATGTCGCAGCCTTTAGCCGGGTATGCCGTTTTACGAACCTTAATCGTGCCGAACTCGATGGATTCCTGTCGGTCAACACAAGAACCCTCCTCCACCTGGTCCATGGATTCTCGAACAGGTTGATATCGGCCGGAAAAACAGGCGGGATCATCATTGTTTCATCGCTTGCCGGATTGATCGGACCACAATACGTTGCGACTTATGCTGCAACGAAAGCCTTTGGCATCAGGCTTACCGAAGCGCTTCATCAAGAACTGGGGGAACACGGGATTGCAATAACCGTATGCTGTGCCGGAACCGTATCGACGCCAACCTACTGGAAAAGCAAGCCAAATTTTGAAAAAATGAAACCACCTGTGATGCAGGCCATTGATGTAGCGCGATATGCTATCGGGCAGCTCGGAAAAAAGACAATGTGTATCCCCGGAATGACGAACCGGTTACAATATTTCTTCCTGATGAATTTGATCCCCCGCAGAATGGCATCCCGCCTGGTGAACAATGCTATGAAAAAAATGTATGGATGAAAAAAACCACCCTGACAGGCTTGTGGACCCTGTCAGGGTGGTTTTTACTAGATGCTTCGTTCTTCCAGGGGAATATAATCCCGTGAGGGTTCGACTGTTTTATATGCAGGGCGGATAATCCTGCGACCGCTGATCAACTCTTCAAGCCGGTGTGCACACCATCCGCTGATGCGGGAAATTGCGAATAACGGAGTGAAGAGTTCCTTGGGTATCTTCAGGCATTCGTAAACGAATCCGGAGTAAAAATCGACATTCGGGGAGATGAGTTTGTCCTGGGTGCCTTTGAATTCATAGAAAATTCCAGGGCCGATACGTTCGATGGATTCATAGAGTTTCATCTCATCTTCCCTTCCTTTTTCAATGGAGAGCAGTCTGGCCTTTTCTTTTAACAGGATCGCCCTTGGATCGGATACTGTATAAACGGCATGGCCAAAACCATATATTTTCCCTGATTTATCGTGAACCTCCTTGCGGGTAATCTTTCGCAAATACTCGGCGACTTCATCATCATTCTCCCAGTTCTTAACATTGCTCTTAATATTCTCCATCATCTCAATTACCTGGATGTTTGCACCACCATGCAGTGGTCCCTTGAGCGAACCAATGGCTGCAACAATAGCCGAATAGGTATCAGTACCGCTTGAACTTACAACCCGTGTGGTGAATGTTGAGTTATTACCTCCGCTGTGTTCAGCATGGAGCACCAGTGAAAGGTCAAGCAATTCTGCTTCCAGCGCAGTGTAATCATTCCCTTTTAGCATGTAAAGAAAATTTTCTGCTGTGCTGAGTTTTTTATCCGGGTACCTTACTGTAAGCGTATCATAATAGATCAGGTGCCTCATGGCATTATAAGAATACACCGCAATGGTTGATATCTTGGCAATCAGGCTGATGGATTGTCTCAAAATATTCTCAATCGACGTATCATCGGCCTTTGCATCCAGGGTATATAATGCCAGGATTGAACGTGCAAGCATATTCATAATGTCCTTGCCTTTCATTGTCAATATCATGTCCCTGTTGAAATTTTCAGGCAGAGCACGGAGTTCAGCCATGCCAGCCGAAAACATTTCGAGTTCCTCATTCAAAGGAAGACGGCCAAAAAGAAGCAAAAAAACCGTTTCATCGAAACCGGGGCGTTTTGCTGTCTGGGATCCACGTACCAAATCCCGGATATCAATCCCCCGGTATATTAATTTACCATCGATTGCCTCAAGTTTGCCATCGATTTTTTCATATCCGACTACGCTGCCCACACGGGTGAGACCAACAAGTACACCTGTGTGATCGGCATTGCGAAGTCCTCGTTTTACATCAAATTGTTTAAATAGGCTCTCTTCTATTTTACAGGAATCTTCTGTCAGTTTAGCCAGATCCTGAAGGTAGTCTGCTATTATCATATTATTTCTATTTTAAGGTTTGCATATAATTAAGGGCGCTACCGGCATTGAACCATCGGATCTGCTGGTCGCTGTAACTATGGTTAATGGCAATTTCTTCCGCTGATCCATCGCTGTGATGCAGTTCCAATCTTAACGGTTTTCCAGGCAAAAAAGTATCAAGGCCGGTCAGGTTTAACACATCATCCTCCATGATCTTGTTGTAATCAGAAGGCGAAACGAATGTCAGTGCCAGCATTCCCTGTTTTTTCAGATTGGTTTCATGAATGCGGGCAAAAGATTTCACAAGAACTACCCTGACTCCGAGATGACGTGGTTCCATCGCCGCATGTTCGCGCGAAGATCCTTCGCCATAATTTTCATCACCGACAATTATTGTCGGGATACCTTTGGACTTGAAGAACCGCGCAGTTTTTGATACTTCGCCATATTCTCCTGTCTCGGGATTTTTTACGGCATTGGTTTTTTCATTGAAATAGTTAACAGCTCCCATCAGCAGGTTATTCGAAATATTATCGAGATGTCCGCGGTATTTGAGCCAGGGGCCGGCCATGGAGATGTGGTCGGTTGTACATTTTCCCTTTGCCTTTATGAGCAGGCGCATACTTTCGATATTTTTACCGTTCCAGGGTTCAAATGGTTCAAGAAGTTGCAGCCGGTCAGATGCCGGACTCACACTTACTTCGACTGCTGATGCATGTACAGGAGGCGCAAGATAACCTGCATCCTTCACCTCAAAACCATCTACCGGCAGTTCAAACCCGTGTGGTTCATCAAGTTTCACTTCCTGCCCATTTTCGTTAACCAGTGAATCCGTTAACGGGTTAAAGGTGAGACTCCCTGCCAGTGTCAAGGCAGTAACTATTTCTGGTGATGCAATAAAGCTGTGGGTTCCTGCATTCCCATCATTTCGTTTGGCAAAATTCCGGTTAAATGAATTCAGAATAGAGTTTTTGCGGTCGGGATTATCAATTTTCCGCGCCCACTGTCCGATACAAGGGCCACAGGCATTGGCCATAATTATGCCTCCTATGGCATGGAAGACTTCCAGAAGACCATCACGTTCGCAGGTGAAGCGAATCTGCTCTGATCCCGGGGTAACAATAAATTCCGACTTGACTTTCAGGTTTTTCTCAGAGGCTTGTCTCGCCACAGAGGCCGCACGGGAAATATCCTCATAGGATGAATTGGTACAGGAGCCGATCAGGCCAACTTCCAGCGTTTCCGGGTAATTATTTTCTTTCACGAATGCTTTGAACTCTGAAATCGGGTGTGCCACATCCGGTGAAAAAGGGCCATTAATATATGGTTCAAGCCCGGAAAGGTCTATCCTGATGAATTGATCATAATAGAGCTCCGGATTCATTCTGACCTCGGAATCGGGGCAAAGATATTCGGAATAGTTATCAGCCATCGCGGCAATTTCTTTTCTCCCGGTGGCCTCCAGGTAGCTCCTCATTTTTTCATCATATGAGAACAGGGAACATGTGGCCCCGATTTCGGCTCCCATATTGCAGATGGTTCCTTTCCCCGTGCAGGAAAGCGATGCTGCTCCTTCACCATAGTACTCAACAACATACCCGGTTCCCCCTTTTACAGTCAGGAGCCCGGCAATTTTCAGGATCACATCTTTGGCTGATGCCCAGCCTGATAATTTCCCGGTTAGTTCAATACCGAGGATTTTCGGCATTTTCAATTCCAGAGGCATGCCCGACATAACATCGACGGCATCAGCACCCCCAACGCCAATAGCCACCATCCCAAGACCACCTGCATTTGGGGTATGTGAATCGGTTCCGATCATCATTCCTCCGGGAAATGCATAGTTTTCAAAGATAACCTGGTGTATGATCCCTGCGCCGGGTTTCCAGAAACCGATTCCATATTTTGCTGAAACCGTTTCCAGAAAATCATACACCTCCTTGTTTTGTGCCAGGGCTGTCGTTAGATCTGTTTTTACCCCAAGCTGTGCCTGGATAAGATGATCGCAATGTACTGTTGAGGGAACCGCAGCAGTCGGTCGGCCGGCAGTCATAAATTGCAACAGGGCCATCTGTGCTGTAGCATCCTGCATTGCAACCCTGTCGGGCAGAAAATTGACATAATCAACACCCCGGTGATACGGTTTTTGCGGATCAGGATCAAATAAATGGCCGTAGAATATTTTTTCAGTAAGGGTCAAGGGTTTGTCAAGTAATGATTTCGCATGGGAGACCCTATTCGAAATTTTTTCATAACTTTTTTGTATTAACTTAGTGTCCAGCAACATAAATAATTTATTTGAGAATTAAACTAAATGAAACATTCAGGAGTTTAAATGTAATAGTTATTATTAAAAATAACGTTATAAATTTATGAAAAATTTCATCTATTAACAAAATTACATATGTTGGCTTTGGAATCTCTTCTGGAACAATGGCAAACCATCAGGAATCCGGATATAAACAGCCATCAACTGGCATTGAAAATTATTGAAGAGACAGAAAATATTTTTGCCTCAAACCAGGAAGATTCTCTGAAACAAACATTCTGGTTTGATTGGCTGAACCTCACGAAAAAGACCGTGTTTCTTCAGGCCCTTGGAACCCATACAGACCGTATCCGATGGTCGGAGGTTGTTTTTCGCATCATACAGTCAACGAATTATAATCTGAAGGACATGATGGAACAGCGTGTTGCTGAACATCCCAATCATGTCTTATTTAAAGATATGTCATCGGCTACCGCGATCGACTGGAACTATGAACAATCATATCGTCATTTTCGTGAGATTGCCAGCCTCTTTTTTAAGTCAGTGCAGCATGCACCGCGTGTTGCATTTTACAGCGAAAATTGTTTTGAAGGAGCATGTACCGACCTGGCTTGCTTGATGTTCGGCATATTTGACACGCCGCTCAGCCCTCATTTTAAGATTGATGTCTTATTGCCGATTTTCAATGAACTAAAAATCAATATTGCCCTGGCTGATACAGAAGAACGATTGTCGGTCCTTGAAAAAATCAATGAGAAAGCAGATAACCGGTTCACGATATTTTCATTGCAACCCGTCTCCCATAAGATGCACCAAATCCCATACATGGTTGCAGAGGCTAAAAAAATTTCCCGGTGGGACATGGATGTGATCCTTAACCGTCAACCTGCCATGAAAATCAACCAGGTCGCCACAACCATGTTTACTTCCGGCAGCACCGGTTTACCGAAGGGGGTTTCATTTTCTATATATAACATTATTTCAAAGCGTTTTGCACGCGCTGCAGCATTGCCTGAGGTTGGAGATGAAGTATTTCTTTGCTATCTGCCGTTGTTCCACACCTTTGGGCGTTACCTCGAGATGACTGGTGCCATATTCTGGAACGGAACCTATATATTTTCAGGCAACACCTCCTCGGAAACGTTGTTGTCGCTCTTTCCCAAAATGAACCCGACCGGATTCATCAGTATTCCACTCCGATGGCAGGAGCTCTATGAACGATGCCAGGAAAGAATCAGCCATGTCGAAAGCAGGGAGCTCAGGGAACAAGCTGTTCGTGAAATTGTTGGAAGCCGGTTGCATTGGGGTTTATCAGCTGCGGGATACCTTGATCCGTCTGTATTCCGTTTTTTCAATGAGTATGGAATTTACCTGAACAGCGGTTTCGGAATGACAGAAGCTACCGGGGGAATTACCATGACTCCTCCCGGCAAGTACAAAGATTTCACGGTTGGCATACCGTTACCTGGTGTCAGAACAAGGTTAACCACCGATTCTGAGCTGGAGCTCAGCGGTCACTACATTGGCCGGTATCTTGAATCAGCAGGTCCGGATGATATAATCCCTTACCCTGTTTCGGCTTCAGAAGATCATTGGTTGCCCACCGGTGATGTGTTTAAAATAGGAAACGACGGTTTTTATCAGATCATTGACCGGGTGAAGGATATCTATAAAAACAACCGGGGTCAAACCGTTGCACCACAGGTTATTGAGAAGAAATTCTATAAAGTTCCCGGCATAAAAAATGTATTTTTGGTTGGCGACAACCGGCCTTATAATGTTTTACTGATCGTGCCTGATAAGGATGACCCAATTTACCATTCACTTCAGGGCGACAATCTGAAAGAATACTATCACCAGATTGTCATGACAGCCAATAACGATGTAGCCACATATGAGCGTGTAATCAATTTTACAGTTCTTGATCGCGATTTTAGTCATGAAAAAGGTGAACTTACGCCAAAAGAATCGTATAACAGGAAAGTGATTGAGACCCATTTCAAAGAGGTCATTGAGATCCTTTACCAGAGTAATACCCTGCGTATCGATTCTGGTGAATTTACGATACAGATTCCAAAATGGTTTTTCCGCGATCTGGGAATCCTCGAAACCGATATCATTTATGAACGCAATCGGTTGGTTAACCGCCGGAACAATGCAACATTGCTCATCAGGAAAATGAAAGGCGACTGGTTTCAGATCGGACATTTAAAATATCAAATTGTTTCAAACATCCTCGATATCGGTGTGTTGACCCGTCAGCCAAAGATCTGGATCGGGAATCCTGCCATGATCGCATTTTGCCCCGTTAAAGAAGGCTGGGATCTGCCATTGAATTCGATTTCTGAAAGCATTTCCTTACCAGGATTCAAACAACTTGATGAGAAACACTTCCCAATTCTTAAATCTATCCGCGATCAACATCTGATTGATACCAACAACCTGATTTTCCGTACCTATTTCCGGGATGTTGAAGAGGCCTTCAAGGCCACCGAAGAGCTGGGTAAAATTCTCACCAATGCCGAGCCCCGGCTGGCCATTGCCATCAGGCACAGGCTTGAAGCGCTGGCGTACCATCCCGATGAAGAGATCCGCTGCCTGGCATACCGTCTAATCCTTCTCAAAGCTCCGGCTCCGGAGGACATTCAGAATATGCCAGCATTCATTGAATCGGGCCTCACTTTTCTCAACGAAAAATCGATCCGTGAGATTGCCTTGAGTAATTTCGGAAAGCACAGACTCGATGCGCTTAAACAACGGTTATACTGGTACCGGACGCACCTTAACTGGCCTGTATCAAAAAAACAACGACGCGCCTTTGAAGATGTCCTGGGCATGTTATATAACTTCGCCGTGCTGCATCTTGCATATTATGTGCCTGTGAGGGCTGAATTATCGCGATGGATACTACATAAACAAGACCGCTACCTTTCGAAAAAAGCAGAGCATTATTTCAATTCACTCGCCGGGGTTTTTGAGAGAGATATTGAAAGTAAATCGATAAGTTATTCGCTGCCGGAATGGGAAGAAAAGCTGGTGTTTGAACATGGGATTTCTGAAACGGAGAAGCGACGGATTTCTAAAATTTTTCAGTCCAGCACGTTTCTGCAGGAGAGTATCATTCTTACATTCAATGAGCAGGATTTTGACCTTGCAGATGTTCCGGCAAAAGGTATCTGGATCTTGCGATTACTTGCTTACAAGGAATTTAAACACTACCGTTTGTCAATCAACACCGTAGAAGGCAAACATTTTGACCTGCATATGGTGTTCAGTGAAAATCCTGCTTACAGGCCACAACCAGATACTTTTTACTGGCTTGCTTCACTTGCCGGATTCCCTTATGGACCAGCCGTTGCGCCGTTACTTGGCAGCAGCAGGCCCAGCCTCGGAGTCCTTACAACCCAATACATCGGAGGCTTAACGGCATGGGATAAAATCAGGGAGTTGTCGGAGATTCACCGTTCATCCGGTTATATCAAAGGAAACGCCTGGAGGAAAATCTACATCAAATCGTTTGCAGTTATTTTCAAAGCATGGCATCACAGTGGTAAACAAATTGTACCCGGCGCTATCTCACCGGCCAATGTGGCTGTTCCCGAAATGGATTTCCGTGAAAGCGCTGTCGTATTGTCCCTTGCCGGGTGGTCTCCATATAAAAACACGTTATCGCTGGTGAACCCAATGCTTCAGGATTATTATTGCAAAACTGCATCCATTTACCCCTGGTGCCGCCAACAGTTAGATATTACCTGGATTTTCGATGCCTGTATCGAAGCGCTTGGTAAAGAAGAGGCATTCATTTTCTTTCGGGCATTGCAAGATGATATAAAAGACAAATCGTTAACCTGTTTTGATTCATCTGACCTTCAAACACACCTGAATCAATATATTGAAAAGACGATGAACCGGTATTACATGCCAGTTGCGCTTTATAGCGCCATCGACCATTACCAGGACTGGTATAAAATGAACCCGCTGACAACTGCTGCAGCCAAGGAACAGACCCTCGTTGAACTGCTCGAGCTTTACAAATTACAACAGTATGCAGAACTTTTGAGATACTTTTTTTACAGGCACACCTATTTTTCCGATGCCTCTGAGAATATCGTGGTTGCATTTGACAGGCTTATTTCCAGGATGGAAGAACAGCCTGACGGACTGGCCATCCAGTTGATCGAACTTTCAGACCTGCAGTCGGAACTGAATAAAACAGATGACAAGAACATTTTCAGCAGAATGGTATTTCCAAGACTACACGGAGAACAGGGCATTGATTTTATGAAAGTGGGCGAGAGCAAAAAGAAACATCTTGTGGTTCGATTCACGATACAGGATAAATCGGGAAAACGATATATCCTGCGAGAGCCTATCGAAGCCCGGGAAACAGGTCAGCTTTATCAACTTTTTTATCGTGAAAAATACCCTAAGGAAATTGCAGATAACGATCATCAGTATGTTCTCACCGATGAGACTGATAAAATCGTAGGAGGCATTACATTCAGGATCATTGAAGATCACAACATCCTGCTCGATGGTATTGTCGTCACATCCACCCTGCAGGGAAAGGGAATCGCCTCGGGCATGATCGAACATTTTTTTGCCAGTATGGCGGCACGCGGAGTTAAGGTTGTCAAAGCACATTTCCTTTTTGGCAACTACTATCTCAAACATTTTTTTGAAGTTGACAGGAAATGGGGTGCGCTGATTAAAAATCTGAAATAGATTTTTATTTCTAATTTTACAACCTGTAATGGAAGGTCATTGGTGTGAATAAATAAGTTGGCAAGTTGGCAAGTTGGTAAGTTGGTAATCGGGTAGACTGGTGAGCGGCCTTTCGGATTTGATTGAATCCTAATTTAATTTTAATAAAACACACTTTTATGAACGGAGAAAAAATCACTCTGATAAACGGGAAGTTGTTTGTTCCCAACTATCCGGTAATCCCTTTTATCGAAGGCGACGGAACAGGTCCTGACATTTGGAATGCAAGTGTCCGCGTGATGGATGCCGCTGTTGAAAAAGCATACGGCGGAAAACGAAAAATCATCTGGAAAGAGGTATTGGCAGGAGAGAAAGCATTCAAAGAAACCGGTGAGTGGCTGCCTAGGGAGACCCTTGACCTAATCCACGAGTACCTGGTTGCCATCAAAGGGCCACTTACAACCCCGGTTGGAGGAGGCATCCGATCTTTGAATGTTGCCCTGCGTCAAATCCTCGATCTTTATACCTGCCTGAGACCGGTCAGATATTTTAAGGGAGTGCCTTCCCCGGTAAAACATCCCGAAACAACCGACATGGTTATCTTCCGTGAAAACTCCGAAGATATATATGCCGGAATTGAATGGATGCAGGGAACCTCTGATGCTGAAAAAGTTATCAGATTTCTCATCGACGAGATGGGTGTAAAGAACATCCGTTTTCCCGACTCCTCATCCATCGGCATAAAACCCGTATCGAAAGAGGGAACCGAAAGACTTGTCAGGGCAGCTATTCTTTATACGCTCGAACATAAACGGCCCTCTCTTACACTTGTTCACAAGGGGAACATCATGAAATTCACTGAAGGTCAGTTCAAGCAATGGGGTTATGAGCTTGCCGAACGTGAATTCGGAGACAAGGTATTTACCTGGATGACCTACGACAAGATCAAGGCAAAGGATGGAGAAGCTGCTGCAGATTTTGCACAAAAAACAGCCGTTTCACAGGGAAAAATCATCGTAAAGGATGTTATCGCTGATGCATTTTTGCAACAGATTCTAACCCGTCCGGCTGAGTATTCCGTGATCGCCACATTGAATCTCAATGGTGATTACATTTCCGATGCACTGGCTGCAATCGTTGGCGGTATCGGCATTGCACCCGGCGCGAACATCAATTATGTGACTGGTCATGCAGTTTTCGAAGCAACACATGGTACAGCACCCAAATATGCCGGCAAAGACCAGGTTAACCCGGGTTCCGTAATCCTGTCAGGGATGATGATGCTGGAATATATGGGATGGATGGAAGCTGCAAAACTTATTATAAAGGGGCTGGAAGGAGCCATTCAGAAAAAAAGGGTAACCTACGACTTTGAGCGGCTGATGGAAGGTGCCACCAAACTTACATGCTCAGGGTTCGGCACCGAGATTATTGCCAATATGTAAAAAAGCAGGCAATTATTTTTCGAACCTGAGTTTGCTGAAATAAAAAACCAGTCGTTTATTATTCGATTCAATCGCAATGTTTTTAATTTCCTGGTATCCATAACTGATAAAATAGTTTGCATACCAGGGAATTAACCTGCTTTTTGCTTCCGAAAGCAGTTTATCTTCCGGGTATAACATTTCCATTGAAGCAAAATCAAGTTTCTCTACCACTTTATTGCCCTGTATGATCTTTGAACCAATTTTTCCATCGGTCATGTAACATAAAACCTGGTCATTGCTGTCGGGGAACACCACCACTTTCGGAATCAATTCATGCGATACGAGATTTCTGATTTCCAAGGTATTATCCCAAATCAGCCGTCCATCAATATCAAAGCCGGCAACGATGGCATTGGCAAAGCGATATCCATCAAAAACTGAATAGGAATTTGTATAGGGCCTGCCATAATAATCAAAATCAGTATAATTCTCGGTACGATATTGGGGTGAGAAAACTTCTGCAGCCAGGATATACTGATCATTGAAACTCATGATTTCCTGGAGCATCAAAGTCAAATCGAGAGAGTATTCAGCCAATGGTTTGTTTTTCTTCGTAGCTTTCTTTTTCAGACTCATAATCTCCTGATCTCCAAGCAAGGAATTGGCATTTTGTAACTCAAGGAAGTTGTAGAAACTGATGGATTTTTGCACTCCGTTTCTGACAACACTTGCAAAGAAACCCGTTGATTGGTCCGGATTCTTGTTTTTCTGGGACGAATTTGTTGCTACCTGGCCATAACTTCCGAGCATTAAATAATCTCCCGGCAGGGGTGAAATAACTTTGAAATGGTTCAATGACCTCGGGCTGTCTGGCAATCCAATAAAGGTTTCGCCTTTTATCAACCCAGATGTATCATACCGGACCAGGTAGTTTTCAACACCTTTTTTCGATATCTGACGGCTCACAATGGCGGCAACTTCAGGCAAAGCGGTGTCAGGTTTCAGCCACCTGACAGAAATCAGGTCGCCCTGTCCAAGCGGGAAGATTCGTTCATTCCCTTGCTTTAACCTGATATTCATTATTTTACCTGCCTGGCCCTTTACATTTATTCCAAGCCACGCCCGTCCGTGTTGAATGCCAAATGCAGCCACCTCAGCGTTTTCCTGCAAATTTCCTTTGTTCAAAACAAATTTGCCCTTATTCAATACAACCCGCAAAATCTCAAATTTATTTTCAGTGCTCCTCGATTTGCCTGTTGCAACAAAGAGCAGGGCCAGAGTGTCTGAACCATCCTGATGAAAACGATAATCCTGTTCATTGAGGAGGGGGACGCTTTTTACCCAAACTTGCTGCATGTTTGTATCGTAGCAGGAGAAATACCATTTCACATTAGAGGCATCAGCAATTTCCTGGCTCCTGAAAAATAAAATCAGGCCATTTTTTCCACATGGGATAATGCGGTATGTTTCGTTGGAGGAACGGGCAGGAATTTCAATGCGCAACGGTTTATCCGTGTAACCCGGACCACTGGTTCCCTGGGCCTGCATGTATCCGCCGGATAAACCAACCATCAACAACACGATGTATTGAAAAGTACGCATGAAAAAGTTACTATGGAAGTACAAATGTAATGAAAAAAAGAAGCCGCCTTTTTGGGACGGCCACTTCTCCTGATTTAAGAATACCAGCTTTATTGTACAATCAGTTTTCGCACAAGGGCGCTTTCCGTTCCCGGGATAAAAACCTGTACAAAGTAAACTCCTCTGGATAATGAATTGACGTTCAACGAATAAAACTGCTGATCGGTTGACACTTCCAAAACCGTGTTACCTACGACTGAAATGACCCGTATCTCCTTTTTACCGCTCATACTGAAATTCAATAAACTTTTCACGGAGGAAGGGTTCGGATATATGGAAAATTTATCCTTTATTCCCTCCCTGTCATTCATCCCGGTTGATGGATCGCCGGTGATCACAATGTCATCCAGCTCCCACGTGGAGGCTTCAGTCGCCGTTGAAGTATATTTAAACCCAATGTAAACCTGCGCCCCGGTTACTCCGCTTACATCGATGGTTCCTGAAGGGGTCCATGCATAATTACCCGCCGACCAGGTGGCTGCCAGTGGGGCCCAGGTAAAGCCACCAGGATTTGAAGTGCCGTCATAGTCATTTGATATCACCGCTTCCAATGGCGGACCAGTGTATTTGTATGCCGACTGGAACGTCAGGGCCTCATGACGATAGTCGTCAAAATTCATGGCCGGGGAGATCAGCCAGTCTTCATTGACATTTGATTGTCCGGCATATCCGCTCATCTTTGCGCAGGGACTTCCGTCAATTCCATGAATTGAGTCGATCTGCCAGATTTCAGTCCCGGTAACATTTTTCAATATCCAGTTCCCAAATGTTTTATCAGTAAAGTGAATACTTTCAATTATAACGGTATTCGAAGTTGTCGCAGTTGCAGCTGGTGGGGTTCCATCTGTTTTAAAGTCAATGAGGGTTCCGGAATTGGTATATGGGAAAATTTTAAAAAAATACTGTTTACCGGGAGGCAAGTTTGTAAATAATGCTGACTGAGCACCTTGTAAAATATTCAGGGCTCCCTGGCCATCGGCAAGATTCGGATCATCGGGAACAGGTGTTCCGTCAACAGGGTTGAGAATATTATTCTGTTCGCTGGCTAATATCAGATACGCTGCAGGTAGCTGGGCTCCAATTGCATCGGTCCAGGCAAGATTGATTGTAAATGGTGAAAGCACTGCTGAATAATTGGTTGGATAATTGGTGGGTTCAGGCAATGGTCCGCCACTGTAGGCTGTCCAGATGATATTATCGATCGTGACCTGGCCTGAATTTGAACTGTCAGCTTGCTTAAGCATAAGGATAAAATCGCCGGGAACATTCACCACCACCGGTCCCGTATTAACAACCGTGCCCTGGTTTGTAGAAATGACGTTCTTGACAAGTAATCCATTGATGAAAAGATCAAGGTTAACTGCACCGGAAAATGTTTGCTTATAATCAAAACTGATCGTACCACAGCCGTTGTGTAAAATTCCGGAAACCATTTTTGCCGTTGGATTCCTTTTTTTCCCAAGTGTTGGCGAAGGTGCAACGATCACAGAATCACCGCGGCATTGGGAATATGACCAGGAAGAACCATCCATTCCTGTAAACGTTCCGTCATGATAAGCATTAGCTGTTTCAGGGTAATTCGTGAAATTTTCATTGCCTTGCCCAATTGCCCAAAAGCCTGAAAGTATGAAAACTATTAAAAACAGTAGCTGTTTTTTCATAAGTAATTAAATTATTGATGATTATTAAAAAACTTGAATGGTTTAGATCAGTATAAAATCAATTTACAAAATTCCGATATTTTTTCGATTTTACAGGTACCTGTAATATCTTTTGTAAAAAAAGGGCTGATCCTTTTCCTGAATCAGCCCTAGAGCATTGTTAAACACGAGCGGATTATTTGTCTTTTACCTCTTCGAAGTCTACATCTGTCACCTCATCGCTTCCGGCATTTTTTTGTCCTTGCTGATTTTGACCAGGTTCCTGCTGTGGACCACCCTGTGGACCGCTTTGTGAAGCATTTTTATACATCTCTTCACTGGCAGTTTGCCACATCGAATTGAGGTTGGCCATAGCTGCATCGATTGCAGTAAAATCACGGTTCTTGTGTGCATTCCTGAGATCTTCAACCGCCTTTTCAATAGCTGCTTTTTTATCAGCAGGAAGTTTATCTCCAAACTCTTTCAGTTGCTTTTCGGTCTGAAACACCAAACTGTCGGCCTGATTCAATTTATCAACCTCTTCCTTCACTTTTTTATCTGCATCTGCATTGGCTTGCGCTTCTTCACGCATGCGGCGGATATCAGCTTCAGAAAGACCTGAGGATGCCTCGATCCTTATCTGTTGCGATTTCCCGGTAGCTTTATCCTTAGCTGTAACATGTAAAATCCCATTGGCGTCAATATCGAAAGTAACTTCAATTTGAGGGATTCCTCGCTGAGAGGGGGGAATACCATCGAGATGGAACCGGCCGATGCTTTTGTTCTGGTTGGCCATCGGACGTTCACCCTGAAGAATGTGAATTTCCACCGAAGTCTGACCGTCAGCTGCTGTTGAAAACACCTCCGATTTCCGGGTAGGAATTGTTGTATTTGATTCAATCAGGCGGGTCATCACACTGCCAAGTGTTTCAATGCCAAGTGACAATGGAGTTACATCCAGAAGCAGTACATCCTTAACCTCACCGGTAAGCACACCACCCTGAATCGCTGCTCCAATGGCAACAACTTCATCAGGATTTACACCCTTTGAAGGTTCCTTGCCAAAAAGATCGCGTACCAGTTTTTGCACTGCGGGAATTCTGGTTGAACCTCCCACAAGGATGACTTCATCTATCTCTGAAGCTTTCAAACCTGCGTCCTGCAATGCTTTCTGGCAGGGGGGAATGGTCGATTGCATCAGGCTGTCAATAAGTTGCTCAAATTTGGCCCGGGTCAATTTCTTCACCAGATGCTTGGGAACTCCGTCAACCGGCATGATATAAGGCAGGTTGATCTCTGTTTCCATAGAACTGGATAATTCAATTTTTGCTTTTTCAGCAGCCTCTTTTAACCGCTGCTGCGCCATCGGATCTTTTCTCAGGTCGAGACCTTCTTCCCGCTGAAATTCGTCGGCAAGCCAGTCGATAATAACATGGTCGAAATCATCCCCGCCAAGGTGCGTGTTTCCATTGGTCGATTTAACCTCAAAAACACCTTCTCCCAATTCAAGTATTGAAATGTCGAAGGTTCCGCCACCAAGGTCAAACACAGCAACTTTAATATCCTTATGCTTTTTATCAAGTCCATAGGCAAGGGCTGCTGCAGTAGGCTCATTGATGATACGCTTTACCGTGAGTCCCGCAATTTCGCCGGCCTCCTTGGTTGCCTGACGCTGCGAATCGCTGAAATAAGCCGGAACAGTAATTACGGCCTCTTTTACTTCATGACCAAGATAGTCTTCAGCTGTTTTCTTCATTTTCTGAAGAACCATTGCTGAAATTTCCTGTGGGGAATATAGTTTTCCTGATATATCAACCCGGGTTGTATTGTTATCACCCTTTGTAACCTTAAAGGGCACCCGTTTAATTTCCTTTTGTACCTGATCCCAGGTTTCACCCATAAACCGTTTGATCGAAAAAACAGTATTTTTCGGGTTAGTGATTGCCTGCCTCTTAGCGGGATCTCCGACCTTACGTTCGCCGCTATCAGTAAATCCGACAACCGAAGGAGTTGTGCGCCTCCCTTCGCTGTTTGGAATAACAACTGGTTCGTTGCCTTCCATCACAGCCACACAGGAGTTGGTGGTTCCAAGATCAATACCAATAATTTTAGCCATATTAAAATCTCCTTTCAAATAAACAATAATTTCATTAGAATTTGATCGGAATAAGTCAATCATTGTGCCAAAACATTTTTATGTCAGCAAGGTGACAAAAAGACAGGAGAGCGGAAAAGCGAGGTAGCGAGGTAGCGAAATAGCGAGGTAGCGAAATAGCGAAATAGCGAGGTAGTGAAAATTGTCAGAAGCCCAGGCCGCTGGTATGAACGTTTACCTTAAGTTCTGCTTTGGTCAAATCACTGATACCAAGGGAATCAGACAATTTTATGAACCTAGAAGAAAAGAGTCCAATACCGTTCACTATGTTTGTAAAGGAAGGTTTTTCCTGCACAAGTGAAAGAGATGGTTCTGTCACCTCCATGTAGGTATTGAGTTCGGAGGCTGCCACAGTAAAAATAAAGTAACAATGATGTGCGACTCGATGATGGACAAGCGTATCGGGTTTAATATTCGTCCCAACCACTGCATAAAAAGCACTGCCGGGATAATAAAGATCAAATGGAAGTGTACTTTGATCATCAATCGCCTTGACATTATTAAAAACTATCCAATCCATCGATCTAGGATAGAGACTGTCAGGCTTGTTTTTTAGCGATTCATAATAATAAAAGCGTACTAAAAGTTGGTAACGTTTTCCATTTTTTGCAGGACTCCATTTCACTTCAAACATCTGATTCGGGGGGAAACTAGCAACAGACATTGGTTTAGATATCTCAAAATCATGCACCAAGGCTGTCTTTGCGGTTATCGCCTTGCCAGACTTCTTGTTCATAATGTTTAATTCGTAAATATAATTTTGATTCAATTTAGCTGTCGTATAGTACATTAGTTGATCAGGATAGTAAAACACCGAATCCCCTTTTCTTTTATTATGAATGGTGATTGTATCGCAGGAATATGATTGAATAAATATGGTATCATTAGTTTCATTCACGAGAAATTCTTTAAGGCTGACTTCCAGTTTATCAGGATAGTTACTGGAATCCGGAATTTTGGAAAACATCAGCGCGTCGCCTTCACCTAAAAAGGCCTTGGTTATCTTTAGAAAAGTTGTATCATCTGTTTGATCAAGCAAACAATATACTACCGTTACATCTTTCCAGTCGGCATTAACATTCAAATCCTTATTGCACGAGTAAAGTGCACCAATGAACAGCAGCAGCAGAAATAAATAGCGTACGGGGCGCATGCGGGTTGAATTTTGATAATTGGCAAAAGTACGTAAAATTATTGTAGTTTTGCTATTCAAATTAATATTATGTCAACAGCCATATCATTCAGGAATGTGACCAAAGTCACCACCCATGTGATCCAGGAAATGAAAAACAAGGGTGAAAAAATAGCGATGCTCACGGCATATGATTATTCCTTTGCGCGAATCCTTGACCTGACGGGTATTGATGTGATTCTGGTTGGCGATTCGGCCTCGAATGTTATGGCGGGCCATGCCTCAACCCTGCCCATCACCCTGAACGAGATGATTTACCACGGATCGTCGGTCGTACGGGCTGTTAAACGTGCTTTGGTAGTAGTCGACCTGCCGTTTGGAACCTACCAGGGTAATTCAAAGGAGGCGCTCAATTCAGCCATCCGCATCATGAAGGAGGCCGGAGCAGATGCGGTGAAACTGGAAGGAGGCAAGGAAATTATCGAATCAGTCGACAGGATTTTGTCTGCCGGTATTCCGGTGATGGGTCATCTCGGACTGACTCCCCAGTCGATTCATAAATTTGGAACCTATGTGGTTCGTGCAACCAGCGAAGAGGAGGCAGCAAAGCTTCTTGAAGATGCACACCTGCTCGAAAAAGCTGGTTGTTTTGCCATCGTTCTTGAAAAAATACCGGCAAAACTCGGGGGCATCGTAACCAAAGCCCTTAGAATCCCTATTATAGGAATCGGCGCAGGCAAGGATGTAGACGGGCAGGTATTGGTGCTGCACGATATGCTGGGAATCACCATGGAATTTTCACCCCGGTTTCTCCGGCGGTATCATAATCTTTCGGAGGAAATTCGTGGCGCTGTGAACACCTATATCCATGATGTGAAAACCCTCGACTTCCCAAATGAGAAAGAGCAGTATTGATCAGGATATTTTATACGAAGACAACCACCTGCTTATCCTTAACAAGCAACCGTCTGACATTGTTCAGGGAGATAAAACAGGTGACGAACCCCTCAGCGAAATACTGAAAGGCTATATAAAAAAGAAATACAACAAACCGGGAGATGTATTCCTTGGTGTTGTACACCGCCTTGACCGGCCGGTAAGCGGGGCGGTGGTATTCGCCCGTACAACGAAAGCATTATCCCGGCTGAATATGCTGTTACGGGATGGCAAAATGAATAAAACCTATTGGGCCATCGTGAAGAACAAACCGCCAGAAATGGAAGCCCATCTTACACAATACCTGACCCGTAATGAAGAAAAAAACAAATCTTCTGTTTATGATAAACCAGTAAACGGTTCACAAAAAGCCGAATTGATCTATAAAGTTATTGGGAAAAGCGACTTATATTACCTGTTATCCATACAACTTCTTACAGGTCGTCATCATCAGATCAGGGCACAACTTGCCGCAATGGGATGCCCAATTAAAGGTGATCTGAAATACGGATACCCAAGATCCAATCCAGGTGGGTTCATACACCTGCATGCACGTTCAATTGAATTTCTCCATCCGGTGAAAAAAGAACTCCTTTTGGTTATTGCAAATCCACCTGCCGACAAACTTTGGGATTTCTTCAGTTTGCATGACAACCAGCAAATGATTTTTACATGAGCAAAATCCACGCCTCCCCGGATACAACATTCTCATTGCAGAGTCAGGCAATTCCCAAATCAGCCTACACTCAGTCTATCTTTACAGCCAGTCAGTTACATCACAGAAAATTCGAAGTAAAGGTCGCAAGGCCCAATCACCCTGACTGGATACTGGCCATCATTATTTTCTGCATTATACTTATCACCTGGGCCCGGGTTTTTTATTATAATCGCATGCAGCAGATATTCAGGGCGCCATTTTCAAAACGTTTCATAAATCAACTGTCCCGTGATGGTAACCTTTTTAAGGAAAGGGTCGCGGTAGCCATGGGGGTAGTCTTTCTTTTAGCGTTTTCACTACTGCTCTATGAAACCAATCAACAAATCCTGGGGTTTACATTTCCCCATGTTAGCGGTTTGATGCTATTCTGGTTTCTCCTGATCATCTTCATTGTCTTTCAAACTGTCAAAGTGGCACTGATCCGATTTCTGGGAATTATTTTTAAAACCAGGGATGTAACTTACAGGTATTTGTTGAACATGCTGATTTTCTCGCTATTCACCGGACCTGTATTGCTTGTTGGATTAATTCTAGACCTTTACCTGAAATCAATTTTCATTTTATATTTATGCCTGATTATCGTAACATTAATATATGCCTTTAGGTTTGTGAAAGGGTTTTTTATCGGAATTTCGCTGACGAAGTTTTCGTACTTATTTTTATTTGTGTATCTTTGCAGCCTCGAAATTTTACCCCTGCTGGTTATTATCAAATTCATGGTCAATCACGCGAACTCCGCAGGTGGCTAAGTATTTCGGGATGTTGAACCCAAATACCTTACGGCCTTGAAAGTAAAGAATATTCTCGTTTCCCAGCCTCAGCCAATTGATTTTGAAAAATCACCCTATGGCGAAATTGCACGGAAATTCAATGTCAATATTACTTTTCGCAAGTTCTTCATAATTGAAGGAATTCCGGCAAAGGACTTTCGCAAGGACCGGGTAAACATGCTGGATTATTCAGCGGTGATCTTTACTTCGCGCAATGCAGTGGATCATTATTTCAGGATGTGCAAGGAGATGCGGATTGAAGTGCCTGAAACCATGAAATATTTCAGCATTTCTGAATCCACCGCCTATTACCTTCAAAAATATGTTCAATTCAGAAAGCGAAAAATTTTCCATAGCAAGGAAAGTTCTGCCAACCTGATGGAACTGATCAAAAAGCATAAGACCGAGAAATTCCTGCTTCCCTGCTCTGATATTCATAAACAGGAAATCCCTAAAATGCTTGAAGAAAATAAAATTCAATACAAGAAAGCCATAATTTACCGTACATTGGCCAACGACCTTTCCGATCTGGATATCAGCAATTTTGACATGCTTGTATTTTTCAGCCCGTCGGGCATAAAATCACTTTTTAAAAACTATCCCGATTTCGTGCAGGGTGATACAGCCATTGGGGCATTTGGCAACTCCACCCACAAAGCCATAAAGGAGGCAGGTTTGACACTCAATGTGGAAGCACCAACCCAAACAGCGCCTTCAATGACCATGGCCATTGACCTTTTCCTCCAAAGCGAGTGCAAAAAGAAGTAATCATTACATTTTAATATCTTCGTGCCTTGTACTATTTACAGGGAAACCGGGATAAATCATGAGGAAAACTTTTTCCAAAGATGAGCGACTCAGCAGTCATCGGATCATCAGCAAGTTATTTGCCAGCGGTTCAACTTTTCACCTTAAACCTTTCCGGGTTACCTGGATGTTGACCTCTTTGGATGTATCATATCCGGTTCAGGTACTTATGAGCGTTCCAAAATACAACTTCCGGAAAGCCGTGCACCGCAATCTGATCAGGAGGCGAATGAGGGAGGCTTACCGTATCAACAAAAACATTATTTATAATTCCCTTGCAGAAAAAGAAAAGCAAATGGTGGTCTGCTTCACCTATACAGCCAAAGAAATAGTATCTTTCGACCTGATCCAAGGAAAAATAATCTTACTTTTACAACGTTTAAAAGAAGAGAATGAAAAAGTTACTGGGTAGTTTTTTCATTTTGCTGATTCGTATTTACCAGGGGGCCATATCGCCTTATCTCATGCCGTCGTGCCGTTACACACCCAGTTGTTCGGTTTATGGAATCGAAGCCATCCGGAAGCATGGTCCGTTCCGGGGTGGCTGGCTGGCGTTTAAGCGTATTGGCAGATGCCATCCCTGGGGAGGAAGCGGGATTGATGAAGTACCCTGAGCAATTACCAATTACCAAATAATAACGCAGGCAGAACGATGGGAAAAACATATTTTTTAAATGTAAGACAAGCTGGATTTGTTGGGTTGGTATTTATGCTGCTATTTCCGGGGTTGCAGGGAACATACGCCCAAGCGCCAAATCAACAGGGTTTTGAGATCATGAAAAATCTTGATATTTATTCTAATATGATCAAGGAACTCAACCAGGATTATGTGGATGAAATCAACCCCGGGGAACTCACACAAACCGGAATCAACGCCATGCTGGAATCCCTGGATCCCTACACAAATTTCATCCCCGAGTCACAGGTTGAGGATTACAAGTTTATTACCACAGGGCAATACGGCGGAATTGGCGCTTTAATTCACCAGCAAGGTGATTTTGTCGTGATATCGGAACCATATGAAGGCTCCCCTGCTCAAAAAACAGGCCTGAAGGCAGGAGATAAAATATTGGCTATTAATGGGAAACAGGCAAAAGGAAAAACATATGATGATGTCAGCTCTTATCTCAAGGGGCAGGCAGGTACAACCGTTACCCTGCAAATTGAACGGGATGGAGAAAGCAAACCCATTGATAAAGTCATCACCCGCGAGATCATCAAAATTGACAATATCCCCTATTATGGCATGGTGGATCAACATACCGGATATATCAAGCTGACTGGGTTTACCCAAAATGCTGCCAAAGAAATGCGTCAGGCCTTTTTTAAACTCAAGGAGGGAAATGACCTGAGGGGAATCATCCTTGACGTGAGAGGCAATGGTGGCGGTTTGCTGAATGAAGCGGTTGATATTGCCAACCTTTTCGTTGAACGGGGACAGGAGATTGTGAGCACCAAGGGAAAAATGGCAGATAAAAACCGGATACATTCAACCCTGAATCCGCCCGTTGATCTGACCATTCCTGTTGTCGTGCTGGTGGATCATTCAAGCGCTTCTGCAAGTGAAATCCTTGCAGGATCTTTACAGGATCTTGACCGTGCTGTTGTCATCGGCCAGCGCACATTTGGAAAGGGATTGGTTCAAAATGTTGTTCCCCTGTCCTACAACGCCCAGATGAAAATTACAGTGGCAAAATATTACATCCCAAGCGGAAGATGCATCCAGGCGATTGACTATGCACACAAAAAGAAAGACGGAACATTCGGCAAAATTCCTGATTCATTGATCCGTGCTTTCAAAACAAAAAATGGCCGGACTGTTTACGATGGAGGAGGCATAAATCCCGATGTACTCACCAAACCACGGAGATTCAGCAATCTTGCCCTTGCCCTATATGGAAAGTATCTCATTTTTGATTTTGCTACATTGTATGCCCGCGAACATCCTTCAATTTCATCGGCCAACACTTTTGAGATCAATGATTCTATTTACAGCAGCTTCATTGAATACATCAAGGGTAAAGATTACAACTATACAACAAAAAGCGAAAGAGCGCTTGAGGCATTGAAAAACGAAGCAATGAAGGAAAACTATTTTGATGCCATGCATGAAGAATATGACCACCTGAAAAGCCGTATGGATGGAGATAAACTTGATGATCTGAAAAAATATAAAGAACAAGTGACTGAACTCCTTAAAATGGAAATCGTGACCCGGTACTTTTACCAGAAAGGTAAAATCGAGGCGACGCTGAAGGATGATCCCGATTTAGCTACAGCTGTTGCCACTATTAATGACCCTGAGAAGTATTCGGCAATCCTTTCCGGGAAATATGTTCAGACAAAACCTGAAATTCCGGTCAATGCAGATGATGAGGATGAAAGCATTGATGAATAATCCTGACAAAACAAAATGCCATATAATAAGAATTAAATCATGCTTCCTGATGTCAATGAGCCGATCCCGACTGACAGGAGTGTAAATTAAACGATATCAAATGAATGAGGTTACCTACTCTTTTAACTACCTGGTATATAATTCCATAGAAGAATTAGCCTTTGCCGACAGGGAATTGCTTGAAAAGGCAAAAGCAGCAACTCATGGTTCTTTTGCCCCCTATTCGCATTACCATGTGGGAGCCGCTGTACGACTGGCAAACGGCATCATTTTTTCCGGAAGCAACCAGGAAAACATGTCATTTCCCGCTGGCTCCTGCGCTGAGAGAGTAGCAGTATTTGCTGCTGCTGCCAGCTATCCGGATATTCCGATGGAGGCTCTTGCAATCAGTGCAAAAGCTGACTCATTTGACGTTACCGATCCTGTGCCTCCATGTGGGATTTGCAGGCAGGCCATTTTAGAATATGAGTTGAAGTTCAATAATAAAATCCACCTCATCCTGGGTGGCCAAAATGGTCATGTGTACGTTATTGAGGGTATGGGGACCTTGTTACCCCTGGCATTTATTGAAAAAGGACTTAAAAAATAGTTCAAAGATCAAAACTCAAAATTCAAAATTCAAAATTTCAAACTGACAGCCAAAATCCTTACAAGAAAATTCTCCCCATGAAAAAATCTTACACTGTTTTATTGATGTTCCTCCTCTTGCCCTTTCTGGCAATGAAGAGCGACAAACCGGCATACAAGATGTACAATGCCAAAGGCAGGACAGCCGAATACAATGACATTCTTAAAGCAGCGTTAAATGCTGATATTGTTTTCTTTGGCGAGATGCACAACAATCCTATCTGTCATTGGCTGGAGCTTGAACTGACAAAAGACATGTATGCCGAAAAAAAAGACAAACTGATACTCGGGGCTGAAATGTTTGAATCCGATAACCAATTGCTGATTAATGAGTATATTTCAAAATTGATCAGGAAGAAGGATTTTGAATCTGAAGCAAAGCTATGGCCGGGCTATAAAAGCAACTATGCTCCTATTGTCGACTTCGCACGGGAAAATGGGATAAAATTTGCTGCAACAAACATTCCACGTCGTTTTGCGGCACTGGTTAATCTGAAAGGATTTGAAGGCCTCGACAGCATAAATGCACTGGAGCGGGGATTGATGGCGCCACTGCCGGTTAAATATCCCGATACGCTGGAATGCTATGCCAGTATAGCAAAAAGCATCGGAGATGGTCAGCCTGCACATCTCACTGCTAACCTGGGGAAAGCACAGGCGATGAAAGATGCTACCATGGCACACTTCATCATGAAATACGGGGCTTACGGGCAAAAGACACTCCTGCATTTTAACGGATCATATCACAGCGATGATTACCAGGGGATCGTATGGTATGTGAACCAGGCCATTCGGAAAACAAGCTATGAATTGAAAATCCTCACTATCACATGCCTCGAACAGGAGAATATAGATACCATTTCAAAACCGGATGCAGCAAAAGCTGATTATATCATCATGATTCCCGCTTCGATGACCAAATCGCAATAACTCATTTTCGCCCATGCCCTGACAGGGTGCAGGTTCGACATAACTATGCGAATGTATAATAGGCATTGATCAGAAAATTCCAAAGCGTCACAACCAGCGTGGCTGCCAATTTTGAGATATAGAAATTCACTTTGAACTTACCTGACATGGCCCAGATGATCAGCAGGTTGATCATCAATCCGATCAGCGCAATAATAAAAAATCGCGTAAATTCAAGTACAATGTTTGGATTGGTACTGTGAAAAGTCCAAATGCGGTTCATAATATAATTGGATGTTGCCGCCATTACGAAGCCACAAGTATTTGCTAGATATTTCTGGATTTTAAAATATTCCTTGCAGACGAATGTAATACCGAAATCAACAAAAACACCTGAAAAACCAACCAGGCTGAATTTGATGAATTTAAGAAAAAAAACTTCGGTGAAAAAAGATGGAAGGTCCATGAATCAATATCAGAGTTGAATGATCAGAATCTGTTTTTTTTCCTCCCTGATGATTTCCACGCTAATCGTCGTACCAAGTTTTAGCTTTTGAAGACGGGACATGTATTCATAAATATTCCCGACTTGCATACCATTTATGGCGATGATAATGTCGCCTTTCTTCATGGCTCCCTTATCGGCAGGCCCGTCTTTGGTAACACCATCAATGCGCAGGCCTTTTTTCTCTGTGCCGGCAAAATCAGGCATGATACCCAAAGTTACTTTCAACCGACGTCCCGAACGACCTGCATTCTCTTTTTTACCCGATTCTTTAAATGTCAGTGCTTTCGGCAGGTTGTCAACCCCAAGGATAACACTTGCTGCAAAGTCGCCAATTTTCATTTCAGCATCAAAATCAAGCTTTTCAACATCATCGAAGGGTGTGTGATAATCGGTGTGAACCCCGGTATTAAAATAAAACACTGGTATATCAGAGGAATAAAACGCGGCATGATCAGAAGGGCCATATCCATCAGGAGAATGAACGACTGCAAAAGACAATTTTTGCTCCAGGGATTTTAAAATTGAATCTGCCTCAACTGAAGTAGCTGTTCCACTAACTGAAATCGAGTTTTTCTCCTTCTCAAACCGGCCAACCATATCAAAATTAAACATGGCTTTCATTTTTTTTAATTCCACAGGAGGATGGTTCACAAAATATTTAGATCCTAAAAGTCCGATTTCTTCTGAGCTGAAAGTGACAAAAATAATGCTTCGTCTACTATTTCCTTTTTCCTGGGCAAGTCGTTTGGCAAGTTCCATTACCATCGCAGTCCCTGAGGCATTATCATCGGCTCCGTTATGGACCGCATTGGTGTCGGGCATTCTTGATCCGGACCCCTTACCGCCAAAACCGAGATGATCGTAATGGCCACCAACCACAAGATATTCATTTTTCAATATTGGATCACTGCCTTCAAGCATTGCCATTACGTTGGCTGTACGTTGATGTTCAAGTGCCAGATCGACGGTTCCGATAACTGTTTCACCGGTTTCAAAGCTTTTTGGAGCCTTGGAGGATACCAGGATACGTTCAAGACTGTCGATGGTGACACCACTTTTTCTCAGAAGCCTGTCTGCAAATTCGCGGGTGATGCTTATGATGGGAATCCCTCCCTTTACTTCATTATTTTCAATCACAAGCGGCATGAGTTTATCCTCTTTGTCGACACCTTTGGGAGTGACAAGCAATAACCCGGCTGCCCCCTGGTCTTTAGCTGTTAAAACTTTACTCCGCTCATCACCGTATTGGATGAATTTACTATCGGGATTGTCAAGATCTGGGTCAGCCCTGAAAATCATTACCCATTTGCCCTTTACATCCACTCCCTTATAATCGCTCCATTTGAGACTGTCGAGATCTATGTCGAACCCATATCCTGCAAAAATAACAGGGGAGTGCACTGTTGCACTGGTTGAAAATGAAAGCGGAATGAAGTCCTTTTTAAGTGTGGCATTGTAATCTCCAACAACAAGTGCATTTTCATCCCCCAGTTTCACATCGGTTACGATTTCGAACCATTGAAATCCATCTTCACCAAGAAGTTTCAACCCGGCCAATTTAAAATGATCCCGGATATAGTTAGCGGCCGTGTTAATTTCTTCCGAACCGGGCTTACGGCCCTTCAGCGAATCGGATGCCAGGAAAGTCACATACTCCTGAAGATCGCTGGCTGAGGTTCTGATTTCCTGTGAACAAACAACATTTGATAATAAGATAAAAAGAAAGATGATGATATTTCGGTTCATATGTTAATAATTTTATAATTCATTGGTCACATGGAATATCCATGATTAACATTTACGGTTTGCATGAACATTGTGCTTATTGACATTTCATAATAAATATAAAGAGATGATGTGACAATGTGAAGATTTGAGTTTTGATCTTTGAATTTTGAGTTTAATTTGCCAGTTCCTTAATTATTCCACCTCCCAGCACAATTTCGTCCTCATAAAACACTGCTGATTGCCCGGGTGTAATTGCATCATTCGGATGAAAAAAGGTGACTTTGACATCCCCGTTTGCCCATGGTTCGATACGTGCTTCGCGTTCTTTTTGTGCCGACCTGATTTTTGCAGTACACTCCATTGTTTCTTCCAATTTCGCCAGTGCAATCCAATTAAGATCTGTAACAATAAAGGAGGCATTGTATGTTTCTTCGCGAATCCCTACAATAACTGTGTTGGCCTCTTTATCAAGCCCAATGACGTAAAGTGGTTCAGAATAGGCAATCCCGAGCCCCTTTCGCTGACCAATCGTATAGTTCCAGATTCCCTTGTGATGGCCCAGTATCTTTCCTTTTGAGTCAATGATATTTCCCGGATTATCGTCCACCTCCAGCAAGTCTTTGTAATCACCACTATAAAAATCCTGGCTTTCCTCAAGGTCTTCGGTGGTAATCCCGACCTTAAGCGCCAGTTCCTTTATTTCAGGTTTTGTAAACCTTCCGATCGGGAGCATAACATGCTGCAGTTGTTCCTGTGAAAGGCGATGGATAAAATAAGTTTGGTCCTTCTTAAGGTCAGTCGCTTTTTTTAATACATAGCGCTGGTATTTTTCACTGAATTCAACACAGGCATAATGCCCGGTAGCGAAGTAATCAAAACTGATCCCTGCTTTTTCAGCCATTCGGGGTAACATGCCGAATTTGATCAGCTGGTTGCACTGTATACATGGGTTTGGTGTACGTCCGGCCAGGTATTCAGATTTAAAATACTCAAGAACCGCCTGTTTGTAATCACGTGAACAGTTGAATACATGGTAGGGTATGCCCAGCTTTTCAGCTACTTCCCGGGCTTGGCGAATTTCTTCCTCTTCGTCGGAACCATAACAGGCATGCTTGCCAGTTGATTTATACTGACCGTCCCAGATGGCCATGGTGACACCAATTACCTCATAGCCATGCTCCCTGAGCAGGAATGCCGCTACCGACGAATCAACGCCACCACTCAAACCAACAATAACGGTTGATTTTTTTGTCAAGTTATTACAGATTGGTATAACAATAAATACTAAAGTATGCAAAGTTAGCGATTATTTAATAATCACCATCCTGTCGGTGATCTGGCTGTAAGCAATTAATGTTTCATGTGTTAGAGACTGTTTAATTTTTAACATCCTATTCATTTTTCTTTAGTCATTTTTCACTGGCAATTATCCATTGTACGCTATTCATTGGGTTAACGACTAATGTAAAATGATAAACTAATAGTTTTCAAGTTGTTGCAAATTTCAAAATGAATTTTAAACAGATTCTTAATATTTATTTTTTACAAAGCGGTCATATGGAGTACCCATAAATTAACATTCATGGTTGATATGACGTTCTCCTTATTTATGGGCATTTCATATGCAAATTAGAGGAAATTGTCTACATTTACTAATTATAGGTTGATTTGTCATTATTCTGATCGTATTTTTGCAACTGAGTCCATACTATAAACTGATATACCCATGAGAACATTTAAACGAATCATCTATCCGGTCATGTTATTGTTTTTAATAACCGGTTCATTAATATTTCAAACAGGATGCAAGAAAAAGACTCCGGACAACCCACCGGTACTTCCGACCCATTTTACCGAATTAAAGGTAGATCCTGCATTTCAGTTTGAAAGTTTTATTAACATTACTGTTAATATCGGCGTTGCGAATCCTGGAAGTCAAACGCTTTTTGTCATCCAGGTTTTTGAGGATGATCCATCAAAAAATGGCAAACTGATTTCCACCGGGGCCACAGATGCCAGCCTTCAATATAAAACGACGCTGCGGGTGCCTTCGCGTCTGAAATCATTATATGTTGGAAAAATATCCCCGACAGGGATCAACGAATATTTATCAGTTCCAATCACCGGAAATGCACTGAATTATACTTTTGGCCTTACAAAGGCTGTTGAAGGCACACTGGGCAATGATTGCGATACCGGAACTCCGATAACCGGGAATGGGACTATTACCATCAATTCAGGAGAGGTCAGGGTGGTTAAACCAGGAGTTAACATTACCAGTTTATATCTTACAGTGAATACCGGGGGACTCCTCCGGGTGTGCGGAACTGCAAATATAAAATCGCTTTCAGGACAAGGCACGATTATCGTCTCTCCTTCAGGAACGATAACCTGTCCTGCCGAAAACACCTATGCAGATATTGACAATTACGGTACAGCCAATTTTGCACAATCGGGAAGTAATAAAACTTTTAACATTAAAGAAAACTCTACTTTACATAACTGGGGAACACTGACCTTTTCGAATGGGTTAAATGTAAAAGGATTATTGATCAATGAATACCACACCACGGTAATTAATGATGCACAAACCCAGGATCTCGGCCGGATTATCAATTACTGCCAGATGTTTGTAAACAGCTCCAAGAGTACGGCAATGCAAATCGTGACCGGAACAACTGCCGCACCAGGTCTTGTAAACGGCCAGAACGCCTATCTTAAAGTGACCGGGGAAATCAGCTTCAGCGGACAGGGCTATGGCAGCCTTGGACTTCAAAGCCTTATTGAAACGGGAACATTCAATATTTCAGGTAACGTAGCAGGACCCTCTTCACTGGGATCGCAGATACATGCTACCGGGACAGGCAAGAGTCAGACATCTGCCAGCAGTGTTTTTACAGGATATATCGATTTATGGTCTACTAATTTCAACCCTCAGCTTGGGAATTATGGTCCGAATGTCACCAAACATACTACCGGAATTATTATTCCTGCCCAGGACTGCAGCGCCCCATTACCTCCGGTTATAACAAGTTCACTGGTCGCTGCCGGGATTGTTGGAACTCCCATCATTCCTTATGTGGTTACCGCTACCGGCACCAATCCGATCACCTATGATGCCACCAATTTGCCTGCCGGACTAACCTACAATGCAGGCGACCACACCATCAGCGGAACACCAACAACCGTCCAGGTAAAAAATGTTGACCTTACAGCTGATAACATGGTAGGCACTGACAATAAAACATTGATTTTCACCATTACCTCTCCCGGTTCGCCGCCAGTCATAACCAGCTCCTTAACAGCCGATGCCACTGTCAATCAATCGTTTACATATATAATCACAGCCAGCGGCACGGGTAACATTACGTACAATGCATCCAATCTGCCTGATGGATTATCTTATGATCCTGCAACCCATCAGATCACAGGTTCCCCAACAACTGCAGGAACATACAATATTCCGATATCGGCAACAAATGCAGCCGGGACTGATAACAAAATATTGGTACTGACTGTTGGAACACCACCAACCATTACCAGTTCATTAACAGCGTCTGGAACCCAGGGTCAGCAATTTTCAACCTATACCGTGACCGGAACCGGTTCAGGCCCCATCACCTATAACGCCAACAACCTGCCACAGGGACTGAGTTTTAATCAAATCACCAATACCATCAATGGCACGCCCGGGCAGGAAGGAGTAACCAATGTTACTCTTACAGCGGCAAACGGGTATGGCAATGATTCCAAAATCCTGGTTATAACTATAAATGCCGGAGTTCAGGGACCGGAAATCACCAGCCCGCTGACTGCTTCAGGAACCAAAAATCAACCTTTCAGTTATACTGTAACTGCATCGGGAACCCAGCCCATTGTTTTTACGGCTTCAGACTTGCCGGCAGGACTCACTTTTGATCCTGAAACTCAGGTTATCAGTGGGATTCCGACATCAGCCGGGGTAACTGATGTAACCCTGACTGCAACAAACAGTGGTGGAGATGATACCAAAATCCTGGTAATTACAATAGTTAATCCTGAGATTGTCGATACCGATGGAGATGGTGTAGCCGATCCGCTGGATGCCTATCCTACTGATCCAACCAGGGCCTTCAATTCATATTATCCAAATGAAATTGATTTTGCGACCTATGCCTTTGAAGACTTATGGCCTTCCTATGGTGATTACGACTGCAACGACCTGGTCATGAATTTCAATTATAAGATTGTCACCAATGCCCAGAATAAAGTTGTTGACCTGATTGCCAAATTCAAAATCAAGGCTGCCGGCGCCTCATACGACAATGGATTTGGTGTGGCCTTAAATACTGAACCCGCCAACATTGCAAGTGTAACAGGATGTATCAAGGTAGGTTCAGTAGTTAACCTGGATCCCAAAGGGTATGAAGCAGGACATACCGACGAAACAGTTATCATTCCTGTTGATGCCGTTAACACCTTGCTTGGAGGCGCTATAATCAATACTGTTCATGGGGGATATACCGTACAAACCGAAATCCAGACTGTTACAGTTCACCTTTCAACACCCCAGGCCAGTATCGGGACTCCACCTTACAATCCGTTCATATTTGTGAACCAGGATCGTGGAAAAGAGGTGCATTTGAAAGATCATCCTCCCACGCAACTGGCAAATACAGTTTACTTCGGTTCCGATGTGGATGCATCAAATCCTGACCTGGGATTCTATTACCGCTCAACCACAGGATTGCCCTGGGGTCTTGAAATTCCGGTCGATTTTGAATACCCCATCGAAAAAGCCGACATCGTTCAAACATACCTTCACTTTGCGGAATGGGCGCAATCCTCAGGTGTCCAGTATCAGGACTGGTATATGGACAAACCGGGGTACCGTAATCCAGCCAATATTTACTAATAACGTTTGTTTTCTGTGGGTTGAAAATCCCCGTGCAGCGATGCCGGGGATTTTTTTTATGAGGTCAGGAGATGGTACTTGGAGAACAAAAAAACCTTGAGATTATAAGTAATTGTGTCGTTTTATGCTAGCCGGTATTTCTGTATACGGAATATAAAAACCAGATAACAAACCACTGCAAAAACGCCAATACCCGAAATCAGGAACATCGCCTGCAAGCCGATTGAATACCATAATAACCCGGCCATACTGCTTGCGATCAGGGTGCATATACTCGCAGCACTATTATAAAAACCCAGGGCCGTTGCTGTGTCAGCTTTTGCTGCAAGATTCGAAAGCAGCGCTTTTGAAATTCCTTCAGTGCAGGCTGCATAAACTCCGTAAAAGAAAAACAAAATCCCGAAGAAAGCCAATGAACTCACAAATCCCATGCATGAATAAACAAAGGCAAACAGCACCAATCCGGCAATCAGCATGGTTTTTAACCCGATTTTGTCGGCAAGGGCTCCTATCGGATAAGAAAACAGGGCATACACCAGATTATAAAAAATATAAACACCGATCATGGTTGTATCGGAAAAATGCTGCTCCTTTAAGGCCAGGAGTAAAAAGGCATCGGAACTGTTGAACAGGGTAAATACCAGTAGTCCGGCAATCAGGAAACGAAAAGATGGAGAAGCTACCTGCCAGTACCTGAGATAAGAAAAAAAACCAATGACAGGTGGCGGTGTGGTGAGGTGGTGAGGTGGCGAAATTTCCTCTTTGTAACCTTGTGACCCTTGAACCCTGTGGTCATGGCCCCGGGTAACGCTGTGACGCTGTGACGCTGTAACCTTATCCTTCAGCAGGAACGTAAGCCCGATGGCGATGAGGCCGGGAAAAAAGGCAATAAAGAACATCCATTTGTACTGACCGGGATAAAAATACAAGAAAATCAAAGCCAGGATGGGACCAATTGATGCGCCAACAGTGTCCATCGACCGATGAAAGCCAAATACTTTTCCCTTGTGTTCCTTAGTGGTTTCGTCGCTGAGCATTGCATCGCGGGCACTCGTTCGGATCCCTTTACCAAAACGATCAAGCGTTCGTGCAAAAAATATCCAGAAAGGAAATGTAAACATGGCCATCATTGGCTTGGAAAGTGCACTTAAAGAATAGCCCGCCCTGATGAATGGCACGCGTTTTTGCCAGGAATCAGAAAGGTGGCCGAAATACCCTTTGCTCAAGCCCGCTGTAGCTTCGGCGAATCCCTCAAGAATTCCGATCAGAAGCACTGAAAACCCGATCGATTTAAGGTAAACCGGCATGATTGGATAAAGCATCTCACTGGCGACGTCGGTAAATAAGCTCACAAAAGAGACTAACAGTACCGTGCGGGTGAGAATTTTAGGTTTATTGGACATAATCAGTAATTCATAAACTCAAAAATCAAAAATCAAAAATCAAAACCTCAATTCAAAAAGCAAAACGCAAAATCAAAAATCAAAAATCAAAACCACAACTCAAAAATCAAAAGCACAATTCAAAAAGCAACGATTGTGCCTGGTATTAGGATTCGGATAAATAAAATCATAATAACTTTTTATATATCAATATTTTAATTCGATATTCTCTTTCTTGTTTTCACTCATACTTCAACATTCGTTAATCAATATTCGATATTCTCATTTGTGATTCTTACTTCTAAAATCTTCAGTTTTCCCGTTCCACATTCAATTTTCAATTTTAAGATATTCCTTCGCAACCGCACTGAGTTTATTGTTCCAGTGATTACTTGCTGCTTTTGCATACGCAATGGTTTCATCATCGCTATACCGGAGTTTCTTAAGTAATGTGAAAGCATTCATCCGGGTTTCGAATTCAAATTTCGGACTGCAGTAACTGATGAGTTCTGTTAAAAATTCCTTATTCCCGCCACTTATACTTATTTCAAGCCATTTCATCCTTATATTTTTTCCTCGCCATCCTTCCATATCCCGGGTAATTTCCAAATATGCTTCTTTGCTTTTTGGAAAGGAGCCACATAAAGCGTCCAGTGCCAGTTCAACATTCAGATAACTCGAATCATACAACATCCCTTCTGTTGTACTCTGCAAAAGATCAGGGACCGGATTCAGATTTTTAAGTGCCGCCTTGCGAACATTGGCATCCTTGTCGCGCAATGCCTGCCGGAAAAGCTCCATCACCTCCGGGGAATACTCCGCTGACAGTTGCCCGAGAATTTCCGTCTTGATCAGCCAGAATGATTCCGTATGAAATGCCTTTACCTGCAGATCCACTTTTTTATCAGCAGGGGCACTTCGCAATGCAAGCCACGCATCATACCGGTCAATCATATTTTCAGCTTTTAAAGCCTGGGCGGCTATTTGTTCAAAACTTCGCTCAAATGTTACCTTTTTCAGGATTTTCCGGTTGGGATCAAACAATACGAACTCGACCAGCTTCCGGCCAGGATTGGGGAGAATGACCTCGGTATATTGTTTCTCGATCCGGGTTTTTATTTTGTCTGATGAGCCGTCGGTGTAGTGCACCTCAAACTGGATGGGCATTTGAAAAAGTCCGCTGAGTTCATTCACCACCTGGGTTTGCCATACTTTAAAACAGGTACTGTAATTTCCAAAAGAATCAATCACAACAGAATCCGATACTTTGTACTCAGGCTCTCCTCCTCTTAAAATCCATTGATCGAAAAACCAATTGTACGGTTTGCCGCTTGTTTCATAAACACAACGGATGAAATCGTTGGTTTCGGCATAGCCAAATCCATATTTTTCAAGATAATGCCTTATCGCATCCATGAACTCCCGATCGCCCATTATATCCCTGAGCATATCAAGCACAAGCGAACCTTTCTGGTATATCCGCTGCACGCCTCCGCGGGTTCCTCCGACAGGGAAACTGTTTTTCGCAGCAGCATCGAACGCCAGCAGCATCTCGTCGTTACGGAGGTTCTGGTAAAAGTCCTCGCCATAAACACTTTTTTCAAACATTTTTGCATAATAGGTTCCAAAGCTCTCGGTAAGCCAGACATCCCTGTTTACAAAATGGGCCACATAATTCCCAAACCACTGATGGGCCAGCTCATGGGCATTCACATTCACATAGTTGCGCTGCCACCAGGCACGGGGATCAATCTGCATAAAATCACCAAACACCGTGCTGGTCGTGGTTTCCATGGCTCCATACATGTAATCGATCACCGGGGCTTCACGGTAAACTGGGTATGGATAGGGAACCCCCATCTCCTTTTCGAAGAAATCGAACATCTGCCCCGTATATTTATAGGTTGTGGCAACGCGGTCGGGCATATCGGAATAGAACCAGTACTCAAGGGGCACCCCGCGGGAAGTTTCATCACTCAAATAATCATAATCGCCAATCACCAAAGCCGTGGAGAAAAAAGGGTGGTCTTTTTCCATGGCATAATGCCAGGTGCTGGTGCCATCGGCATTTGCCTCAATACCCATTCGCTCACCATTCGAGAACACCTTGTATTTATTATCAAAGGTGATAAACAAATCCATCGTGATCCGTCCCTCCATAAAAGGTATCCAGCCATGCGGCCGGTGAGCCCAGATTTGCCTTCGCTTACCGGTCTCTTCCGGTCTCCACCCGATAAAATAGATTGCGCCGGCGGGTGGCGCAGCAGTATATGAAATTGAGATCGTATCAAATGGTTCCACGTTGTGTGTTCCGGGTTCCGGATTTTGAGATTCTGAATCAGCAATCGCTGTTTCGGATTCGTCATTTTGTATTTCTGATCCGGCGTTACCTGATCCGCGCTTCTGTTTCATAACCGACCCGGGATAGACTATGAGGTTTATTCCCGATTGACGGAATTTTACATCCTTGCTATTGATTGTTACGGAAAATATCTGAAAATCAGGTGTGTAAAATACGACAGAGTCGGTTTGATACCGGTTTGGCACAATGGTGAATTCCGCAAGTCCGGTAATTTTATTCTGTTCGGGCTGAAATGAGACCCGGGCGGTAAGGTGCTTCAGGGTGACCGGCATATCGGGTGGTATCGAAGCTGGATCAGCATAATAGGTGACGGTTTTCTCCTGTGCAGTCACCCCGGTCGTAAAAGAGAAGAGTATCAGTATTGAAAGTATCAGGGTAACAGGGAAAATCAAATTACGTGATTCTCTTATAAATCTGTAGGACATAAATACATATTTATTATGTTTGCTTACGGTTCATATCCCGATGGGAAGTGAAGAATTCAAAATTAACAAAATTCAATGAAGAAAATCCTGCTCAGCGAAAAACTCATCCTATACTTTGTTTTGCTGGGCCTCGGCGCCATTGTAATCGTCAGCACGGTCTCTTTCTTCGGTACAAAAACCGCCTTGATGAACCGTACTTTCGATCAGCTCACTTCTCTCCGCATCACAAAAAATAATCAGGTTGAACAATTCTTCAACGACCGGATCCGTGACATGCAGCTTCTTGCCGGTGATGATGATACAAAAATGCTGGCTACTGCAATTTCCCAGAATGGACAGGAAAACAAGCGCAGGAGTATACAGGATGACAAACTGACAGATGTGGCGGTGGAACGGATCAATGACCAGGTTGACCGGTACCTTTCAAAATACAAATTGTTCCAGTACCATTTCATTGGTTTTTATCTTTTTTCCGATCCTGAAGAAAGTATTGGTCAATGTTTTTCTGATTCCATTTTTTCCGGAATTCAACCACTTCCCATTTTTTTACGGAACGTTGATTTCCATAAAAGCTCTTACTCTTCGCACGTGGCCATTACCGATGAGAGTTTTGATGTAGCGACGAACAGACCCAGGATGTTTATCTCGGCTCCCGTAATTACTGGCAGCCCAGGCCAGGATTGGAAAAATACAACCCTGATTCTTGAGGTTTCAATTGATGCCATCGACACAATCATGCTTAATAATGACCCCTTGAGCGGACTGGGATTAACTGGAGAAACTTACCTTGTAGGGTCTGATTATAAAATGCGTTCATCTTCCAGATTCCAACCCGGCTCCATACTGAATACAGTGGTTAAAACAGCTCCTGTGGAAGCAGCGATCGCAGGAAAGGGAGGATGTATCATCTCCTTTGATTACCGTAATATTCCTGTTCTGTCCTCATATAAAAATGTTTCTGTTCACGGGCTTAACTGGGCAATTTTAGCTGAAATCGACCTTAAGGAAGCCATGATTCCAATCTATGAAACACGTACCCGCATCTTACTGCTCAGTGTACTCATTCTTCTTGTTTTTTTCGCTTTTGTTTTTATGATTTCCCGGCATATCACCAAACCAATCATACGTTTGAAGGATGCCACCATTAAACTTGGACAGGGAAATTATAATATGGTACTTCCTGTCGAATCAATGGATGAAATCGGCATGTTAACTGAATCTTTCAACATCATGTCCCGCCAGATCAGAGAGAAAACCTCCGAACTTCAGCGTGAGCGATTCGGAAGTATGCGGTCGGTGATCGATGGCGAAGAGATGGAAAGGCAGCGCCTTTCAAGAGAGCTTCACGATGGAATCGGACAGTTGCTCATCGCGATTAAACTGAGGTTGGAAGGCCTTTTATACCAGGACGGAAAGGATATAAAAAATTCCATCCAGGAGTTGAAGAAATATTTCGATCAGATCATTGACGAGGTTCGCCGGATTTCAAATAATCTGATGCCATCGGTACTTGAAGCTTTCGGGCTGGCCATTGCATTCAGGAATCTCTTTACCGATACAGAAGAACTCAGCGGGCTAAGGATCCATTTCGAAGCAAAAGGCGACTTCGACAACCTCGATAAAAAGGTCAAAACCTATATTTACCGCTTAACACAGGAAGCGTTGAGTAATATTGTGAAACACGCTGAAGCCCGCGAAGTGTGGGTTAACCTGAACCGTGAAGGTGAATTATTATCGCTCATGATCCGCGATGATGGAAAAGGATTTTCCCCGGAAAACGCCGGAAAAGCCGGTGGAAACGGTATTCATAATATGCGGGAACGAGTGAGTCTGCTCGACGGGCGAATCGAAATCAGGTCTGAAGCCCGGCAAGGCACCACCATCAAAGTAACTATACCAATAATTTCACACTATGCCAGCAATCAGGATTTTCCTCGTGGATGACCATCAACTCGTGCGTGACGGCATCAAAGCCTTATTGACAAGTTCAAATGATATCAACATTCTTGGAGAAGCCTCCACAGGCAAGGAGTGTTTCGAAAAGATTGCTCTTACCCCCCCCGATATCCTGATCCTTGATATCTCGCTGCCCGACACCAATGGCATTGAAATTACCAGGAGAATCACAGCAGAATATCCCGAAATGCGGGTACTCATACTCTCCATGTATACGAATGAGGACTTTATTTTCAATTCGGTGAAGGCCGGGGCTAAGGGATACCTGCCGAAAAACACTTCACGGGAAGAGCTTCTCAGTGCGATCCATGCAATTTACGAAGGAGAGGAATTTTTCTCCGATTCCATATCACGCATCATGCTGAAAAGTTACGTTCGTAAGGCAAAAGAAGATGATTTAGTCTCCCAGAGCGGGCCAATACCACTCACTTCCCGCGAAATCGAGATCCTGAAACTATTTGCCGAAGGATTTATAAATAAGGAAATCAGCGACCATCTCGTAATCAGTATCCGTACCGTGGAAACCCATAAAAACCACATTATGAAGAAACTAGAACTGAAATCGACCGTCGAACTGATCAAATATGCCATCAGGAATAAGATTGTTGAGATCTGATAGTAAATATGAAAACCGAAACGGAACACTACCTGGCTAAGCAAATACCGGATATCTGATCTGGATTATTTCCTGATGAAAAAAATTCCGACCATAAGCACTTATACCTTGTAAGAAATACCCGTACCATACTCTCTGTTTTTACCTAATTAAAATTCAGTAGTTTACGGGATTGCAAGGAATGAAGGAGCGCACTAACATTGCATGTGAAACAATTAACAAAACACATTGCAATGAAAAATCATTTTACCCAAATCTGCACTTTTATTCTGGGAATCATTATGATTGCTCAGACAAATAGTGTGTTAGCCCAACTGCAGGATGAAAATAAAACTGAAGAAAAGACTGGCGCTCCAGCAACCTTCAGTGTGGGCGCCGACCTGGTAAGTCGTTATATATGGCGAGGCGCGGATTACGGAAATTCACCGGGGATTCAGCCTGCGGTTGCATTCTCTGTGGCAGGTTTTAAAGCCGGTTTCTGGGGCTCATATGGTTTCGGCCAGTATTCAAACCAAATCAACGATACCGTAGTTGTAAACATGGGCAACTATGCGGAATTCGACTTCTACCTTTCTTATACATTGAAAGGTTTTACCATCATGGCCTACGATTATTTCCTTCCCAATTCTCTCGATCCAAACAGCGGGAACCGGTATTTTGATTTCAAAAACAACACGACCGGTCACACCATTGAAGTTTGTATTTCATGGGCAGGCCCCGAAAAGTTCCCTTTGCAACTCTTTGCAGGTACGCTGGTATATGGCGCTGATAAAGGCAAGGATTCAACCGGAGTATATGGAGCCGGAAACGACAACAATTTTTCAACCTATTTTGAAGCGGCCTACCAGTTTAATGTCAAAGGGTTTGGGGTAAAACCTTTTATCGGAGGCATCCCGTTTGGTTCATCATGGTATGGTCCCACAGCGGGAATTATCAACGCCGGATGCACGGTTTCAAAATCTATTCCTATCACCAAAGATTACTCACTTCCTGTCTTCGGATCCATTATAACCAATCCTCAGGCGGAAAGTGTGTTTCTGGTGTTTGGGATCTCATTGTAGGTAGCGAAATAGCGAAGTAGCGAAATAGCGAAGTAGCGAAATAGCGAAATAGTGAAATGCGAGGCATTCGGGAACACCCGAAAAAATAAATACGATCATGCGCAAATTTCGAAATCAATAAATTGAAATAAGCATACCAAAATTTAAATCGAAAATCTAAAATCATTTTTATGGGAACAATCGATGTTGGTTCAACCGGGTTTATGCTGTTATCGGCAAGCCTGGTCATGTTAATGACGCCTGCGCTGGCGTTCTTCTATGGTGGTTTAGCAACGAAGCGCAATATATTGGGAATTATGATTCAAAGCTTCGCTTCATTGGGCTGGACAACTGTGCTATGGGTTACCTTCGGATACTCATTGTGCTTCAGTGGCGGAGAAGGCGGAATCTTTGGAAATCTTGATAAAATTTTCCTCAATGGGGTCACCATTGATTCAATCTATGCTGGAAATGGAAAAATTCCAGAAATCGTTTTCATCGTTTACCAGATGATGTTCGCTATCATCACCCCTGCACTGATAACCGGGGCATTTGTAAACCGTGTCACATTCAGGTCTTACATGATTTTCCTCACGGTTTGGCAGATCATGGTATATTATCCGTTTGTCCATATGATATGGGGCAACGGATTACTTGCTCAGTGGGGAGTACTTGATTTTGCAGGCGGAATTGTGGTTCATGCCACTGCAGGTTTTGCAGCGCTCGCTTCCGTATTTTATATTGGCGCCCGAACCGATAAGAATTCGACGCCTAACAGTATTCCGCTTGTTGCCATCGGAAGTGGATTGCTTTGGTTTGGCTGGTATGGCTTTAATGCCGGCAGTGAGCTCCAGGTGGATAAAATCACTGCGCTTGCTTTTATAAATACAGATGTGGCCGCCTCATTTGCCACTGCCACCTGGGTCGCCATCGAATGGATCCGTGAAGGGAGACCAAAACTTCTTGGGTTATTGACTGGCTCCATCGCCGGGTTGGCTACCATTACACCCTGCGCCGGGTTTGTTCCGATGTGGTCGGCACCTATTATCGGGGCTGCAGCTGGAGTAACCTGTTACCTGGCCGTACAACTGAAAAACAAACTAAAATGGGATGATGCGCTCGATGTGTGGGGGGTTCATGGAGTTGGTGGACTGCTGGGCACCATCCTCCTCGGTGTTTTTGCCACCAGCGCAATCAACCCGGCGGTCCTTTCTGAAGGATTATGGTTTGGACAAGGTTCGTTTTTCTTCAAACAACTGATCACGGTTATCGCAGCCTCTGCCTACGCTTTCATTTTCACTTACATCATGCTGGCTTTGATTAACCTGATTACACGCGTCAGGGTTACTGAAGAACACGAAAAAGCCGGACTGGATATAGCTTTGCACGGAGAAAAAGCATACGATGAGGGATCGCTCTGAAGTGAATCCTGATCATTCGGATCTGAAGGAAGGTTATCACATTGACCATGTGGTAGCCTTTTTTGTTTCTTAACGGGAAGAATCACAATATCAGTATCTGGATAATCAATTTCACTTTTGAATCAATCCCATTTTTTGCACCTTTGCAGGGAGTATTGATAGCGATTCTTCAGGTATTTACAAAATGGCACCGATGAAACAATTCTCTAAAATCATGGAAATACAGGAATACCTGTGCAGTCAATCGGATATTGGCAAGCGCATCGGTTTTGTTCCGACAATGGGCGCGTTGCATAAGGGTCACCTGGCCCTGATGAACCGTTCGAAAATGGAAAATGATCTCACAGTTTGCAGTATTTTTGTAAACCCTATCCAATTCAACAACCAGGAAGATCTGGCAAAATATCCGCGCACACTGGCCTCAGACATAAAAATGCTGGAAGATATCGGTTGCGATGTCCTATTCGTTCCAGGCACGTTGGAAATGTACCCTGAGAATGAAACCTACATCTTTGATCTTGAATTTGGCACGCTGGATAAAGGATTAGAGGGAAAATTCAGGCCAGGACATTTTAAAGGCGTCGCCATTGTTGTTAAAAAATTGTTTGACATTATCAAACCGACACGTGCCTATTTTGGAAAAAAGGATTTTCAGCAGCTGGCAATTATCCGTCATATGGTCAAAACACTTCAGATCCCGGTTGACATTATTCCCTGTGCCACAGTCAGGGAGCCCGACGGATTAGCCATGAGTTCACGAAATATGCGGCTGACGATTGCCGAACGTACTATTGCACCAAAATTATTTCAAATCATGTCGATGGTGAAAACAAAAGCCGGGAAGATACCAGTAGAGGAATTGAAAGAATGGGCAATAAAAAAAATCCATGAAAACCCAGCTTTCCGTGTCGAATATTTTGAAATCAGCGATGAGGATAGTCTGTTGCCCCTAAGGAACTGGAATCAAAAAGAGCAAGCAGTTGCATTAACTGCTGTTTTTTTAGGAGATGTCCGCCTGATCGACAATATTGAACTTTTTTCGTAATTTTGCTGCATGATGCGGTTCAGGTATTGAAATCGAAGATCTATCGTGCCGTTGTCATCAGCACCTATATAAATTCAACAGGCAGTATTAGATCCTTGAGGCGGTTATAACTGCATCCTAAACGATCAAGGATTTTGATGGAGCCAAAAACTTCAAGTTATCCATTGCATTTGCCGATTCAAAAAACAAATTCGTCAAGGTTAAAAAACACAGGAATGATTGAGATCCCAGCGGAAGAAACGCCCCGAACCAACCCGGCGGCAACTTTTATTAAATTTTCGCTGTTCCTGGGCCTTGGTATTTTTATTATATGGCTTTCGCTGCGTGGCCTGACCCCCCTCGAGCGAAGCCAGATCCTGCACTCCTTTCGCATTGCCAATTATAATTGGGTTATCCTCACCATTGTGATGGGTGTATTCAGTCACATACTTCGTTCGCTCCGATGGATGCTCTTTTTTGAACCCATGGGCTACAAACCATCCCTTAAAAACACCTTTTTCGCGGTGATGGTCGGATATTTTGCAAACCTTGCTTTTCCGAGGCTGGGTGAAGTGACCAGGTGCGGTATCCTGGCCCGTTACGAAAATATTCCCTTCAACAAATCATTTGGCACGGTGATCACTGAAAGAGCGATTGATATGATTTTTTTTATTCTTTTGTTTTTTCTCATGATCATTACTCAAGCTGGAACTATCGGACATTACTTAAATTCCAATATTTATCCAAAGCTGGCGGAAAAATTCCAGAACCCTATTTTCAGCAGCGTGTTTATCATCACTGGCGTGATCCTGGTCATTGTCGTTTTTACGTTTCTCTTCCTGATGCGAAAAAAGATAGCCACCTCCAAGTTTTTCCTGAAAGTCAAAAAACTGATCCTCGGATTTTGGGAAGGATTAAAATCACTAAGCCAGATTCGTAAACCCGGCCTATTCATTTTTTATTCTGTCACCATCTGGGGTTTGTACTTTTTTATGCTTTACGTTTGTTTCTTCTGCTTCGCCGATACGAGTACCCTTAGTCCCGGCGCCGGGCTTTCGTCGCTGGTTTTGGGTAGTGTCGGAATCATGGTAACCCCCGGAGGGATCGGACTCTATCCTGCAATCATCCAGGAGACACTCATGTTATATGGCATATCACGTCCAACCGGACTGGCTTTGGGATGGATTGCCTGGACAGCACAAACCGGTATGATCTTGCTTATCGGCGGCATTTCATTGATATTACTTTCATTCAATAAAAAAACCAATGGAAAGACTTAAAATAATTCAGTCAAAGATTTACACATGGGATCACATTCGAAGACAACTTTCGATTTGGCGTTTTAAGGATAAAAAAATTGTGTTCAGCAATGGATGCTTTGATGTGTTGCATCTTGGGCATATTGAATATCTTTCCAAAGCCCGTGACATGGGTGATATACTGATTATCGGGCTCAACTCCGACGATTCGGTCCGCCGTATCAAGGGAGCCCACCGCCCGGTTAACAATGAAGAAGCTCGTGCCATTACCCTTGGGGCATTATCATTTGTGGATAGTGTAGTTCTTTTCAGTGAAGATACACCATATGAACTGATCAAACTTGTTCAACCTGATATTCTTGTAAAAGGGAAGGATTATGATAACAAGGAAATCGTTGGCAGCGATGTGGTAAAAGCCAGAGGTGGCCAGGTGGTAACCATTGAACTGACAAAAGGATATTCAACAACCCATACGATTGAACTTGCTCAGAAAGTACACCTTTGAAAACCAAAACCGCATTTTTCTGCCAGAACTGTGGTGCCCAGGCTCCCAAGTGGATGGGCAAATGCAATGTATGCGGAGAGTGGAATACCTTTGTTGAGGAGGTAATTCAGCGGGAGGATAAGGGTTCTGTAAAATCGGCGTTCAGTGACCGGAGATCAGTAGTTCCTGTCAAAATATCCGAAGTTGCTTTTACCCTGGAAGCACGATTGAACACACATGACCAGGAGTTGAACAGGGTGCTGGGAGGTGGACTTGTTCCCGGATCACTCACACTTATAGGGGGAGAACCTGGTATTGGTAAATCAACACTCATGCTGCAGGTGGCGCTCAAGTGTTCAGATCAGAAAATTCTTTACATTACAGGAGAGGAGAGTGACCAGCAGATCAGGATGCGGGCTGAAAGACTGGGGATCAGGAACGAAAACTGCTATATCCTTACCGAGACCAATACCCAGGCTATTTTTCAGCACCTTGAATCACTGCGCCCCGGCATCATCATTGCCGACTCAATCCAGACCCTGCAAACCGATCATATTGAATCGTCTGCCGGGAGTGTTTCTCAAATCAAAGAGTGCGCAGCTGAAATGCAAAAGTATTCGAAACTGACCAATACCCCGGTTTTTCTCATCGGGCACATAACAAAGGACGGCAGCCTGGCCGGGCCCAAGATACTCGAGCATATGGTCGATACCGTACTGCAGTTTGAGGGCGACCGGAATTATGGCTACCGGATCCTGCGTTCTTTGAAAAATCGTTTCGGATCAACCTCCGAACTGGGCATCTATGAGATGAACGATACGGGGTTGCGCGAGGTAACCAATCCTTCGGAGATATTGCTAAGCCAGCGAGACGAAGCCGTGAGTGGCATTGCTATAGCTGCAATGATGGAGGGACAGCGCTCCATGCTGATTGAGACCCAGGCGCTGGTTAGCACAGCCGTTTATGGAACCCCTCAACGGTCAACCACCGGCTTTGATGTGAGGCGTCTCAATATGCTGCTTGCCGTACTTGAGAAACGCAGTGGTTTCAGACTTGGTCATAAAGATGTTTTTCTCAATATTGCCGGGGGTATTAAAGTGGATGACCCTGCCATTGACCTGGCCGTAGTGGCCGCCGTACTTTCATCCAACCAGGACTACCCTGTCGATTCAAAGACCTGTTTTGCTGCGGAAGTGGGCCTCAGTGGAGAGATACGACCGATAAACCGCATCGAACAGCGCATTTCGGAGGCTGATAAACTGGGGTTCGATCGCATTTTTATTTCCAGATATAATACAAAGGGCCTGGACTTCAAACGGTATTCCATTCATATAATCCCGGTGGCAAAAATGGAAGATGTATACCGGCACCTGTTTTCGGGACAGGGAGCACGCGACACGGCCCATGAGAAAATTGATTAAACTGCTATTCCAGTTCTTTTAAAATCCTGGATACCTCTTCTTCCGTCGAAGTGAGTTTACTTTTACAGATCCTGATCAGCAAGGCGGCTCTCTTTACCTTTTCTGATAACACATCCACAGAAATATCTCCCCCTTCAATTTCAGACACTATTTCCTGAAGTTCTTCAAAGGCTTCAGTATAATTAGGCTCCTTATTCATATTTTTCTGCTTTTTTTACTGATTGTGCAATGCTTGTTATATTTCCATCCGGCAAAATGGTTTTCAAAATTGTACCCTCGCGAAGATCTTCAACCGTTTTCAACACTTTGCCATTGACCATGGTGATGCTGTATCCACGGTTGAAAATATTAACCGGGTTTAAAAGCGCTATGTTCTTTTCGATTCCTGCAACAACCTGAACTTCTCTACGGATGAAGTTGCGTGCCCTATTTAATATATTAACCCCCGTTGCGTCGATTAACGGAATTTTTAAAACCAACATCCGTCTGGAACCTTTTTCAATCAGGATTAAATTTTGATGAATGTGTTTCTCCCGCTGCTGATGAATGAAATATTTTGAATGCTGCTGCAATACCTTGATTTCATTTCCGACATCCTGATTAAACCTCGCCAGCGCCGACATGGTAACTGACTTATAGAACCGGACCGTATTCAGCATCCTTACTTTTTCATCCTGCATTAGCCTGCTGAAGAATCCGGTTATGGTTTCAAAGGCTCTCTGAACAGGAACAGAAAAGTTGTGAAATTTTTGAATGAGATAATCTGCTAATTCAGTCGGGGTAATCGCATTTTTAAAAGCAATCATTTCAGAAACCGTTTCATTGGTCGAATGACCGATGCCGGTTATTACAGGCAACGGGAACAAAGCAATTGCCTTTGATAGTTCATAATTGTTATAACAAGTCAAACCCACATCCCCGCCTCCCCCGCGAATAATGGCAACCACATCGAAATGATGCTTCACCCTCCTGATTTGCTCCAGCTGGCCAATAATGGATTCAACTGCATTTTCCCCCTGAAGTAATGCAGGAAAAAGCATATGAAAAAAGGTGTACCCCCATTCATTGCCATCAATGATTTTACGAAAATCTGCGTATCCTTTGCTGGTTTGAACCGATATCACAGCAATACGCTTTGGGAGTAATGATAACAATAATCCCTTGTTTGCATTAAAAAGGCCCTCTTTCCTTATTTTTTCAATTGTCTGCTGTTTTTCCTTTTCAAGTTCGCCCAATGACCATGACGGGTCAATATCGATAATCCTCAGGCTCAGTCCATATACCGGACTGAAGGATATTTTTGCACAGAAAAGAATATTGATTCCATTTTTCAAGGGTTCATGAAGGATATTCAGAAAATTTTCATTTACTCTCTTAAAATCATCTTTCCAGATGGTGGATCTCAGTTCAGCAACAATTTTGCCATCGGTTTTTTCGACCAGGTCGGGATAACAATGCCCCGATTGGGGGTAATGATTCAGCTTGTTCATCTCCGCTTTGATCCAAAATGAACCTGTATAGCGTTGCGATAAGGTTTTTTGAATACTGAGTGTGACCTCCAGCAGCGAAAAAATCGTTCGATCATTAACTTTCTCCGGCATTGTACTGTTAGGATGAGTGACCTGGGAATCTATATCAGCCAAATTTACAACGAAACTCAAATTATTTACCTTTGCAGAAGATTTTTATTCAAAATTTTATCGATATGCCATTTATTCTTAGATTATTCATTACCTCGGTTGCCATCCTGCTGGGGGGGTATCTTCTGCCGGGTATTCATGTTGGTTCCTTTTGGACCGCGATGCTTGTTGCGTTGGTGCTCAGCCTGCTGAATATTTTTTTAAAACCGTTGATGATCCTGCTGACTCTTCCATTTACCATCTTTTCCTTTGGACTGTTCCTGCTCGCTATCAATGCTTTCATTATCATGATTGCAGGAGCATGGGTGCCTGGGTTTGTCGTAGATGGTTTCTGGTGGGCACTACTCTTCAGTATTATCCTTTCGTTGATTTCTTCATTACTGGAAAGCCTGGTTAAACACGATGAGAGCACGCGCAATTACTGAAAAAAAGGAGTTCGTTGAAATAATTCAACGCTGCCAGTGGTGCCATCTTGCCATGACCGATCTTGAAGGAAAACCTTATGTAATCCCCATGAATTTTGGCTTTAAGGATGAGGTGATCTACCTTCATGGCGCACAACACGGCAAGAAAATTGATATTCTTACATTACATCCCGCCGTTTGCATCAATTTCACTGCTGACCATCTCTTACGTTATCAGAATGAAGAGGTGGCGTGCTCATGGAGTATGAAATACCGAAGCGTTCTTTGTTATGGAGAGGCTGAATTCATTACCAGTCCGGAAGAAAAAATTGCTGCCTTCCACATCATAATGGCGCATTACGCAGAGAGGGAATTTAAATTCAATCCCCCTGCAATCCGTGAAGTAAATGTTTGGAAAGTCAAGGTATTGAAGCTTGAAGGAAGAGCTTATGGGTATTAAAAACAAAGGGATAAATCTATTTTAATTTGAAAACCACCCCGATGTTTGCATAGGTTGAATTAAACCCTACCTCGCCATTGATTCCAATAGTCTTCGTGAAAAAATAAGAAGCGCCAAGAAACACTCCAACATATGGAAAAACCGGCATTGACCCCAAACTTCCACTTTGATCATCCCCGAAGTTTGCACTAAACCCTATTCCCAGCGGGACTCCTCCATAGGTATCCAAACCTTCAACATCCCAGCCATAATGATAAGCGCCACGCGCGCCAAAAATAAAATTGATCCACGATTCATGCCAGTCCTGTCCATAGTGGTAGTTGAAAAATGAAAAGGTGGCTTCACCACCCAGGGTGATTACCCCGGGACCAAGATCAAAAAGGCCAGCTTCGAACGATCCTTTCAAAGCCGGTCCAAACCCAATACCATTACCAAAATAATGTGTGCCAGGTCCAATTCCTGCATTAACTACCCACGTTCCCAATCTCACCGGATCAAGCGGTCCCGTTGCAAAAATACCTTTAGGGGTTGCTACAGCAACCAATAATAACAATAAAGTGATTTTCACTGTCTTTTGCATATGAAAGGTTTTAATTGATGACCGAACTCAGTTGAATGATGTAATTGTAAAATTCTCGTGATAGGAGTCCGATTTAGTATTTACTGCTTCAACAAAGAATATAAACCGGTTTTCATCCAGGTCAATAAGTACAACGAATGAAACAATAGCTGGATTACCTATTCCGGTCAGGTTGATTATAACGTAAATTGTGTCTGAATTGTTTTAATCCCGGTGATTATTTATCAGGGTTGCTGAATCCCTTTAGAAATGAACCACATGGTGAGCATCCCAATCCCCCAGCCAATCAATCCTCCGGCAATCCATCCTCCAATAATATCACCGGGATAATGCACTCCCAGGTAAATGCGGGTATAAGCCATGAAAAAAGCCCATGCAATAATGAACAGAGAAAAGTATCGGAACCTTTTCTGAAAAATGCAGATTAAAAAAATTGCAATGGCTAGATTGGTGGATGCATGAGCCGAATAAAACCCAAACTGACCGCCCCGGTATCCGTTCACCGTATGTATAATTGGCAAACCAGATTCATATGTAGGTCGGGGTCGGGCAACCCAATCCTTGAAAATATTAGACAACTGATCACTTACCAGGATCAT
>CAISJJ010000251.1 GCA_903885595.1 uncultured Bacteroidales bacterium
GAATCAAAATGCAAAATGCAAAATGCAAAACGCCAGAAGCCGTTTTCCATCATTTTATGCCAATAAAAACATCAAATCGAAAGATAAGACAATAATGTAAAATATCAGTCATCTGGAAAACCTGCATGATTAATCCCTTGTCAAAAATAGGATAGTCTGTGCATGTGAACAAATAATCCTTGACTTTCCGGAACGATCTTTTCTGTATTTTTGATCACCAAAACCAGACATTATGCAACACAACGATATTTTCGATCGCTTATGGAATGATTATACCATGCAAAATCCCTCCACTCAACAGGTATATGATCTCTTCAGGGCTGAAGGCGAAACAGTAATCAACGACCACATCGCCTTTCGTACCTTCAGGAATCCAGCCATTGGCGTAGATAAACTGGCACAGGTATTCCTGAAAAACGGGTACGAATTCAAAGGTGACTATCACTTTGAAACCAAGAAGTTATATGCAAAACATTATGAACACCAAACCGATCCTGATGCGCCCCGGGTATTTATCAGTGAATTGCTGGTAGATGAATTCAGCCCTTTCCTGCAGCAGACTGTCAAGGATTGGATTGCTCAAATCCCGGTTACGTTGACCGGTTCAGATGAACTGATCTATGCAGGCAATGTTTCGGGAAGACCTTCCTTTGAAGTGTATGAAAAGCTCCGAACCGAATCGGAATATGCAGGATGGCTTTACGTGAATGGTTTTTGTGCCAACCATTTTACTGTGAGCGTGAATGGGCTGAAAAAGCTGGACTCAATCCAGAAAATTAATTCATTCCTGAAATCGCATGGATTCCTGCTTAATGATGCAGGCGGTGAAATCCAGGGAACACCGGAAGAATTGCTTGAACAGTCGAGCATCCGCGCAGGGATGGTAAAATTCAGGTTTACTGAAGGTGAATTTGAGATTCCCGGCTGTTATTATGAATTCGCAAAACGCTACCCCGACAGCGATGGCACACTATACAGCGGTTTTATAGCCAAATCGGCTGATAAAATTTTTGAATCTACCAACTTTTATAAAAAGTGATTTGTGCACAGAGGATGAACCATATTCCGGCGACCAGCCTTATCCTGGTTTTTCTTTTAATATCCGTATCATGTTCTTCCGGTGCAGGAAGAAATGAATCACCCGTTAAACCGTTGCTCAAACCCGGCATTGTCCATGAAAAGGTAGATGGGTTCACCGGGAATGAACTGTCCTACGCGCTCTATTTACCGTCGGGTTGCGGGGATGGCAACATAAAATATCCTGTCATTCTTGCCCTTGATCCAAGCGGATCAGGATTAACCCCGGTTAACAAGTATAAGGACCTTGCCGAAAAGTACGGATATATCCTCATTGGCTCGAACGATTCCCACAACGGGCAACCAACCACCGAAATCGGACCTGTCATCACAGGCATGCTTGGCGAAATCAGGTCGGTTTATCCATCCGACAGCAACAGAATATACCTTGCAGGTTTTTCAGGTGGTTCACGCGTTGCAGGGATGGCCGCTACTTACTACCGCGAGGTAAAAGGAGTGATCGGTTGCGGGGCCGGTTTCGCGGCCGGGAATCAGCCACCTGACAGCCGGTTTGATTACTTTGGCATTGCAGGCACAGCCGATTTCAACTTGAACGAAATGATCCGGCTCGACGGGATTCTTGACCGGCTTGGCATCCGCCATTTTATTACCACCTTTCCTGGTCCGCACGCATGGCCTCCCGCCAGTGTGATGGAAGATGGTTTTCAATGGATTACGCTCAATGCCATGAAAGATGGGACACTCAACCGGGATGACAGTCTCATAAGCCGGATCATGTCGGGATTCAATGACAGGATATCTTCAGCAAGAGATCAGAATCAGCTGATAGCTGCAGCTGAAGCCTGCAGGGAGGCTGTTTCATTTTCCGAAGGATTGATTCCTGCTGATGGTTTCAAACAAACACTGCAATCCGTTGAAATCCATCCTGAATACAAAAAGCAAATTGCCTATCGGGCTAAAATCCTGAAAAAAGAGTCAAACGAGCAGCAATCACTTTTGGATGACCTGTTTTCCAGGGATCAATTATGGTGGAAAAAACGGATTGAACAAATGAGCAGCAAACATATGAAAGGACTCAATCCGGAAGATACGCTGATGAATGCACGATTGAGTGCATTCCTGAGCCTCATGTGCTATTCGAATGCCAGCCAGGCTATCAACCAGCGTAACCGGGAAGTGGCTAAAAAATTAATCGATGTTTACGAATTAGCCGATCCGTTAAATCCCGAACCCAATTACATGCGCGCCGTCATCCTTTTGCAAGGATATGATACAACGGCTGCTTTCGGGCAGCTTAACATTGCTATCGGCAAGGGATTTTCAGATAAATCAAGGATGGTACAGCAACCAGAGTTCCGGATGCTGAAAAATTCAACTGTCTGGTTTGACCTTCTTCAAAAAATGGAATAGCCTTTCTTTATTATTGACAATATGGACATTTCCTCTCTGCAACAGAAAATAAATTCCCTGAAACCCCGGTTTGAAGGCGAAATCTATACCGATCATAGTCAGCGGATTCTTTATGCCACCGACGCTTCTGCCTACCGTGAAATTCCGCTGGGCGTTGCCCGACCAAAGCATGCTGCCGATATTAATGAACTTATAGGCTTTTCAGCTGCCGAAAAAATCCCGCTTATTCCACGAACAGCGGGCACTTCACTCGCCGGGCAGGTTGTTGGACCAGGCCTGGTGGTGGATGTTTCACGCTATATGACCAGGATTCTCGAAATCAATGCCGAAGAACATTGGGTACGTGTTCAGCCTGGTGTTATCCTCGATGAACTTAATAAGGTTGTTGAAAAGCAAGGGTTATTTTTCGGTCCCGAAACCAGCACTTCAAGCCGGTGCATGATGGGCGGCATGGTTGGTAACAATTCGTGCGGTGCACATTCCATTCTCTATGGCAGTACCCGCGACCATGTCATATCGGTGAAAGGATTTCTCAGTGATGGTTCCGGGGTGGAGTTCAGGGAACTTTCGCCGGATGAATTCAGGGATAAATGTAACGGGGATACCCTGGAAAATAAAATCTACAGGCAGATCAGTGAAATTCTTTCCAACCCTGAAAATCAGCAAAACATCCGCCGGGAGTACCCTGAACCTGATATTCACCGCAGAAATACAGGATATGCGCTGGACTTGCTATTAGATAGTGAACCATTTCATCGGAACGCAGGACACGGGACGAAAAATCGGGACGCGGGACGAAAAATCGGGACACGGGACACGGGACACGGGACATGGGACATAGAAGAGAAGGATAATTTTCTGTCACGCGTCCCGTGTCCCGCGTCCCGATTCAATTTCTCCAGACTCATCGCCGGATCCGAAGGGACCCTGATGTTCATGACCGAGATCAAACTTAACCTTGTTCCCCTGCCACCAAAGGAAAAGGCGTTGATCTGCGTGCATTGCCACACCATTGCTGAATCGCTGAAAGCAAACCTGGTAGCCCTGACGTATAAGCCGGGTTCGGTCGAGCTGATGGACAAAGCGATCATGGACTGTACCAAAGACAATATAACCCAGCGACAGAACCGGTTTTTCATTGAAGGGGATCCGGGTGCGATCCTTATCATTGAATTTGCACGTGATTCAAGAGAGGAAATCCTGGATATCTATCAAAGGCTTGAATCTGAGCTCCGTTCGGCCGGACTGGGATACCACTTCCCGATTATTTTCCCCCCTGACGTCAAAAAAGTATGGGATCTTCGAAAAGCCGGACTGGGTGTGCTCTCCAACTACCCCGGCGACCGAAAACCAGTGCCAGTTACGGAGGACACTGCGGTGAGCCCTGCAGTGCTGCCTGCATACATTGAAGAATTCAATCAGATGCTGGCCAAGCTGGGACTTGACTGCGTTTATTATGCCCATGTCGGTTCGGGGGAACTCCACCTCCGTCCGGTGCTGAATCTCAAGGATCCTGCTGATGTCGAACTTTTTCACACCGTAGCGCTTGAAACGGCAAAGCTGGTCAAGAAATTCAACGGATCATTGTCGGGGGAGCATGGCGACGGCCGCCTTCGCGGAGAATTTATCCCGCTAATGCTGGGTGAAGCAAATTACAAATTATTTAAGGAGATCAAAGATCTCTGGGATCCCAACCACATTTTTAATCCTAATAAAATAGTGGATACCCCGAAGATGAATACCAGTCTTCGGTTTGAACCGGGAAAGCCCGTCCGCGATATTCCAACGGTTTTCGATTTCTCGGGAAGCCATGGTATCCTGAGAGCAGCCGAACAATGCAACGGTTCGGGCGACTGCCGCAACAGTGTAATGACAGGCCGGTATATGTGCCCCTCGTACATGGCTGTTAAGGAGGAGAATACAACTACACGCGCCAGGGCCAACATGCTCAGGGAGTTCCTTACGAATTCCTCCAAAACCAATCCATTTGATCATCGTGAAATTTACGAAGTGATGGATTTGTGCCTGTCCTGCAAGGCTTGTAAATCAGAATGCCCGTCGAATGTGGATATTGCCAAACTTAAGGCCGAATTCCTCCAGCACTGGTATGATGCACACGACATCCCGCTCCGGTCGAGACTTATCGCCAACATCACCAGTATTAACAAACTTGGGAGCCTCGCTCCTGGTATCTTCAATTTCATCCAAAAAAACAAACTGATTTCTGGAATCACGAAAAAAGTCCTTGGATTTGCCCCCGAACGTAATATTCCTTTGCTTTACAACATCACACTGCGTTCCTGGGCGGGTAAAAATAATTCCATGAGTATGGTTGGTGCGACCTCATCCGGAGGAACGAACAAGGGAAAAACCGTGTATTTGTTCGCAGATGAATTTTCCAATTTCAATGATGTAGAGATTGGCATCAAAGCTATTAAACTCCTGAATGCATTCGGCTATCGTGTCATTATCCCTGATCATGAAGAAAGCGGGCGTACATTTTTGTCAAAAGGTCTTATCAGGAAAGCGAAAAACCTGGCTAATAAGAATGTCAGCAAACTGAAGGATCTCATTTCCGCTGAAACTCCACTTATCGGCATTGAACCTTCGGCCATCCTGACCTTCAGGGATGAGTATCCCGAACTGGTTGATCTATCCCTTAAGGAATCAGCGATAAAATTGGCTAAGAATGCGCTGATGTTTGATGAATTCCTTGTCAGGGAGATGGAATCAGGTTTATTGACAGAACGATCAGCCGCCGGGCAATGGAGTTCAGAAACCGATCATTTAAAATCCCTGTTCACAAAAGATTCAAAAGTGATTAAACTACATGGCCACTGTCATCAGAAAGCGCTGGCTTCGGTGGACCCAACGAAAAGAATGCTTTCAATACCAGCCAACTACAAGGTTGAAGAGATTAAATCGGGTTGTTGTGGTATGGCGGGGGCGTTTGGTTATGAGCAAGAACATTACGAAGTTTCAATGAAGGTCGGCGAACTTGTCCTGTTTCCTGAAGTCCGTAAAGCACCCCCGGAAGTGGTTATCGCGGCACCCGGAACCTCATGCCGTCACCAGATAAGCGATGGAACCGGGCGGCAGGCTTATCACCCGGTTGAAGTATTATTTGATGCTTTATTGTAATGGTTCAATGAATACTTCGGTAAATCCCTGCGGCTTTTGGCTCAGGGATTATTTTTCACGCAACGGACTGAAAAGCCTTTCGTTTTGTAATAGTCTGCGTCCGTCCATAAAGCAGCGGCGATGTTTCCAAGCGCCCGGCTCCAGGATGCGATCGTTGAATACTCCGTTGAACTCCAGTAATTCGTGTATTGGTTGAAAACAAGAAAGCCGCCTTCCGGCGCCCGGTGTCCGCAACCCAGGGCCGTAAATCCACTTGAATTCGTAGCATCTGTATTGGGATTCAACCAATGCACCTCCCCGGTCTCTTTCATTTTTCCACCGGCAACCGCTGGCCCATCAAGGTAATTTGCTATTTGTGTCCATTCGCCATCGGAAGGAATGTGCCAGCCGTTTGGACACAATCCCTTGACATTTCCAACCGGTACCGGATTCCACGAAGTCAAATTGGTCGCACCATTCAAATACTGCACTAATTCTGCCCACTGATACAAACCTCCATAAACTGTACAATTTGATTCCAGGTTATCATAACAGTATTTCTCAACAATACCATTATCGGTTTGGTCTGTATAACTATCTGCAATGGCGCCGATATTCAGATTTTCCCTTAACCAGCATTGTTCCCCTATCTGAACCGTATTATAGGTTTGTCCGCCATAAGATACCGGGGCGGTTCCGGGGCAAGGAGCGCCTGCAGCAGCCACCTGCATGGTTATCGCATTGGAAGTTGCCGGATTCCCTGAGGTGCAGGGTAACTGCGATGTAACCACACAAACAACAACATCATTGTTTGCAGGTGCAAAAGTGTAAGTCGCACTGCCGGAGGGCACGTTCACCCCATTGACCTTCCACTGAAAGCCAGGAGTGGGTCCACCATTCAGCGGGGTTGCCGAGAAGGTCACCAGTGTGCCGGCCGTAACCGGATTTGCCGAGGCGCTGATGGAGACACTTACCGTTGAATAAGATGTACAGGTATCTTTCAGACATCGGACTGAATGACCATACTGCTTTGAAATGTTGTTGGCAACAATATTATCATCATTATACACTAACTGTTCAAACCATGAGGCTGACCCGGAAAACTCATAACCAGTCCATGATCTTGCAGAATATCCGGAGCTGTGGAAAGTACCCGAGGTGAAACGATATCCACCTGGTAAAGCCGTAAATCCGGAACTATTCGAAGCGCCAGTGTTAGGTGAAACCCAATGAAGAAGTCCGCTTTCCTTCATTTTACCGCCGGCTGCTTCAGTACCTCCCAGGGAGACTACCAGTGAATTCCAATCCCCTTCAGATGGCAGATGCCAGCCGGAAGGACAAATACCTGTTATTTCCCTTTCCGGAACAGGGCTCCATGAGGTAACATTCGTGGCGCCATTATAATATTGAACAGCCTCTGCCCATTGATACAAACCACCATACAGATCACAGTTTGATTCAAGATTATTATAACAATACTTCTCCAAAATGCTATTGTTGGACTGTTCGGACGAGCCATTGATCATTGTCCCGGCGTTGAGATTCTCTTTCAGCCAGCATTGGTTCCCTATCTGAAGTGTGTTGTATGTTTTCCCTTCATAAAGAATTGTCGGAATACCGGGGCAGGGGGCAGTTACAGAGTTGACAATCATGGTGATGGCATTTGACTCAGCCGGATTTCCCGTTACACATGCTGCATTTGAGCTCAGTGTACAAGTAATTACATCATCATTTACCGGTTCATACGTATAGTCCGGGCCATTGGCGCCGGCATTGATCCCATTTATTTTCCACTGATAAGCAGGAACAGTCCCTCCGTTGACCGGGGTGGCAGTAAAGGTCACCTGGGTTCCTGAATTCACCGGGTTGGAGGAGGTAGTGATGGATACGCTGACAGTTGAATAGGAGGTACACGTGTCTTTTAAACAGCGAATCGAAAAACCAAAATTTTTTGCTGAACTGTACCTGATTAAATTTTCAGTATTATACTCGAGGCTCCTGTGTAATCCCCAGTTTGAGGCATCTGCTGAGGAAGACCAGAAAGTCGTATAATTGGCAAGGTTGATAAAACTTGTACTGCCATTGCGTTCACCCGCCGGCAGCCCGGTAAATCCACTGGAATTTGTTGCGCCCTGATTAGGCGCCGTCCAATGTGCATTTCCAATCTCTTTCATCGGCCCTCCGGCAGTACTTTCTCCGCCAAGAAACAGCGCCATTGCACTCCATTCAGCATCCGTGGGAACATGCCATCCGGAAGGACAAATACCCTGCATTCCAGGGATAGAAACATATTGCATCATTTCATTCCATTGATAAAGTCCGCCATATACGGCGCAGTTTTCATCCAGATCATTATAGCAATACTTTTCAACAATCCCGTTATCCGCTTGTTCGGTTGTACCACCGATCCGGGTTCCGATATCAAGATTCTCCCGAAGCCAGCACTGCGATCCGATCAATACAGTATGATAGGTTTTCGCTGCATACACCACTGTGGGAATACCGGGACACGGAGTCGGCTGGGACACAGTTGAAAAGGTGATCTCGTTTCCATAGGCAGTACCCACAATGGTCTTTGCGTAGGCTCTGACATAATACACTGTTCCTCCGGTTAAACCCGACAATGTATAACTAAAACTTCCTGTTCCTTCTCCACAGGTGATGGCCGTATCAGCAATATCCGGAGCAGGATTTATGCTGTAACAAATGCCGCGGTGTGTAACGGCATCTCCTCCGTCGTCAGTGATATCACCGCCTACTTCGGCGCCTGTTTCTGTAATGTTCCCCGGACTTGTCGTTGTAAGAAGCGCAAAAGTATTTCCAACCCATGTTGGTACAAAAGACTGTGATAACTGAAGAAACTGCCCCGGCAGCCCCGAAGGCACGATGGTCCAGTGATTTCCACTCCAGTAAAGGAGATCTCCCGGGTTCAAACCCGGTGGCAGTGCAACAGAAAGCCAACCATGCCCATCCCAGTAGTAATAACCGGGCGTCACGTTGTTTGGCGGGATTCCTGATGTTGCGGTGTTGTAAATGAGCAGTCCTGTTGCAGGAGCAATTATTGGTGCGGCATCATTGACTGTTGTGAGCGCTACCCTAGGAGGTAAAAAGCCTTTTGTTGCTGATTTAACTTCCAGCATCGCTGAATTATCGGGTGCACTGCCATCAATGTTTATTGAAACCTGAGCGGAAAGGTGATAAAAATTGCTAAAAAACCATACAATAATACAAGTAACCAGCGAGAATTTTTTCATAGCAGACTAGTTTAGGGAGAATAAAAGTAGACGAATTTATGATACGGGAAAGGAGGAACATGAAAAAAGTATAACAAGATCAACAAGTATCAGGTTTAAATTCTCCTTAGTTTGGCATCAGAAGCTTAGGGTTAATACAAAAATTACTTTGGCTCTTTTTTGAATAGCCGTTCCATAATCTCACGGATTACCTCACGTTCAATGGGTTTCTTGATGTAATCAGTAAATCCTGAATCGAGGAAACGTGCACGGTCACCATAGTTGGCATAACCGGTCACAGCAATGATGGGAATCTTTTCCTTGCCCTGAATTTTGCGAATTTCATGCATGGCCTCAATTCCATTCATCCCGGTTCCGAGATGGATATCCATGAGAATTGCATCAAAATGTTGTTCCTGACATTGCTTTATGGCCGACAAGGCATTCCTGCTGGAAAAAATATTGCAGTATCGCCGGATGTAGATCATTAGCAACTGAATATTCACGATGTTGTCTTCAACAATCAGAACGTCAGGTAACTTCCGTGTTTTATTTTTCCGTGACTTATGCTCAGTGACCTCAGAGTCGGGTTGAACCTCCATTTCAATGTCTCCGGCACTTTCCAAAGGCAATTTAGCCTCAATATGATGAATACCATCGTCATACTTTGACATGAGTCCGTCAAGGATTTCCATCAGCCGGCGAGCTGATTCGAGTACATGATCAGCCTTTTTCTTTTGTACAGGATCCTGGAGTTCCTCGCTGAGAAGCTCGGCAAATCCAAGGATACCACACATCGGTGTGCGCAGATCATGGTCGATTTGCGATAACATTGTAGTTGGAATGGTACCACTCGCAGTCGCATTCACTGTACACTTTTCTAACAGATCAGTGATAATCTCCTGAATCACAGCAAAAATTGAATTCAGGTCTGTCTGACCATGAACTTTTTCCATTATCCGGAATACAGTCTGGGTCACCAGCTGAGATTGATAGTTATCCATTTCATTGCAGTTGATCTGCAACAAAGTTAATAAAGGATTGGTATGCTTAAATAGAAATTAACAGATTAAATAAGTAATATCGGTTTTTTTGCAAAGATCATCCAGGCACCTATTGTTTGATGATCTTTGTCATTTCCGTTTTCACGCCATTGCTTACACGAATAAAGTAAATTCCCGGCCGGTTCCCTGCCAGGTCAAATTCGTGATGGTTCAAGTCCGGTAGTTCAACCTGAAGAATCCGATCGCCAAGCACCCCATAAATTTCAACCGAGACTATGGCAGATTCCGCCTTGTCGCTCAGTTCAAGTGTAAAGGAACCAGTGGTAGGGTTTGGGTATACCTTAAAGAATGACATGCTTTCAACAGCCTGAAGCAGGGTGTTCCCGGAAAGTTCTCCATCTTTTGTAAGAGGCGCAGCAGGAGATACATTACAGCAATACGCGCCGGTACCGGTTATGTAGGCATGAAGTCCCGAACCAGCCATCACCCTTGTTCCGGGGAGGAACCGGATGCGCTGGCCGGCCACCAATTGTACATTTCCACCTTCCTGGACTGTAAAGGTTTCGCCATTTCCGGCAACTGTAATGGTCTCAATAGCATTGTAACATGAATTCGCCCCGTTTGCGACAACGATATTACGGAGCATAATGGTATCTTTAAGTGTATTTGACGTAGTGACCAGCACCGAAGTGGCACTGATCGCATGGAAAAGACCATCAAATGCTTCAACATGGTAAACCGTATTCACGTCGGGCGTTACTAAAGGATTCTGTTGATCCGAAGTAAATCCTGCCGGAATTGATGTCCAGGTAAATGTCACCCCGGAAGTGGGTTCGGGAACCTCAGCATCCAACTGAACTGTCTCTCCGGCACAAATGGTTCCCGGTGTGGCGGATGCGATCACATGGAGTCCGATTGTATTGCTCAGAGCTGACATGCCTTCGACCACAAAAACACCGTCATGGTTCGGGTAATCAGGATTATATAATACCTCAATCGTATGCGCATCTCCCTTAACATAAGAACACAGTTTCCAAATAATCGGTTCTCCAACCATAAAGCCATCCTTTTCAGGAGTTTCGGGATTATCTCCATATGCTATCATAGTCTGGTCATCGGTTCCGTTGAACTCCGATAATCCACCGCAAATCTCCGTTCCATTGGCATCCTGATAGAATACCCCAAGAACATCACCAGCAGTGAGATTACGCAAGTTGTGCGGAATGGTTATATAATGCTTCAATTCGGTATGCACAGGCCACCAGTAAGGGCAGGCATGAACCCTGTAATCCTCCACCTCTCCATCGGTTACAAGTCCCAGGTATGCGATACCTCCAGTAGTATTGAATCTGAAACGCATATAAGTCTTCCCCTGCAAGGCGGTCA
>CAISJJ010000252.1 GCA_903885595.1 uncultured Bacteroidales bacterium
AATAGAAGTGGGACGATACCGCACAGGCGAAATGCAAGTGGTTTCAGGCGCAATGGGCAAAGAAAAAGTGCATTACGAAGCCGTAAAGCCCAAATTGGCAAAGACTGAAATGGACAAGTTTTTGGATTGGTTCAACAACGAAAACCGCCTTGACCCTGTTTTAAAAGCCGCCATAGCACACTTTTGGTTTATCATCATTCACCCCTTTGATGACGGAAACGGCAGAATTGGAAGAGCTCTGACAGATATGTTGCTTGCCTGTTCCGAAGGCAGTGGAGAACGTTTTTACAGCATGTCAAGCCAAATATTAGCCGAACGCAACCGCTATTACGAAGTGTTGCAAAAAGTGCAACATAGTTCAGGCGACATTACCGAATGGCTCGACTGGTTTTTGCATTGCCTCAAAAATGCGATGCTCGCCACTGAAAACACCACACAAAAAATATTGAGCAAAGCAGCGTTTTGGAAATTACACGAACATACCCCCATCAATGAACGCCAACGCATAATACTCAACAAACTCTTTGACGATTTTGAAGGAAAACTACAAACCTCAAAATGGGCTAAAATTGCCAAAACCTCTACCGACACCGCCTTGCGGGACATAAAAGACCTGGTTGAAAAAGGCATCTTGCAACGAACTGACGAAGGAGGACGAAACGCTAACTATGAATTAGCAGACTTTACATTAGAATAACCACTAAGGGTTACTACGAACTAAAAGAATCGAAAAATTTTCTCTTTGAACATCAGTGCATTCTCTGTGAATCTCCGTGAAATAATCTGTCAGAAGAGAACCACTGAGAAATCACAAAGAGAGCCACAGCGAGTTTTTTAGGAATTATATAGGTTAACACAAGGAGTAAGGAATTAACAAAATTCACTGCTTTATGAATTTCCCTGTCAATACAGCCTTGTCGCTTTTGAGCCGCACAAAATACACGCCGACCGGCAGGCTGCTGATGTTGTATTGTGTTTTGGTTTGGGTGATCTGGAAGGTGAGGAGTTGCCGGCCATTCAGGGTTATGATGGATACGCTGCCCGGAGTTTGCCCTGCCGTTGTTTCAAAGGTTATATAATCTGATGCGGGATTGGGATAAACAGTAAGACTCCCGGTTTGCACCATCCGGTCATTTATTCCAAGAACTGTATGATAATAATAGAAGGTGCTATCCCCACCCATGATCTTGACACCAGCGCTATCCCAATATTTTCCAGTTAAACTTTGTCTGAAATTATTTGCATCGTATGTAAAAACGAGTAGCCCGGAATTCACCCAGGCACTGCCGTTCCAGGCCTGGTCCAGCACCTTTGTCAGTGTATTATTGACATTATAAGTATAGGTTGATTGCCCGTAAGTCACCCAGGCGCCGCCGATCCACCTTTGGTATAAACTACCTGTCTGATTATTATTAACATTATAAGAACAGGTTGTAAGCGAGGAATTTACCCAGGCGTCGACAGTCCATTTTTCGACTAAATAACTTATCAGATTATTGCCGGCATCGTAAGTATAATTGCATAACGAGGAATTCACCCAGGCGCCGGCGTCCCATTTCTGGTTTAAATAACTTATCCTGTTATTATGGACATCGTAAGAAGAAACGCCGTGCCCGGTATTCACCCAGGTACTGCCATCCCATTTCTGGCTTACCTGGCCTGTGCAATTATTGTTGGCATCGAAGGTATTGATGTTTTGTGCGTAATTCACCCAAACACTGCCGTTCCAGTCCTGTCCCAGCTCAAGTGTCAGATTATTGCTGGCATCGTATGTCGAGAGGATTTGTTCGATATTCACCCAAACGCTGCCGTTCCAGGTTTGCGACAACCAGCTTGTCTGATTATTGGCTGCATCGTAAGTCGCCATAGTTTGTCTGGAATTCACCCATTGGCTGCCGTTCCATATTTGAGATAATACATTGGTAAGATTATGGTTCGCATCATAAAAATAACCACTTGTTTTACCCTTGATACTCCAGACTGTGCCGGTCGTATCCCATTGCCACTGGTAGATGCTGTCGAACAGCTGGATTAAATCCTGCGATTTCTGAGTTTGAGGTTTGAGGGTTTTCCCCGGATTCATATCGTGCCCCGACCAAGCGGCTTGAAAGCCGGGTGCGATAGCTATTTTGGATAATGATGGTATTGAATGCTGTCCCATTGCGGCAGTTGATGCAAAAACAGCAACCACAAAAATGTAAAACTTTTTCATTTTTTCAATTATTTCCCCAGGATGACTTTTTTTGTGATTAACTGATCTTCCTTCTGAACCCTGGCAATGTAAACACCGCTTAAGCAGTTCACTGCGATCTGGTTGAGGCCATGTTCAAGCTGGTGATCCAGTACCTTTTGCCCGAGCAGGTTGTACAGTTCGGCTTTTGCCGGTCCCCCGGTGAGCACATCGAGGTAAAGGGTGCTCCGTGATGAAAAAATATGGACCGCGGGTTGTTCTGTCAAATCGGTCTCCCCGGCGCCTTTTTTTGAAAAGTATAATGAAAAACGATCCGCATTGGGACTGACCACTCCGGACTGAAAAGTGTAGCGGCTGTTTTCGCGCAGATCCTGCCTGAAGCCACCCTGTTTATCCAGCAGATAAACCGACAACCCGGGATCAAATTCGCTGATATTGGCAGCTTCCATGGTAAACACCCCTTCAACGGTGGTTCCAAAGCCAAGTGGAATGGTAAGCGAATCTTTATTCTGCAGTACCGGTTGCCCGTTGATCACCACTACGTGATTATCGGAGGTAAGGGTAAACAGATGCGGATAACCGGCATCGTTGAAGCGTTTTTCAGAATCGTAGGGATCAAAGCCTGGTAGTGCCTGTTCGTAAAAACCGACGGCGATGTCATCCTTTAAGGTATCCCGGCTGACAAACAATCTGAAAATATTTTGCTCTCCTGTACTTTTGTAAAACGGCTGGCTGTTATGAGCCCTGGCTCCGTTCCCGATCTTGAGTGTTCCGTGACCGGTGGCTGCATCGGATACATGAACCCAGAAGCCCTGCATGGCAGGAATATAGGGCTGGCCCACCGGGCTCCCGGTCCCGGTTCCCGAAGTGGCATTATAGGTTGAATAGGTGCTGTTGGTGCGGTACCAGATGGTTGAATCGATGCCTGTTCTGGTGATGCCGGTAGCGGGATGGGCGGGACTTCCCCAGTTGATGGCTGATGGGAAGGGATTGCAAACCAGGTTGTACCCGGCATTGGCGCCGCCACTGGTGAAACTCAGATTATTGTCTGAACCGATCCATCCGCTGTTCAGCGCTCCGGTGAATGTGGCAATGTTGGCCCCCGTGAAATTTTTATAGGAATAACCTGTCAGAGGCGCCAGCACAGCGCTTCCATCGGTGATGTTGATGTATGCATTGGTTGGTTCATTCCAGTAGAACAGCCTCGTGCCGGTATTGGGGGTCGGAGACAAAGTTCCGAAAGAGCCGGCGGTTGCATTGGCCATGGGTGAGCCGATATACCACCAGCGGTTGCCCGAAAGAGTATGTTTTGCTTTAACCGTCCCTGCTCCGGTAATGCCGTTGTCGATAAACGACCCTTCCGATTCAATCACCAGGTTTTCTCCCCCGTTCAGGTAGGTCATGCCCTGCACGGTCAGGAAACTGCCTGACGCGATGGTGAGCTTCATGCCAGGGTCGATTTTAAGATGTGTGCAAAGAACCGGCAAGGAGGGGCCCTGGCTGATTACGGGAGAATATGTACCAACATAGATACGGACAGTGGCGCCCGGAGGAGGGACATACCGCATCCAGCTACCCGTCGCCATCCAGTTACCCGCCGTATTCCAGTCAGAGCTTATACTACCTTGCCAAACTACAATATCTTTCGGAAGGTAAGGATATGCGTTGTTGACCGTGTCGGTCATTGCCCATTGCTCCGTAAAATCCCAACCGGTAAAGGTGTTCTTGTCCTTCATCTGAGCGGTGGTCCTGCCCGAACCTCCCCCGGTGCTTGACGACTGTCCTGAAGTCTGGGTGTCCCAATAGCAATCAGTTACTGAATTTATACCGTTGTTGGCAGGGTCATTGATGCCTATAAACCCCACTGCCGTTCCCGGGCTTACAAAGCCTGTGGAATATGATAGTTGAACCCACGATTTGCGTTTAATGAGGCCTGCCAGTCCGCCTGCGCAGGCATTACCTGCCGCCACCGTTACAGCTGACCTTGAATAACAATCAGCCACTACGGAATTTATCATTGTTCCGATTAAGCCGCCTGCACTCCCGTCTGGACAATTGTTGATGACCGGACCGGATGAATGACAAAACTTGATATAAGGACGCTTTGTCATTGTTGCCAAATAATCTCCTTCTGCAACACCAATTAATCCGCCACAATTGGTGCCAGGATCATATGGATAGCTTTGGGTCGAAACGCATGATACCGCCGCAGAGGATGAACAAAGCTTCACCTGTAGATTTACTTGGGCGTAAGGCGACTCGTATGTAGACACAATTCCAATCAAACCGCCTGCACATGAAAGTAGTCCTGTCGCCGTGATTGACCCCGACGTATGACAATCATAGATTTGGATTGTAGGAAAGTTGCTGCTCATGTCAATTATCGCAGCAGCAGCAAGACCTCCGGTCTTGGCATAATCCGTTCCGATGGTTATATTACAACCAGTGATGGTCAGGTTCATGATCACAGTCCCGCCGCCCAGCAGGCCAAATAAGCCACCATTGTATGCATCGCTGGGGTTATTGATCGTTAACCCTGTTATCGTTTTATAGTTTCCCATGAAATTTCCGCAGAAAGGATTCCCCTGTAAACCGATTGAAACCCAGGAAGAATATCCTGATAAACTGATGTCGTTCATCAGCTTGAACCAGATCCCATAATAAGTATTGCCGTTATTTACATTGGTGGCCAGGGTTGCCAGGTCGGCCGCCGTGGCAATCTGGTATGGATCGGATTCGGTTCCGGAACCCGACCATCCGAAAGCATTCATGCCATCCAGGCAAAGGATGAGTAAAAGCGCTGAAACTGTAATTCGTGTTTTCATGCTGGGAAAATCTATCTGTTTGAAAATATTGAAAATGGATGAGCTTTTCTTCTTGTCCTCTCTGTGCCGGGAGGGCCATGCATTTATCCACCCGGATCACCCGGGGGAGGGCAACCAAAAATCGTGCAAATAAGAATTGAATCCTCGGCCCTGCCCCCTGCAACCATTTCCAGCTCTTTTGCAGTCAACTCTGTTTCATCAGGCTGAGCCGGAACAGTTGGAATGACCAGATACACAGTCTGCGGATCCTCCTCCAGGATTATCACGTTGACGGATGGAGGAAGTTCAAACCCCGTCAATTCGTGAATGACTGCTTTCGGGTTTTCAAGAAGCCGCTTCCTGAAATCGGGGTCTTTCATCGCTTTTTCGATGAGCTGTTGTTCAAATTGTTGTCTCTTTTTCATGGGTATAGACTTTTATTAAATAGAATGAAAAAACATGCCGTTTCGGTTCATCAGCCCTTTCCAGTGAAGACTGGACAACGAAGGCGTTTTTACCACTTTATAAATTTCCCCGTCCGTACGGTCTTATCGTTTGCGAGCCGCACAAAATACACGCCGCCGGGCAGGCTGCTGATGTTGCATTGCGTTTTGGTTTGGGTGATTTGGAATGTGATAAGCTGCCGGCCATCCAGGTTTACGATGGATAATTGACCCGGCGTTTGTACTTCTGATGTTTCGATGGTTAAAAAATTTGATGCAGGATTGGGATAAACCCTGAATCCGTCAGGCTGCAATTGATCATTTACGCCAAGCGGATTCTTGGAAATCTGTATAACAGCCTGGTAAGTTCCTGTCTCTCCGACGTAATACGGGGAAACCTGGAACAGAATCGTTCCGCCGTTATTCATGATGATACCGGGGATGGTGTCAGTATAATTCTCCGACCAGGTGGTTCCGTCGGAGGAATACGACCATTGTGCGTCGAGGGTATAGGTATGGGTGGGATCAGTGTAATAATCAATCAGGTTGCCTGTAATGACATACGTAAATCCCGGAGGGAAGGAAAGTGTATAAAAGTCATAATCTGTTCCTGTATGGCAGTTGGCGCCTTCGGTTTTTACTATGGCCGGGATTGTTGTGAAGCTGACCGGCAGGAGGCTGGCAGCCGTAATAGTGTCGTTTGGCTCATACTGATCGGCCACCAGAGGAACCGCATTGACCCGGATCATGACCGGGTTTGCATATGCGGCAGATCCGATCAGTTGCCAGCCGGTCGATCCGGCAGGCTGGTACCTCAGTGTGATAAAATAACATCCGGGTTCGACCGTGATGCTCTGAGCGCTGAATGTCAGGCCGGCCGTATGTTCGTTCACCGGGAGGGTGAAATTCGCCATCGCGTTGATGAAATTTGCATGATGTCCTGCCACGTCATACATCGAAAGCTCCAGCGTTCCGTTCACAGCCGTGGTTCCATGGTTGATTATGTCGAGCTGCACCGATACTGAATCTCCCTGTTGCATGATCAGGCCGGGGCTGATATTCATCGCCGAATACATTTCTACCGGGTTGGAGTTAACAACCACCAGCCGTTTATCATTGTGGAAGGCATTGGTGTCGTGAACAATGATCCGGTTCGAGTCACCCTGGCTGTACATGATCCCAACGAAATAGGTGTTCGGAAATACGGAGGAGAGACCAGGATTTGTGAAGGTGACTCCGTTTGGAAAATGGCTTCCGGGTAAAAGCGTCACTTCCCGGATGGTCTGAACTTCCCCGATGAAGATCCCGTTGGTATCGTAGATGCAGGCTGAAATGTCGCCGATGAAGGTGACCTGTCCGTTGTTGATGATATCGGTGTGGAACGAGAGGGAATCCTGGTACTGAATAGTATCGGAAGGGCAGGTGACAGGCGCATTTAATGCAAGATTGTAAAACCTGTTATCCCCTCCTGAGGGATCCGGCGGTTGAATTCCCACAATGGCCTGCTGCTTGCCGGTGAAGTCCCAGTCGAGGTGCGGGTTCAGATTGGTAAGCAGGTAATACCCATTGCAGTTCCCTGCCCAGCCCCAGTTGAAATGGAAATAGGTACTGTCATTGTAACCGTCGCAAACAAAGCAGTGTCCTCCGTCGGAGCCGTACCCTGCATAAACCATGGGCCGGCCCGAATCGAGTTCGGTTTTCAGGATGCTGATCCACTGCGGGTCGGTATAATCTGATTTCGTCAGGCCCTGCAGTGTGCTGGCATAACCGAAATAGTATTTCAGTGCATTTTCGGCACACTCAGCTCTTTCCGCTGCGATCACCCAGGCATTGCTGCCTCCCTGCGATCCCACATTGTAATCCATCTTTACACCCACTCCGCAATGATACATCAGGGTGGCCACAGCCACATTTGCTGAAGTAAGCGTGTTGGGCATGTCGGCCCAGTTATAAGACATTGCCCCGAAATTCGCAGATAATGTTCCATAACGGGACGAATAGTAGTAATAACTGCCAATTCCGTTCGGCGGATAATTATGATATTTCATGACCATGGCCATGGCCGTGGCAACACATCCCGTTACTGCACACTGCTGATAAGTACTGTCGTACGGACATAAATCGTTATAGAACGGGCGCTGGCTCCAGTTGGTTGTGACGAGCGGGCTAACTCCAGTGGCTGATTTAAGTCCTTTTCCCGGCGGAGGGCCGTTGTTCAGCGCCTCCCATTCCGACCTGACTTCAGGAGCCGGATCCAGGTTCGATCTGATGGCATAACCGATCTGATCTTCATATCCTTTGAGCCAGGCAGCAACATTCGGTGGAATGTCATCTGCAGTGAAACTGGTTTCGTAGGAATAAGCCAGAACGGGGGGGATAATATCATCAGCCGAAATGATGATGAAGCCATGGCGGCCGTTTACGTTGAACACGTAAAATAATGGCGCAGCGGACTCCTTCGGTGCGGAACTATTGTTCCCTGATGCCATATAACACAGAGTCAACCCGCCGGGAACCCCCTGGGGAAAACGGGTTGGCATTGAAGCCAGGTAATTTGCAGCAACAGTTTTTGCACGGTTTACGTCAACGGTATTTCCAAACCCATTGCTGAAAAATATCACAGCAAACAGCAAAAATACAAGTGTGAGCGTGGTGCGTTTTTTCATTATTTCTTAAGGATAATTTCGCCAAAAGCCTGAGGCCAGTTGTTAAAGCTTAACAATATAAATCTGTACAATAAGCGTAAGTGCATATCTCCCATTGGGTACCTGCCCCCGCGGTCTTTCATCGCTTTTTCGATGAGTAGTTACTGAAAATCTCTTTCTATTTTCATGGTTTTATTATTGATTATCTGCATATTACATCAACAAAAGAACATTCGTTTTCTCTTACTGAGAACGCGCCCTTCATTTCGTAAACAACGTCGTCAACAGCATAATAGTCATAATCGCCCGGCGGAAGATTTAATGTATAGGTTCCATCCTGACCGCAATCCGGACGGCCTTTGAAATAGAAATCCAACTGACCGACTCTTGATTTCTTTACTCCTGCTTCGTCATAATAATAAACGTAAATATCTATTTGATCAATCCGTTTATCTGAAGAATAAAAGCAAATTTTTCCCAGTTCAGAATTTTTCTGTGATACAGCATTACTTGAATTAGTCTGAGCCGGCTGATTATTAAATACATCTTTTGTTCCATTCTGATATTTTATCATTAAAACGTCCTTTTTAATGGCCGTATACGATGGTCCGTCTAAATTACCCCACTTTTTATATTTTATATTGTCATCGGAAACCTCAATAACTTTAGACTGGACTTCGTCTCCATTTTTATAAACCAGGATATCCTGAGCCTGTAAATTATTGTTCAAACAACTGAGACTGATAAAAAGAAATAATAATTTGGTTTTCATGTTTTTAGGATTTTTAGTTTTCAGATAAAAAATAAAAGCAGAGAAATTACTACTGGCATTCTTGAGTAAAAGAATCACAACCACATGTATGACAAAAGGAGAACCCGGTAAATGGCTCCCCTCCGGCAACCATATCAAGTTCAGATTCAGTTAGTTCTGTTTCGTCAGTCTCTGCCTGAATGCAGGGAAGGATCAGGTAGACCGACTTAAGGTCTTCCTCCACAATTTTTATATTAACTGATCCGGGAATTTTAACCCCGATCTCGTCTTCGATGACCGCTTTCGGGTTTTCAAGAAGCCTCTTCCTGAAATCCGGGTCTTTCATCGTTTTTTCGATGAGATGCTGCTGAAATTCTTGTTTTGTTTTCATCTTTTATGTTTTACATCTGGTTGAATTTAAGAGATATGAAATGACCCCTTCCCTGTGAGAAGGGCAGGAAAAGGGCTATGATTATCTGTGGTTGGTATGATCATTGTCCCTCTGGGCATTTCAGTGGTAAAAATACCTTCAGGTGGCCGCGTTTCCAAATAATACAAGTAAGGATTTCACAAAAGGAGTAAAGAATTCACAAAAACGCAACTTTTCGGCAAGGAATAATACCGTCACCCCAACCCTGGAAATCTTTCATCCGCTTTTCATCCGCTTTCGATCCGCTTATGATCCGTTCATGATCCGTTTGGGATTTGGCTCATGCAGACTGGAGAAGCCAGGCGAAGGCAATGTCCTCATTTAATGCGTCTTGTCAGTCAATAAAAGTCATCATCTGTGCCTTCTGGCAGTATCCAAAAGGTTGATTATTTTTTCACAAATGTCGCACCGCCTGCTTGCTTTTCGTCCGGCAGCCTTACCAGGTAATTCCCCGGAGCAAGCCTGCTGATATTAAGTTCGCACTTTGTCCCTGTGACGACGGACTGCATAACCGGCCGGCCCTGCATGTCGTAAATCGTCACCTGTTGTCCATCCCTGGGGTTGTTGCACGCAATGGTAAGCTTTTCACCGGCAGGATTTGGGTAGACCGAAAAAGCCATGTTGCCGCTTTTTTCATCCACGCCACTCACATAGGATTTAAAGGTCGCATGATATTGATGGCGCAGAGGCCACCAGAAGGTGTACACCAGTTCCTGTCGGGAAAATAGATTGAGGGAACTCATACCAGGAGCCCAGTTTCCGGCCTTCCAAATTTCACAAATCTCGTCGGTGGAATTTCCGGCCGCGTCGTACTGATACCTCCATCTCCCCATATTGATCCATGCATTGTCCAACGCGTCCCATGATTCTTTGAGCAGGGCAACCAGGTTCCCATTCACATCAAAAGAGGAAGAGTATTTCAGGTAGTTTATCCACAGCTGACTCACGGTGTCCCAGGTTTCATATAGTTTGAGAAGTTCCTGGGATGCAGCATTGTAAGTAAAGGCTGTTCTGCTGGAGTTCACCCATGCCCCATTCTTCCAGATTTGGCCGACCTCGATCTGTAATCTCCCGGAGGCATCATAGGTGTTTGTCTCAAACCCATGAGCAGACCAGGTGCCGTTTTGCCAGACTTCATACAGGCTCGTCACAACTTTGCCCTGGGCATCGAGGGTGTATGTATTCCGGGTTTCGTTAACCCAGGCGCCGTTAGACCATAAAGCATCTCCTTCCGAAATAGCATTTCCGGCGGCATCATAGCTGAAGTAATACTTGTAAATATTCTGCCATGCCCCTGATGACCAGGTCTGGATTACGGTTTCAAGGCAGTTTCCCGAAGCATCATAGGTTATGGTGTCACGTGTAAAAAAAACCCATGCTCCGTTTACCCAATGAACATTATATTGGGAAATCTGTTTTCCACCGGCATCATACATGTACTCCAACCGGCTGAATAACAACCAATTGCCGTTATTCATTACATAGTTCAGTTCGGAAAGAACCTTGCCACGATCATCCAGCGCCCGGATGTACTTATCGGCCGGTCCGGCGGTATCGGAAAGCACCGCTGTGTCCCAGTTAAAGCGGACATCCGAAGGGTTTAGCGGCACGTGCGCGTTGGCGTATAAACGCTGTTGCTTGTTACCGAAGCCCGTCAAGCGGGATGTTATGCCGGCTTTAGCCCGGTATTCCCCCAATGGGTCTGGCAATGCATTACCTTGTCTTTGGGCAGGGGAAATCCCAGGGAAATGACCAGTTGTCTGGCCGCTTGCCGCTAGGCCGGTAAGGATGATGATTGCAAAGGTGATAAGATTTTTCATTTGCCTGGTTATTTGTATTTTTCTACTTGACTTTGATATTCACAAATTCGGGGATTGGTCCCCCTGTCTCTTCTTCGATTACCGTTTCCCGGTTCGTTGTTTCTCTTTCATGGGTTTGGGGATTTATTGTCTGGTTTGAACAGCATACTTTCATGCCTGCAGTTCAAATGTAACTTCAAATGGCAATGTTTCCAAAATAAACAAGTAAGGATTTTGCAAAAGGAGTAAGAAAACGGGAAAAAGCAATGTTTTACCCCTGGTTGAGGTATAAACCGGACTGAATTTCAGGTGGGATGATTTTGAAATGATGACCGGATGATTGTTTTAAAATGGATGTCTTAAACGGGATAGTGAACTATTTGTCATTTGTCACTTGTCATTTGTCACTTGTCATTTGTCATTTGTCATTGGGATCAGTCACCACAACGCAACTACGGCAGTTGCTGTTCAAATCAGCTCGTTGGGATCAGTCACCACAACGCAACTACGGCAGTTGCTGTTCAAATCAGCTC
>CAISJJ010000253.1 GCA_903885595.1 uncultured Bacteroidales bacterium
AAAATGCTTAAAAATGGTATCTGTAAAACTGAAGTCAGCCCGCCAGGATAAAATATAGGAGGTAAATGAAAAAAGCAGAAAAAGGGAGGCTAGCAGGAAGAAGAGACCCAAAACCCTGAAACGTCGCTCAGTGCGCGCCAGCTCTTGTTCAGTAGATAATTTCTTTTCCTTTGGAGGTTTAGCTGTCCTGGCTTTTTTTTCGGTGACCTTCCTGACCTTTTTATCAACAGGAGGCAAGGCCTCCTCCAGGATAATTTCTTCTCTTGGCTCTTCCTTAAAAGTATTGGTTCTTGGCTGATTGATTGGTCGGGCCATCGGAATTATTCATTACCGCCACCGAACTTGCTTTTGAGCTCCTCCTGTGTGGTGGGGGTGTAGTCGGAAGGGATCTCAAAATCTTTTGCCGGAAGGCTCTTCTTTTCAACGGATGTAGCCGTGAACTTCATGTTGATCTCGCGGTTTTTCAAAATGAACTCCAACATAACGCCATCAATATCCTTATACCACGGATTGTCAAAATTGGCCATCTTTGAACCGAGTTCGCCAGAATAATACACTTCGTAGGCGCTTTTTAATCCGTCGTCATTTACTGTGATAACAGCTTTTTTACAGGTGTATCCGGCAATTACCTTAGTTTCGCCTGATTCTTCAACGGTTGGAATGCCCGATTGTGCCATCTCCTTTTCAATTTCAGCGGATGTTTGCTTGATGGCATATTTCTGACCCATCATGTTAAGCAGGGCCACTTTGGTCTTGTCTGTATAATCGGTGATCTCAACCGTGTTCATTCCGCTCATCTGCAGGTCGGTCCGTGACTTGGTACCTTTGATCGAAACGGTAAGTACCTTTGGGAACATAGCCAGCTGGCTTTCTGAGAATTTATTATCAGGATAGCTGATTTTAAATGTAATCACCCCTTCAAATGGTTTTCCCGACATTCCGGCAATAGAACTTACAAGGACGATACAAATTGCAAAACTGAGTGTAAAAAGAAGTTTTTTCATGGATGTTGTTTTAGATGTAAGACAAAAATACTTAATTTACGAATCTGAGCAGCTTACGCCAACGGATTTTTCCATCAAAGATCGATTTATTCGGATCAAGAGAGAGCCAGACAAACACGGCTTTCCCCACAATATGATCCTGCGGCACAAAGCCCCAGTAACGGGAGTCGGCTGAATTATGCCGATTATCGCCCATCATCCAGAAATAGTCCATTTTGAAGGTGTACTCGTTGGTTTCTTTCCCATTGATAAAAATTTTTCCATCCTTAATTTCGAGGCTGTTGCCTTCGAAAACAGTGATGATCCTTTTGTAGAAACAAATGTTCGAAATATTTATTGGAATCGTTACCCCTTGCTTTGGGACCCACACCGGTCCGAAATTATCAACATTCCAGGGGTATGCAGAGTCGAACGGGAAAATGTTCGGATCCCATTCTCCCTTCGGTTCAACCAGGGGTTCAATAGACACAACATTTCCATATTGTTTGAGTTTTTCAATTGCCTTATCCGATAGGGTCAGTTCATAATTGCCCCTGTTATCCGTAGAAATAGTTTCTGTAATATCCAGTTTTTCGAAATTTTTCTGATTTATCGGGTCGCCATTCGTTCTTAAAATGTACTTGAACTGTCTGTTCCCCGGATTTTGTTCAGGTTTACCATTAATGTAAACGGTGCGGTCGATAATCCTGATCGTATCTCCGGCAATCCCGATGCATCGCTTAATGAAATTTTCACGTTTATCGACCGGGCGTGCAATGATGTCGCCAAAATATTGTTTATTGCTCCAAACGGCATCGCGCCCAACCTGCCTGACAAGCTGGTAATAGCTGGCATTGCTTTGAAACTTGGTCGAAAGGGTGTCCCCGTCAGGGTAATTAAATACAACGACATCCATGTTTTTCACTTTTTCAAGGCCCGGAAATCGGTAATAGGGCAGTTTTATCCATTCAAGGTAGGATTTTGTGTTTTCGGTGAGGGGCAGGGTGTGATGAACAAATGGAAAGGCGATCGGGGTATTTGGTACCTTTGGTCCATAACTGAGCTTACTAACGAACAGATAATCTCCAACAAGCAGGGTTTTCTCCATGGATGAGGTGGGAATCGTGTAGGCTTCAATCAGGAAAATCCGAATAATGCTTGCAGCTATCACGGCAAAAATAATTGCATCGACCCATTCTCTTGTAGCTGATTTAATGACAAGCGGCAACTTGGCAGGATCGGTGTATTGTTCCTTCTTCGAAAATGCGAGCCATGGGAGGTAGAAAAAAGGAAACAGCGCTCCAAGCGCATGATCCAAAATGCCATTTTTGCGGAAACACTTCAATGTTTCAACGATCATCAGCAGGATGACAAACACGTTAATAAAGGGTACCAGAAGGAAAATGTACCACCAAAAAGGTTTTTTGATAATCTGAAGCCAGATGTACCAGTTATAAAACGGGACAAGGGTTTTCCATCCTTTTTCACCTGCTTTTTCAAATATTCCCCATAATCCAACCATCGAGGAGATGAAAAACAGGAGGGTAATAATCAAGTAAAGGTTCATAAATAGCTGTAATTTTTTATATCTAACGTAGAAACAGGTTATTTCTTATTCAATATTTGTCAATATTTGTGCATCCATGAGATTTTGCATGTCAAAAAAACCTTTTTTCCCATGTATCCATTCGGCAGCCAAGATGGCTCCCATAGCAAAACCCCTCCGGCTTTTTGCGGTGTGTATGATCTCAATATTATCTTCCTCTGATTCATACCTGACGAGATGCGTTCCCGGCACATTATCGGTGCGATATGATTTAATCCCCAATTCCTCAGGGTTTTCAACGATTTCATTTACCCATTTTTCTTTCCGGTCGCTATGCCTGATGATGTCGTTGGCCAGCACAATGGCTGTACCGCTGGGTGCATCCTGTTTGTGGATATGATGCGTTTCTTCGATGGAGATCGAGTAACCCTCCCATTTCGACATAAGGGTTGCAAGAAAACGGTTCAGGCTGAAAAAAAGGTTGACGCCGATGCTGTAATTCGGTGAAAAAAAGAGGCTTTGATTTCTTTCGAGGCAATCTTGCCTGACTTTATCCAGGTCGTCAAGCCAGCCAGTTGTTCCCACTACAATCGGAATATTTGTATCAAAGCAGTGGTAGATGTTTTCAATGATGCTGATGGGGGTTGAAAAATCAATAGCCACATCCGCTTCTGCAAGGTGTTCGCCATCGTTTTCCCAATCCTCTAAACTGTTGAGCGCAAGCACAATCTCATGACCGCGTTTTATCGCCAGTTTTTCAATTTCCTGGCCCATTTTTCCATATCCTAATAATGCTATGTTCATTTGATGATAATTTGTTAAAAACGCAGGCTGAGTTTTAATCCGGCTGCGGGTTTGTAACTTACCTGGGTTGGCAGTAAGGCTGGCTCTACTTTCACGGCCAGTTTATCTGTGATGTTAAAGGTGTACAGGTGGGCATCAACAGTTGCGTCAAGGATGTTCACTGCATACCACAATACAGTGATCAGGATGCTGATTTCAAGATTGCGGCGGTAATATTCACGTGCCGAAACCAGCTCGTCTATTGAGTATCGCTGAACCAGGTAACCGTATGAGCCATCAGTGATCCCATGGGACGATTCGATATAGGCGCACTTGTAATTCAAATATTCATCGGTATTGAAATAGATAAAGTAGGCCATCAAGCCAAAACCAACATATATGATCGGCACTTTCCAGTACTTCTTATTGTATATCTGTCCTAATCCCGGCAAACACATCGACATAAGGGTTGCTTTCGTAGGAGAATGTTCTTTTGCGCGGATCGAGTCAGGTAGTTCAATGAAGGTGGTATCAGTCTGAGAAAATGTGCTGAAACCCGGGGCGAGAATCAGAAGGAAAAATATGAAAGCGGCAAGATACGGTTTCATTTAGGAATCAATTTTGGAAATGATCCTGTCGAAATCCTCATTTGATTTAAATGTAATTTTTATGGTGCCGGCACCTTTTCTGTTCACGCTCAATTCAACTTTTGACTGAAGTTTTTCGTGCAGGGAGTTTCTTGCTTTTTCAAATTTACCTGGCAATGGCGAATCGTGCAAGGCTGATGGGGTAACCTTTTCCCTACCGATATTCCTCACTGTTTCCTCTACTTCGCGAACAGACAATTTCCGCTCGAGAATTTTCTTAAGGATGAGGAGCTGCGTTTTTTCATCCTCCACATTGATGATGGCCCTGGCATGCCCCATGGTGATCAGGTTATCCCTGACGGCAACCTGAATTTCTGTCGGGAGTTTGAGCAGCCTGATATAATTGGATACTGTCGACCTGTCTTTCCCGACTTTTTGGCTTAACTCTTCCTGTTTGATCCGGCACTCTTCAAGTAAACGCTGGAAACTGATGGCAATCTCAAGAGGATTAAGGTCCTCGCGCTGAATATTTTCAACAAGGGCCATTTCAAGCATCTGCTCATCATTTGCAATCCTGACATAGGCAGGTACTTCGGTACTACCGATCAGTTTTGAAGCCTTCAGGCGGCGCTCCCCTGCGATGAGCTGGTATTTATCATGACCGATCTTCCGGAGTGTCAGGGGTTGTATGATGCCATGTTCCTGGATGGATGCGGCAAGCTCGGCAAGTTCAGTTTCATTGAAATGGACACGGGGTTGAAATGGATTGGGTTCAATCATCCCGATCGGCACCAGGGCGATCGTACCCGACATGTAGGCCCCCGAAATTTCTTTATGGGTGTTTTCCTGATCTGAATTATCCAGCAACGCACTCAGTCCCCTTCCCAGGGCTTTCTTTTTTCCGTGACTATCAGACATTGATCTCTTTTTCAGCGTTTGTCAACCTGGTTAATTCGTTTTTTTGGAGAATTTCCCTCGCCAGGTTTAAATAATTGATTGACCCCGAACTATTGATGTCGTGCATCATGATGGTCAGGCCAAAACTTGGAGCTTCTCCCAGCTTTGTGTTACGGTTGATGATCGTCCTGAAAACCATCTGTTGAAAGTGGGTCTTCACCTCTTCAACCACTTGTTTTGCAAGGCTGAGGCGGTTATCGTACATGGTAAGGAGGATTCCTTCAATATCGAGCGCAGGATTGAGCCTGGTCTGAACGATTTTGATCGTATTCAATAATTTGCCCAGACCTTCCAGTGCAAAATATTCACATTGAACCGGGATAATGACCGAATCGGCAGCGGTGAGGGAGTTTACTGTTATCAGACCCAGGGACGGGGAGCAATCAATAATAATAAAATCATAGTTGTCTCTGATCTGGGCGATCACTTTCCGCATCATTTTTTCACGGTTGGGCAGGTTGATCATCTCAATTTCTGCACCCACAAGGTCAATGTGAGCGGGAAGTAAATCAAGAAACGGGGTGGATGTGTTCAGGATGATATTCTTTGGCTCAACATCATCAATGATGCATTCATAAATGCTGGTTTTGATATTCCGGGGATCAAATCCCACGCCGGAGGTCGCGTTGGCCTGCGGATCGGCATCAATGATCAGTGTTTTATGCTCCAATACGGCCAAACCTGCAGCCAGATTGATGGCTGTGGTCGTTTTTCCGACGCCTCCTTTTTGATTTGCAATCGCAATTACTTTACCCATGCGGCATTTTAAACAAGTTCACAAAATTACATCGAAATAGCAACACCCGGCACAATGTTGAAAAGTTTTGAAAACAAGCTGACAGCCATAAAGGACTGCCGGCGGGAATTTGTAAAGCCGTAGTTTAGTGACGGTCAGAATCCGAAGTCAGGTCTTCGAATTCAATGGTACGATGGGTTGCCTTCAATACCTCCGGTTCAGGTTCAACCAACACTTCCTGGTCAGCCTCAGGCCGGTAGGGTGCTTTACCTGTACGAATAAATTCAATTACATCGCTCAGGCCATTTGCGAATTTATCGAAATCCTCTTTGTAAAGAAAAAGCTTGTGCTTCTCATAAAAAAACTTGCCTTGCTCGTTGTTGAAGCGTCTTTTACTTTCGGTTATCGTGATATATTGCTCCTCGCCAACGGTAGCTTTTACATCAAAAAAATAGGTTCGCTTGCCAGCACGAACAGCGCGTGAAAAGATTTCTCCCCGTTCCCTGTCTTTTGTTTCGTTTTCTTCCATTCTGTAGTCTGGTTAATATTTAGTGGATCGATATCGTTTAATTCAGTGAACGCAAAAATAAAAATATTATTTGAAATCAAAATTTTATTTCTTAATTCCGTAGATTTGCAGCCACAAACAAGGAATTTCAATCTAGTTCTTTTTCATACATCGGTTATGCTGGGCAGAAGACATTATCGCATCAAAGTACTTCAGGCGTTGTATGCCTATTTTCAGGGTGGTGAAGCACGGATAGAGGTGGCTGAAAAAAATCTTCTGATCAGTCTCGACAAGGTTTATGAACTTTATTATCTTCAGTTGTCATTCCTGCTTGAGGTAATACACTTTTACCGGTTCAGGATGGAAGAGTCGAAAACCAAGTTTTATCCGACTCCCGAAGAGGTCAATCCAAGCTATAAGTTATCGGAAAACCGTGTGTTAATGCAGTTGCAGCAGAATCGCGACCTTGCAGCCCAAACCGGAAAGTATAAGATATCATGGACCGAAGAGCAGGATATGGTCCGAAAAATTTATCAAAAGCTCAAAGCCAGCAAGGATCTTGCTGATTACCTCAACTCAGGGTTGAATACATACCGTGAAGACCAGGAGTTCCTTGAGAAGCTTTTCAGGAAATTTATTGCTAAATCTGCCGACCTCCAGTACTATTTTGAAGAACGCAGCATTTACTGGGACGATGATTTTGAGGTGGCGGCTATTTTTGTGCTGAAGACCATCAAACTGATGTCGGAAGACTTTAGAGAGGGTGATTCGCTAACCGCCTTATTCAACCGCGACCAGGAAGATAATCCGGAGGAAGACAGGAAATTCATTCTTGACCTGTTTCGCAAAACCATTATAAACAGTGAGGAATCAGATAAGCTGATCGATGATCGTACGAGGAACTGGGAACTGGACCGCATCGCGCTTACCGATATACTTTTGATTAAAATGGCGTTGACCGAACTGACTGCTTTTTCACAAATTCCGGTGAAGGTGACCATGAACGAATATATCGAAATTTCGAAGCAGTTCAGCTCCCAAAAAAGCAAGTTGTTTATTAATGGAATCCTTGATAAACTGGTTCTGGACCTTACTGCTGAAAAGAAGATCCGAAAAACGGGCAGGGGGCTGATGACATAATTGAATCGCAGGAAAATATTTTCCCGGGATCCACGTTTATTAAAGCATAAATCAAAAACCTCATCGTGCACAAGATATTACGCGAAATTCTACTTGTCTTTGCCATTGGCTTCCTCTGTTCAACAACTGCGTTCGCGCAGATCGGGGGATATGGAACCTATAAATTTCTGGAATATACAAATTCTGCCAGGATTGCAGCCATGGGGGGAAGTTTCCTCGCTATAAACGATAATGATATTACCCTTACCCAGGCGAACCCTTCCCTGATCACACCCGCAATGAGCAACAATCTTGCCCTGAGTTACGTGAACAGTCCCGGGGGGATTAACTACGGATATGTCATGTATTCGTATACATTCAGCAAAGTGGGCAGTTTTGCCGGCAGTTTGCAATTTATCAATTATGGCAAATTCACCGGGGCCGATGCAACGGGAACACTGACCGGTGATTTTTCCGCCTCCGAGTATGCCCTGAATATTGGATGGGGGCGTCAGTTATCCCCCCTGTTCTCGATCGGGGCCAATGGCAAATTGATCTATTCCCAGCTTGAGTCCTATCGTTCATTTGGAATAGCGGTGGATGTGGCAGGTACCTATACCTCCAAAGATCAGACGTTCAATGCATCGATCATCGGTAAAAATATCGGAACCCAACTGGTACCTTTCATACCAGGGCAATATGAACCTCTTCCCTTTGAGCTTCAGATCGGTTTATCACAAAAATTTAAGCATATCCCGCTTCGTTTCTCCCAACTGTTAACAAATCTTACCCGCTGGGATCTGACCTACCTTGATCCGACAGATCCGGCCAATACGCCCGACCCGATAACCGGTGAAGTGCAGGAAAAAAGCAGCGCTGGAAAAATTGCCGATGGCATCATGCGCCACATTGTGCTGGGGGCTGAACTGACCATTGCAAAAGCATTCTCAATCAGGATTGGTTATAATTACCAGCGCCGGCAGGAGCTGAAATTATACAGCAAATCGGGACTCACCGGATTCTCGATTGGCGCGGGCCTGCGTGTGAAAATGTTTAACCTGGGTTATACGCGTGCCTCCTATACGGCAGGAATTCCGCGGAACTATATCACTGTTGCAGTGAATCTTCAGGAATTTGTTAAAAAACAATAAGATTGCAGGTTTCCATCGATCCTCATTCTGGTTTTTGCTTTGGCGTGGTTAATGCCATTGATGTCGCTGAGCGCGAGTTGAGAAATCATTCCAGTCTCTTTTGCCTGGGCGATATTGTGCACAACCAGATGGAGGTGGAGAGGCTCAGGGAAATGGGAATGGTTTTTATAAACCATAATGACCTTGAAAATCTTCACGACTGTAAAGCGCTGATCCGTGCACACGGCGAACCCCCTGAAACCTATCAGACAGCCCTTCGTAATAACATTGAACTTATTGATGCATCCTGCCCCATTGTTTTACATTTACAAAATGCGATACACCTGGGATATCTCGAAATGCAGGAAAAAAATGGGCAGGTGGTCATCTATGGTAAAGAGGGGCATGCGGAGGTGAATGGATTGAAAGGCCAGGCAGCAGGAACAGCCATCGTAATCGGCGATGAACACGATTTGACAAAGATCGATTTTTCCCGTCCTGTCCGTTTATACAGCCAGACAACAAAAAGCCATGAAGGTTTTAATAAAATAATTTCGCTGATCCGTGAAAAGATGGAGGCTGTTTCCGGAGGAAACCCGGTAGATTTTAAACTGAATGACAGTATTTGCCGCCAGGTATCAAATCGGGCGAGCCAGTTACAGGACTTTGCTGCCAGGTGTGATGTTGTTATCTTTGTGAGTGGGAAGAAGAGTTCCAATGGCATGATCCTTTACCAGGTATGCAGGGAGGTAAACGCAAATTCGTACCTTGTTTCAAGTCCAGGTGATATAAAACCTGAATGGTTTGAAAACTCCGGCACTGTTGGCATTTGCGGCGCTACTTCAACCCCGGTATGGCTGATGGAAGAGATGAAGAGGCAAATTGAGAAAATCAATCACTGAGATGTACCTGCAGAAGCTAGCGTTATCCGGTTTTAAAAATTATTCCCAGTCGGAACTGACTTTTTCCGACAAGATCAATTGTTTTGTAGGAAACAATGGGGTTGGTAAGACAAATCTACTTGATGCCATTCATTATCTTTCCTTCTGCAAGAGTTTCTTTACAAGCCTTGATACGCAGAATATCCGCCATGGCGAAGAATTTTTTGCAATTCATGGAAGCTTTCTTCGTGGAAATGATACCCATGATTATGTGCAGTGCATTCAGAAAAAAAATCAGCGTAAACGATTCCTGATCAATAAGAAGGAATATGAACGTCTGGCCGACCATATCGGGAGTTTTCCCCTGGTTATGATTTCGCCTTACGATCGCGATCTGATCAATGATGGGAGTGAATTGCGACGGAAATATATCGATAGTGTGATCTCACAGTTTGATAAGTTTTACCTCGACAACCTCATCCAGTATAATAAAGCCCTTGTTCAGCGGAATGCCTTGCTGAAACATTTTGGCGAACAGAATTACTTTGATTCGACTTCACTCGAAATCTGGGATGAACAGATGATCCGCCTGGGGGAACAGGTTTTTATCAGGCGAAATGAATTTCTCCTGCAATTCATCCCCTTGTTTCAGCATTATTTCGGGTTTCTGAGCAATGGTTCCGAAATAGTCGATATCAGGTACATTTCCCAGTTCAGCGGCGATTCCTACCGGGACACCTTTAAAGCTGCGCTGCCGAAAGACCGGGCGGCCCAGTATTGCACGATGGGAATCCACAAAGACGACATGGAATTCATGCTTGATGGCTATCCGGTAAAGAAATTCGGATCGCAGGGCCAGCAGAAATCTTTTGTGATTGCAGTGAAACTGGCCCAATTTGAATACACGAAAAATATTAAAGGATTTAAACCAATTTTGCTGCTCGATGATGTATTTGACAAACTTGATGACCTGCGCGTGTCCCAGCTGATTAAACTGGTCAGCGAGAATAGTTTTGGCCAGGTTTTTATCACCGATACCAGCAGGGAACGAATCCGGTCAATTTTTGATACCATGGAGATTGATCACAGGATATTTGGCCTTCCATTGAGTGATTGAGTGATTGACTGATTGACTGATTGACTGATTGAGTGATTGACTGATTGATAGATAGTATTTGAGAGGTTTATTTATGCGAAAATCGAATGAAAAACCGCTGAAGGCAGCGATAGAAGAGTTTCTTGATTCCTTTCATCTTCGCGATAAGCTGAACGAAACGAGGGTGATCCAGGCATGGCAGAAAGTTGTTGGAGAGATGGTTGCAAAAAATACAAGCCAGCTGCATATCCGAAACAAGGTACTGTTTGTCAAAGTCAATTCAGCAGCCCTTCGCAATGAGCTCTTGTTTGCCCGGCAAAAAATCATGGATGCACTCAATAAGGAGGTAGGGGGAAGGGTGATCGAGGAAATTGTACTGAATTGAAAAATTGACTGATTGACTGATTGACTGATTGATTGATTGATTGATTGATTGATTGATTGATTGACTGATGAATTAGGAAATTAAAATGATCATAAAAATCGTATAGGGCGTATTCGAGTATGTGTGTCAATTCTCATCGTAAATCGTAAATCGTAAATCGTAAATTGTATATCGTATATCGTATATCGTATATCGTAAATCGTAAATCATATATCGTACATCATTTAATCATGCAGGAAAGCAGTTTTTCACCTTCAATGAACGCCTCCAGCTTGTCTCCTTCCTTGATTGGTCCCACACCTGCAGGGGTGCCCGTGAATATATAGTCACCGGTGCGAAGGGTCATATACTGGGAAATATGCATAATGATATCTTCGAAATCATAGATCATCAAACCAGAATTGCCATTTTGAACTGTCGTTCCATTGAGGTCAAGGTGAAATCTGATGTTCTTCATATCCGGAAAATCTGATTTCGGAATAAATCTGCCAATGGGGGCCGATTGGTCGAACCCTTTTGCAATTGCCCAGGGAAGCCCCTTTTGTTTGGCAGCATCCTGGATATCGCGGGCAGTCATGTCGAGCCCGATACCTATTTCATCGTAGTAGGTATGTGCGAATTGTTTCTGGATATTCTTCCCGACTTTGCATATTTTGAGCACCAGTTCTGCTTCGTAATGTATCTGGTTCGAAAATGGAGGGTAATAGAACGGCCTGTTACGGATAAGTAAGGCAGTGTCTGGTTTAAGGAAAAAAACAGGGGAGGAGGGAACTGCATTGTTAAGTTCCCTGATGTGGTCAACATAGTTACGCCCAATGCAAATAATTTTCATGTCCGGAAGTCAGTTAGTTTAAAATAAATCAAGTTTTACCGATTCATTATTAAATCCGCGAAGTTTCAAAATCGTCAGCACCTTTTTGGTCGAGAGCGGAAATTCACCCCGCATCATCCAGTCATAATAGGACGGTTCATCCTTCAGTACCTGGGCGACAGCCTTGCCTTTGTGTTTCCCGAAATTGAATACCTCGACATTTTTTTCATTGTACACGATGTGTCCTATGAGATCAACGGCTTTGGTAGACCATGAGAAGTCGCTGAGCGCTTTAATATCATTGATGACGGGCTGGGTGATGTTCCCTTTCCTGTCTTTGAATTCAACTGCAGCATAACGGTCAAGCTGCGCTTTCAGTATTTCAAAGGTTGCAATCGTGTCGGCCTCTGCGCTGTGCGCATTAACCAGCTCTTTTGCGCAATAAAATTTATAGGCGGCATGCAGGTTACGTGGTTCCATTTTATGGAAGATGTTCTGTACATCCACAAAACGCCTTCCTTTCAGGTCGAAATCAATTTCGGCCCTGAGAAATTCCTCTGCGAGCAACGGGATGTCGAAATGGTTGGAGTTATACCCCGCCAGATCACAGTTTTCAAGAAATTGCGCGAGATCATGGGCAACCTGTTTAAAGGCCGGACAATCCCTGACATCTTCGTCGGTAATGCCATGAATGGCCGTAACCTCCGGTGGAATGGGTATTCCGGGGTTAATGCGTAGGGTTTTTATTTTCGTGCTGCCATCAACGTTCAGCCTGAGAATAGATATTTCGACAATGCGGTCGGTTGCTACTTTGATGCCTGTTGTTTCGAGATCAAAAAACGCAATGGGTTTGGTAAGGTTCAGTTCCATTAAATGGGTTGGTTACTGTCAAAAGTTTCAAGATATTGAGCGAGACTGGCCAGGAATTGTCCTCCGAGTGAGCCATCGATCACGCGGTGATCGTAAGTAACGGAGATAATCATGACCGGCCGGATGGCAATGGTATCGCCTTCGGGTGATTCCAGAACAACGACACGCTTTTTAATAGCTCCAACGGCCACAATAGCTGTTTGTGGCTGGTTTATGATCGGGGTGCCCATGAGTGAACCAAAAGATCCCAGGTTGGTAAGAGAAATGGTGCCCCCTGAAATTTCGTCGGGTACAAGTTTGCTGATTCGTGCACGTTCGGCAAGGTCGTTGACTGATTTCACAATGCCTAAAAGACTTTTTTCATGTGCGTTGCGGATCACCGGTACAATCAGATTGAAGTTCGGCAGGGATACAGCCATACCGATGTTGACATTTTTATGGATGACGATTTTGGTTCCGTCGACCGATACGTTGATCAGCGGAAAATCCCTGACTGCTTTGGCAATGGCTTCAATAATGATGGGTGTGTAGGTTAGTTTCTCCTTTTCACGTTTGAAAAAAGTATCCTTGTTTTTTTCACGCCACTGAACCACGTGGCTCATATCGACCTCCTGGAAAGAGGTAACGTGCGGTGATGTTTGCACCGATTTTACCATATGGCTGGCAATCAGCTGTCGGATACGATCCATTTCAACGATACGGTCAGCGCCGGGAATTACCTGCTGGATTGCTGCAGGCGCTATTGCTGCTGCCACTGACGGTTCTTTAATCGGGTTTACTTCAGCCACCTGAATTACAGGTGGTTTAACTCCCTGCTGGCGTTCCTTCAGGTAACTGAACAGATCGTGCTTGGTTAAACGGTCATCTTTCCCCGATCCGGGAATCGAATCAAGCTCGGTAAATGAGATGTTTTCCTGTAATGCTATGTTGCGAACGAGAGGGGAGTAAAAGCGTGTGCCCGAAGCTGATGCAGGCTCATGGGTTTCATCAGTCACAGGGCGGATAGTGCTTTCAGGATTTCCTGACAAGGCTGCAAGGGTGGTTTCCGACCGGCATGTTTCAGGTTGCTTAACGCCGGGCTCTGGCTCGTTTCCGGCAATCGCATCTGAACTTCCCACTGTATCTATTATGGCTAAAACGGCGCCAACAGGAACAACATCGCCCTCCCTGAATAATACTTTCATCAGCTTTCCTGAAACAAGTGAAGGTATTTCAGTATCCACCTTATCTGTCGCAATTTCGGCAACAGGATCATCCTCCATGATCATGTCGCCCTCATTTTTCAACCATTTCGTGATGGTCGCCTCAATGACACTTTCGCCAAGTTTTGGTACAACTACCTCATAATTTGCCATATACAAATGACTTTTTGGATTTATGCAAAGGTAATGCTTTTTCTTATTTTGAACCATTCAAAATAAAAATATGTTCTACATCCGGCCCAGATTTCTGAATCCCTTGATGATAATATTCAAATCATTGGTTAATTTGTAATCCCTGGTGTATAAAAGGTCCAGGCGGGATATTGCTTCTTCGGGTATATTTGTGTTTTTAAAGGCATCCAGCGGATTTAAAACGCCTTGTTTGATTTCGGGAAGCCTGTGTGCTTCGTCTTTGATATGCGGGCTGAATCCAACCCATGATTTCCATCCGAAAAGGACTGCAAAAATATTGCGGATCAACCCGATTGGCTTTTTCACCAGGAAAACTGAGATCAGGTAAAAACAAAGCAATGTCAAAGAAACAATGACATCCAGCATTCTTTTGTTCCGCCTGTTCGATTTCTTGGTAATCGCGTTGATGTCTATCACATAAAGATCGCCTGACGTATTAATGGAGTTGCTCCCGATAATTGAAAGACTTTCAGGCGGAGCAATTTTATAGTCAACCTGTTCATTTTTCAGCTCCGACATCATATCAATAATCACCTGTGCGGGAACATCTTTGGCACAAAAAATAACCTCGTTAATCTTATGAATCCTGATAATTTCCTTAATTTGTCCCATATGCCCGATAAACCCATTGGCATTGTTACGGTGATGGAGGTAACTAACCAGGCCAGTAAAGGCTGGATTCATGCCTGTTTGCTGAAGAAGTTCGGCCACCCGTTCCGACTCTTCTTTCTCCCCGATGATGACAAACCGCTTGTTTTTTTCAGAATTCAGTTTATATCCGGTGATATTCAGCAGGTGCAAAACATAGCGGACGCCGAGCATGATCATGGTTCCCCAAATTGCGCCGAGGATGATCAGGGCACGCGAAAAATGATATTCTTTATTTTGCAGGGAATATAAGACCAGAATGATGATCGTGCCGACCGTCATTCCCTGGATTACTTTTCGCAAACGGATAGGTTTGTCATACCCGCCACTGAGATAGATGCACAGTATCCAGATTGAAAGGTAGATCGGGACTGCTACATAGATAAAGGTAAAGGGGTAATGTCCGCCGTCGGGATAGATAAAATTCCTTTCCCAATAGTCCTTGATAAGAAGGATGCCGGTGTAAATCAGGAATATGTCGGCCACGGGCAATATGATGCGGTTAAAAAACCGGGTAAGGATCGAGATAAAGGCCCTGAAATAAATTGCCAGGTTGATCATCATGGAGAAGGCTCTTGCATTCTCCTTTGAAAAATGTTTATTTGCGAAAACGATCATTGCATTGTAAAACACGAAGACATAATTCAAACTGCCCTTCTTGGTGCTTTCCCCTTTGTAATGAATGATACGTGTTCCTGGGAAATAGTAGTTCTTATATCCGGCCTGGGTGATGCGGTAGCTGAGGTCGATGTCTTCGCCATACATGAAAAAGTCTTCGTCCAGGTAGCCAATTTCTTCCATTACTTTTTTCCTTACCAGCATAAATGCCCCGGCAAGTACATCCACTTCGTGGATTTTGTCTTTATCAAGATATCCGAGATGATAGGTGCTGAAAAAGCGTGATTTTGGGAACAGGGAGGAGAACCCGAATACTTTGAAGAAGGCAACAGAAGGATAGGGCAGACCACGTTTGCTTTCGGGCAGGAACTTTCCTTTGCCATCAAGCATTTTAACCCCAAGGCCGCCTGCATCGGGATGCTCATCCATGAAATCCACGACTTTTCGCAGGGTGTCATCTTCTACAATCGTGTCGGGATTTAACAGGAGAACATACTCCCCGGCTGATTTACGAATGGCCTGGTTGTTTGCGGATGAAAACCCTTTATTCGCTTTGTTTTCAATTAAATGGACATCAGGAAATTTCTCCTTTACCATCTTCACCGAGCCATCAACTGAGTCGTTATCTACTACAAATATCTCCGTTTCAAGGCCATTGCAGGCATTCTGGACAGAGTGAAGACATTGCTCCAGGAAATATTTTACGTTGTAGTTAACGATTATGATTGATAGCTTCATCCGGTAATGCGAGATTCGACTGTAAAGTTAGGGTTATTCAGTTAAATTCAAAACTATATTGCTCCTGCTTCGATCATCAACACGATTTGTTCAATTGCCTGGTCGCTGCCACCAGGATCATAGTCTGTTTTAAGATCATATCCAAATATTCTGGCCAGTGTTTGCCATATGAAAGCTGTAAATCCGCCCCTGAGATCCTTTACAATATCGAAGGTGGAGTTTCCGGTTTCACGGTAAATGAGTTTGATCAGGATTTTACCCTGTGAAAAGGTAAGATCCTTGATTTCATCTCCAAACTGGGCCTGCAGTTCCTTTTCTGCCTTTTTCATGTACAGTTTCCTTGCCTTCTCTGTTTGGATCGTATCGAGAATCAGCTTGTACGCGCTTAATTTTTGCCCGGCTAATTTGGCATAGGGATATACCTTTTTAACGTTATAAACCAACCGGTCATAACGTTTCGATTCTCTTTTTGTTTCAATTCTGACAGGAGGGAAAATAACCACGGGCCTGATATCGATCAGTGCAACCGTATCGCCATCAATGATCTTAACAGGAGTTGTCGTCTGTGTCGTATCCTGCGACACAGCAAGCGTATAACAAAAAACAACGAGAAAGATGGTCAGAAATCTTGTAATCATTGGTGTCCCGGTACGAAAAGATCTTCATTATAACGAAAACCATGTCCGGTTTGGTATCAGGCTACCTTTAACCTTGCCATGCTGGTTTTCTGAAACTTTTCTGCAACAAAGGCAGAAGTTATGCGCAATGATTTGACGTTGGTTTTTGACGGTAATTCAAACATAGCGTCGTTCATGATTCCTTCGAGTATTGATCGCAATCCCCTTGCTCCGAGTTTGAATTCGATGGATTTTTCAACCACAAAGTCGAGGGCTTCGTCATCAAAAGTCACCTTGATATTATCAAGTTCAAATAATTTGGTATACTGCCTGATAAGCGAATTTTTTGGTTCGGTGAGGATCCGCCGGAGGGTTTGCTGGTCGAGGGTATGCATGAATGTGACAATTGGAAGACGGCCAACGAGTTCAGGGATCAGTCCAAAAGCCTTCAGATCGACAGGGGTGATATACTGAAGGATATTGTCCTTGTCGATATTCTCCCGTTTCTTATCAGATTTATATCCGATTTTATTCGTTTGAAGCCGGTTCGAAATCTTTTTTTCAATACCATCGAAGGCCCCGCCGGTGATGAAGAGGATATTCTGCGTATTGATCTGGATCATTTTTTGCTCGGGATGTTTCCGGCCTCCCTGCGGCGGTACATTGACAATAGCCCCTTCAAGCATTTTTAACAGGGCCTGCTGAACACCCTCGCCACTTACATCGCGGGTAATTGAGGGATTATCTCCCTTTCGGGCAATCTTATCAATTTCGTCGATAAAAACAATTCCCCGTTCGGCAGCAGCAACATCATAATCAGCTACCTGCAGCAACCTTGCCAGGATGCTTTCCACATCCTCGCCAACATAACCAGCCTCGGTCAGCGCAGTTGCGTCGGCGATACAAAACGGCACATTGAGCAGTTTTGCAATAGTCCGTGCCAGTAAGGTCTTCCCGGTTCCTGTTTCACCAACAACAACGATGTTTGATTTTTCAATCTCTACATCATCCGGCTGAACATCCTTGGAATGGGCAAGTCGCTTGTAATGGTTGTAAACGGCCACCGAGATAACACGTTTTGCCTCTTCCTGGCCAATAACGAACTGATCGAGATGTTTCTTGATTTCAACAGGTTTCAGCAGCTTGAAATCGGGAAACTCCTTTTGTTTTGCGGTTGCTAATTCCTCCTGAAGGATCACCTGTGCCTGCTGAACGCAATTTTCGCAAATGTGGCCTTCAAGGCCGGCAATCAGAACTTTGGTCTCTCGTTTCGCACGACCACAGAAAGAGCACCTTTCAACAGTTTTTGCCATGTTGCCTCTATTAACTTTCTTTTTTTGTGCGGATCAGGATTTCATCGATCATGCCATAGGTGCGGGCCTCTTCACTGGTCATCCAGTAGTCGCGGTCGGCATCCTTCAGGATTCGTTTATAAGGCTGTCCCGAGTGAAGCGCAATGATCTCGTACAACTCCTTTTTCAGTTTCTGGATCTCACGGGCTGTAATATCGATATCCGAAGCTTGTCCTTCGGCGCTGCCCATCGGTTGATGAATCAGGATGCGCGAATGCTTCAGCGCAGTCCGCTTTCCTTTTTCTCCGGCACAGAGCAGGATGGCGCCCATCGAAGCAGCCATACCTGTGCAGATCGTTGCCACATGCGGGTTTATATACTGCATGGTGTCGTAGATTCCCAGGCCGGCATAAACAGAACCACCCGGTGTGTTGAGGTAAATCTGGATATCTTTCCGGGAATCAACCGATTCAAGGAAAAGCAACTGCGCCTGGATAATATTGGCTACATAATCATCAATGGGGACGCCCAGAAAAATGATGCGGTCCATCATCAAACGGGAAAACACATCCATGGTTGCAATGTTCAGCTGCCGCTCTTCAATGATTGTTGGTGAAATATAATTAGATGATATGGATTTGTATTTTGCCAGGGTCAGGCTGCTGATGCCTTTGTGGCCGATGGCGTACTTTGAAAATTCGTCCATGATTTACTATAGTGATTGAGTGATTGAGTGATTGAGTGAATTAATGCTTGTGGTCGTGATCATGTTCATGTTCGTGATCGTGTTCGTGATCGTGATCGTGATCATGTTCGTGATCATGCTGATGCATGGCTGAGGCTAATTTGATATATTCATCATAGGTAACCTCTTTGGGTTGAAAGATGATGTTGGTCTTGAAATAATCCATCAGCTTCGCATTATACAACTGATCATTGATGCGCTGCACCTGTTCTTTGTTCTGCATGAAGGTATCGATGATCGATTCATAACGTTTTTGCATTTCGGGATCCATATCGCCCATGTTCACCTGGCGCAGCATGTTAAACCGGATGTAGTTACGAATGTCTTCATCGGTAACAGTGATATCGTTTTCCTTGATCAGTTTATTCTCTATCAGCTGCCATTTCATGGAGTTGGCAAAAGAGGCATAATTTTTTTCGATCTCCTCGGGCGTGTATTTCCCTTCGTTGTTTTCCAACAACCAGCGTTTCAGGAATTCGTCAGGCAGGGGCATCTCTGTGTTTTTTACCAGCGCCTCGGTAATGGTATTGAATAGCAGTTTGTCAGTTTCAGCTGAAAAACTCATCGAAGCGTCCTTTCTTACCTGTTCCCTGAAATCTTCTTCAGTCTGGATATCGAGACCCGGATAAACCTGGTTGAAAAATTGCAGGTTCATCTCTGCAGGTTCAACTGCGGGTTCTTTTGGTTCCACAGGTGTTTCCTCACTCTCAGGCGCTGCTTCAGCTTCTGGCGCAGTTTCAGCTACAGGCGCTGCCTCAATCTCCGGCACGGTTTCAGCCTCAACGGCAACCGCGTCAACATCAATGGCAATTGGTTTGCCGAAACGCTTGCGGGTGTCGTCAATATATTTGTTTACCATGTCGTCATCAACAGAAATGGTATAATTGGCAATATTGAGATCCTGGTCAAGTGGAATGGTAAATTTGGGGGTGAGCCCGAGATCGAAATAGAACTCGAACGTATCCTGATTTTCAAAATCAATGGATGGATTTTTTTCCATATTGGGCAGTGGGTTCCCAAGGATATCAAGCTTTTCCTCTTTGATATAGTTGACAAGGCTATCGGAAATGAGTTTGTTTACTTCATCAGCCAGGATGGCTTTGCCGTACATTTTTTTTATCAGGCCCGTTGGAACATGCCCCGGACGGAAACCAGGAATTTTCGCTTTTCGTTTGTAATCGGAGATTTGCTTTTCCACAGCCTGTGCATAATCAGCTGGTACGATCTCAATTTTCAGCAGTGCGGTCAGTGCACCGGTACTTTCTTTTAAAACATTCATGTAATCAATGGTATTGGTTAAAAATTATATGGTGCGGATGAAGGGACTCGAACCCCCACGCCCGAAGGCACAAGATCCTAAGTCTTGCGCGGCTACCAATTACGCCACATCCGCATCAAGGATCTTCCTTAAAAAAGGTTTGCAAAGTTACACTTTTTTTCGATCACAATTTAAGTGAAGCCAAAGCTGAATCGTAATCAGGCTCCTGGACTATGTCGGGGACCTGTTCACAGTAAATTACCTTACCGGTTTCATCAACCACGGCCACGGCACGTGATAAGAGCCCGGCAAGGGGACCATCCGTTATCACGACACCCCAGTCATTGCCAAAGCTGGTATTGCGTAATTCAGAAAGTGAAATCACGCTGGTCAAACCTTCTGTGGAGCAAAAGCGGGCATGCGCAAAGGGGAGGTCCTTCGAAATGCAGAGAACTACTGTGTTTTCGTGTTTCTGGGCTTCCGCGTTAAATTTCCTGACCGAAGTAGCACATACAGCCGTATCGAGGCTGGGGAAGATGTTTAAAACGATTTTTTTTCCTGCAAATGCTTTCAGTGAAACGTCGGACAGATCGGTTTTGGTAAGCAGAAAGTCAGGGGCCATGGTGCCGGCTCCGGGTAGAGAACCAATTGTATGAATTGGATTTCCTTGTAATGCGATGGTTGCCATAAATTGTGTTTTTAAATTAGGCTGCAAAATTAGCAAATTGAAATATTCCCTGCCGCTTTTCGTTAAATCTTTATCAACAGGCGGGTTGATCGTAGTCGGCGGTGACCCTTTTTTCTTAATCAGCTTGATGTTGTGAAGCCGTTCCGGGTTAAAACCCTGTTAACTGTCTTTCTGCTTTTACAGGTTGCTGCCGCGGCCCAGGAGATGCCTGGAACAACGCTGGGGAATTATGCCGGCGTAAACAGCCTGCAACTCAATCCAAGTGCGCTTCACAACTCCAAATCCCACATTGATATTCAGGTTGCAGGATTGGATCTTTTTTTACAGAATAATGCACTTTTCATCTCAAAATCAGAATATCGTTTTGTGAATTTTTTCAAATCAGGGTATCAATGGCCGACGCATATTGAATTTGGTGTGGAGGAACGCACATTTTACCGTTATGATAATGCACTGGATAAATCAGCTTTCATACAGGAACGGTATGCCGGGCCAGGCGCAATGCTCATACGGGATGAGCATGCATTTGCCTTAACCACCGGGATACGTACGGTGTTATCGTTGGAAAATGTTCCATATGACGTGGCGAATTTTGCCTACCTGGGTCTTGGTTTTACGCCGCAGCAGGATATTAACTATATTCATAACAAGCCCTTCACGGTTTCAGCGATGGCCTGGGGAGAGATAGGCCTCAGTTACGCCAATGCATTTTATGCCCACGGTTTTAACCGGTTGTCGGCCGGCATTACTGTGAAGGGTTTGCTGGGTCTTGGAGGAATGTATCTGAATGCCGCCAGGCTTGATTATGTAATACCGGATGATTCAACAATCAACATCAACAACCTTGAGGCGGTCATGGGATTCGCCCTGCCAGTTGATTATAACACCAATCAGCCCGATCTTCAGCCTATATTCAAGGGCGCAGGAATCGGGTTTGATGTCGGGTTTACCTATCAGCGGCTTTCACGATTCCACCAGGATGATAATTACAGTTTACAATGTGCAAAACCATATGAAGATTACCTATACAGGATTGGTGTTGCATTGATCGACATCGGGGGAATCAGGTTTTCAAATAATGCAGCTAAGATGAATGTTGATAACCGCAGCTCCCGGTGGGACAATGTGAATACATTGGAATTCAGAAATATTAACCAGATGCTCGACACCATCAGCTACCAGTTTTACGGCAACAATACCTCTGCTTATTCTGGTGAAAAATTTACGCTTTGGCTGCCATCGGCCCTGAGTGTTCAGTTTGATTATCATCTCAGGAAAAACTGGTATGTGAATGCCAATATAATCTATGGATTTACATTGGCCAGAGGATCTCTGGCAAGGCCTGCAGAACTTTCAATTACTCCCCGTTACGAAACCAGGATATTCGAAGCAAGCCTGCCCATATCGTTGTATGACTGGTCACAGCCACGGGTCGGATTGGCAGTGCGCATCTATGGTTTTACCATTGGCACCGATAAAATTGGCGGATTTTTTCACTTCAGTGATTTTTCCGGCCTGGATTTTTATTTTTCCGTAAAGGTGTTTTTCAACAAGGGCAGCTGCAGGAAAAAGGGCGATGTTCATTGCGGTTATGCTGATCCGGAGTCGTGAATACATTAAACTTCCGACATCCGCACATCCAGTGCGTCACGCAATGCATTACCCATAAGCATAAAGGCCAGCACCATAAACATAATTGCGATACCGGGCAGGATGGCGAGGTAGGCATAGTCAAGCACAATATACCCGTAATTTTCTTTGATCATGGATCCCCAGGAGGGTACAGGAGGCTGAACCCCCAATCCAAGAAAACTCAACCCGGCCTCCATGAGGATGGCAGAGGCAAAATTTGCAGCTGAAATTACAATTACCGCTGCCATTACGTTTGGCAGGATGTGATAAAAAATGATCCGCATATCTGAAAAACCGAGTGCCCGCGCGGCTTCAACATATTCTTTTTCGCGTATGCCCAGGATTTGTCCGCGGACCACCCTGGCAACTTCAACCCACATGGTTAGCCCAACCGCAATGAAAACCTGCCAGAAACCTTTCCCCAGGGCAAAGGTGATGGCAATGACGAGTAAGAGAGTTGGAATGGACCAAACCACATTGATCAGCCACATGATGAAATTGTCGACCCATCCGCGATAATAGCCACCGATGGCCCCGATTAAAATACCGATCAGGAGTGAGATTGCCACAGAAATCAACCCGACTGAAAGACTGACACGGGTGCCGATCATCAGCTGACTGAGATAATCACGACCGAAGCGGTCGGTTCCAAGCCAGAATGTTTTCCTGACCGGGGTTCCGGTCTGATCAACCGGTAATGTTTGAACCAGGCCCGGATCCCCGGGAATGGCATCATATTCAATGAAATGTACCTGCCCGTTTTTAACTGAAAATGACCGGATGGGAATATATTCGAAATGACTGCGCCTGCCCCGGATCATGGTTGCAAGCAAACTGGTCTTTTCCGGCGACTGGTTCCCTTTTACCGGCATCATAACGACCGAAAATCCTGGTTTTTTCAAGCCCAGCTCAAGATACTGGTCGTTGGCAAATGGCGAGGAATCAGGTGTGATCAGATATCCAAGGATTGCGACCAGTACAGTCAGACTGATAAAAACCAGTGATCCGAATCCAAGTCTGTCTTTTTTAAATTTTTTCCAGGCCAGTAAACCGGGTGACCCTGAGGCGATATAGCTCTTCTTTTTAAAAAACAAGTGGATAGTGTGAATAATGGTTTGACAAATATAATTTTTTTAGTACTTTTGCAAACGCATAAATGGTGGTCGTAGCTCAGTTGGTTAGAGCGATAGATTGTGGATCTATAGGTCGTGGGTTCAAGCCCCATCTTCCACCCAAAATTTCAAGGCTTTCGGTAATCCGGAAGCCTTTTTTATTTTAACTGTCCTTTGAAGGTTGTCTGATAATCCTCCCATTTGGTTGCTAAATAGGCATCCTCTCCAAAATAGTTCAGAATACACTCAAAGGGGGGGGCTTGCTGATAACCCGGCACAATAGTAATGATCTGCCCTTTCTCGTTTAAAAATGCATAAGAGGGATATGACATTTGCCCGCGCAGCATTTCATTGGCCAGCTGATGGGTACTTCTTTTGACCGATGGATTTGGATTGACAAATTTCACTCCGTCAATTTCAACCGTATCTTTGCGCTCAGCATCAAGCTTTACACAATAATAATGATCGTTCATGTAGGCAGCTATAACCGGGTTGGCGAAGGTTTCAGCATCCATTTTCTTGCACCAGCCGCACCATTCGGTATATACATCGATCATCATCTTTTTTTGTTTCTTCTTATTCAGCTTATAGGCCTCTTCAAAAGAATACCATTTCACCTTCACCTCTTTGGCAGCCGGTGGCTTTGCGTCCTGGGCAAAAGATGTATATGTAAGAAAAATAATCGTGGAAATTGTGCATAATAACAAAATTGATCGTTTTTTCATTTTTCGATGGTTATGATTAAAAATAGTAAAAACTGTTCTTAGTGTTAGTTCTTTCACCACAATGGGTGCATCACATCACAATTCAAAATTCGTTATTCAATATTCGATATTCAATATTCGATATTCAATTCCCTCTTTCCATCTCGCGCTGATGGTCTTTTTGTTTCAGTGTTTCCCGCTTGTCGTATGAGTGTTTTCCGCGTGCAAGGGCAATCGTGAGTTTGGCCAGCCCGTTTTCGTTGATGAACAGCAAAACCGGGATAATGGTAAATCCCCGCTCCTTGACTTTAATAGCAAGTTTTTTCAATTCCCGTTTGGTGAGCAGTAACTTACGGTCGCGTTTGGGTTCATGATTATAATGGGTTCCAAAGGAATATTCGGCAATGTGCATATTCCTTACAAAAAGTTCGGTTCCGGTAAAGGTACAGTAAGCATCGGCAATTGAGGCCGTGCCATCGCGGATCGATTTAATCTCGGTGCCGGTCAGCAGTATTCCTGCCGTAACCTCCTGCACCAGAAAGTACTCATGCGAAGCCCGTTTATTGCGAATGTTTACTGATTTCTCCATCTATTTTTTTTCGGGCATTAAAACAACCCGTACATAATGATCGGGCTTGAAGAAGGTGACGGCTGCTGCTTTCAAATCGTCGATGGTGACTGAATTTACCTTTTCGTTAAAGGATGCAATTGCGCCTGGCGCGTCGTGATTATAATAGAGCGATTCAAGTTTGCTGAGCCAGAAGTTATTCTTTTCGAGATCGGTCTCCCTGCCGCGGATCATCGCCTCCTGGGCCTTTTTAAGGTCAACTTCGGTAGGCCCGTTTTTCCTGAGCTTTTTAATCTCTCCAAAAACTGCCTTGGTCAGTTTACCGGTAGTTTTGGGTGAACATCCGAACATGATCATCATCTGGAAGATGGGTTGCGGATACTGCTCCAGGTTCATCCTCACCTGGGGTGAATACACGCCGCTCATCTTCTCACGAATTACTTCGACCAGCTTGATTCCGATGATTTCCCTGATCATATTGATCAGGAGGACATTTTTTTCATTCCATTCAATTTTTTCCGACATAACGAGTCCGACCATGCTCTGAGGATCGGTGCCTTTATATATCGTGCGGTTCGTAACCCCTTCGGCAAACTTTGGGGAGGTATCCTTCCATGTTTCATGGCGGCTAAGCGCAGGGAGGCTTCCGAAATACTGCTCAATCATGGGTGCGATCGAATCAATATTGAAATTGCCGACCAGGAAAAAATTAAAATCACCAGCATCAGCAAACCGGTCTTTGTAGATTTTATAGATTTCATCCAGTTTTACTTCATTAAGCTGCGCTGGTGATGGGAAAACTACCATCCGCTTGTATCCGGGATATACAGATTTAAAAAGGGTATCGTAAAATGACATGATCGGACTGCTGCTCATAAATTTCAGCTGGTTTTCCATTTGCGACATAAAGGCTTTGAAAGCTGTCGTGTCCTTCCGGGGTTGATTGACATAGAGATAGATCAGCTGCATCATAGTTTCAAAATCCTTTGGTGTGCTGCTTCCCCTGAAACCCTCCTGCACATCGGAAATATAGGGATTGATTTGAATATTCTTGCCTTTCAGCTTTTTCTCAAGTTCAATATTGTCAAAATCGCCAATCCCGCTCATATCAATTACCTGGGAGGCATAATTGGCCGACATGAATTCCTGGTCGGGCACCAGTGAATGACCACCAAGGCTGTAGGCGGTAACAAGAATTTCGTCGTTTTTAAAGCTGGTTGGTTTCAGCACGACAGTGATCCCGTTTGAAAGTTTCAATTCGGTAAAGCCAAGCTCTTTATTCTCTGTACGGTTTATGATTTTTCCCGGTTGTACAATCCCGCTGACCAAAGGCGCCGTACTGAAATTATCAACATAGGCCTCCAATGGCGCAGTCTTCGATTGTTGGATGATATTGAGAACCTCACTGGCGGTAGGGACCTTTACATTTTCTTTTTCAGGCGCCATGATGATCAGCGCCATATTGTTATCGGTCACCCATTTCTTTGCAAGGGCATTGATGTCCTCAATTTTGATATCCGGTAACAAATGTTTAACGTATTTGAACTTTTTCTGGGCGCCGGGAATGGCATCGCCTGAAAGATAATTGTTCACATATTCGCTGCAAAATGATGGTGATTCTGTTTTGTCAAACTCCTTTGAAGCCTTTTCATACTGGCTTGTCATCTCTTCCTTCTGGCGGTCGAGTTCTGTCTGGGTAAATCCGAATCTTTTAACCCGTTCATTTTCTGCCAGCAGTACTTCCAGGCTTTTGTCGATCTGGCTTTCCTTTGCCATGGCATTGATCACATATGCATCTTTGTTTCTTGCCAAAAAGCGCCCATACCCCGATCCGGCGAAAACATAAGGGGATTCGGGTTTTTGTGAGATTTCATTGAACCGGTTGTTGAGCATTTCAGTGAATAACTCCGACAGAAGCTTATCACGGAAATCGCCCAGGTTTTTTTCGGGTGTAAGCGGATGTTTGTAGAACATCATGACGAAATTGTTTGTAGCCTCCTTATCGGTTGCAATGGCGATAAGCGGTTCGGTATTATCGGGGATGTCGTAGTTTACACGTTCTTTTTCGGTTGCCGGATTTTTTAACCCTGAAAAGTGAGCTTTGATTTTTGCCTCGGTTTCGGCCGGATCGACATCACCAACAACAATGATGGCCTGGAGATCGGGCCGGTACCAGTCGTTGTAGAAGTCCCTGAGGGTTTCATGCTTGAATTCCTCGATAACCTCAACTTTGCCAATGGGAACTCTTGTAGCGTAACGGGAATCTTTAAGTACCACAGGCAGGTATTTCTTCATCATACGGTCCTGTGCTCCAAGCCCCAGTCGCCATTCTTCAACGATGATGCCGCGTTCTTTATCGATCTCTTTGTCATCGAGCGAAGCATAATGAGCCCATTCTTCGAGTACTTTATAACCTTTTTCCACTAGGGCTGTATCATCTGTCGGCAGCTGAAGCATATAAACCGTTTCATCAAAACCCGTGTAGGCGTTGATATCCGCCCCAAACCTGACTCCTGTCTTTTGCAGGAAATCGATCAGCTCATTCTTGGGAAAGCTCCTGGTGCCATTGAAGTTCATGTGTTCCATGAAATGCGCAAGGCCTTGCTGATCATCGTTTTCGAGAATCGAACCGGCATTCACCACCAACCTCAGTTCAACCCTTTTCTCTGGTTTTTTATTCTGACGGATGTAGTAGACAAGGCCATTATCCAGTTTGCCGATCGTGACATTGGGATCGATGGTAAGTTTCGTGGTAAGATCAACGGTTGACTGCTGACTGAATACGGCAGGGATGATCAAGAGCAGAAAGCTTATAATCAGCGACTTAATGATTGAATTTTTCATATACTGGAGTTTAAAAATCATCTGTTGGATTCCAGTGCAATTTTACCATTTTTTCGGCAAAGTCCCAAGTTAAATATTCCAGTGAGATACCTGGGGAAGACATGAAGAAAAACGAAAAGCAATCAGTCAAATTTATTCCAATCAATCAATCAATCAATCAATCAATTTATTCAGAAGAAATGTACCTTACCAGGAAATAAAATCATTATTTTTGACGCATCGACTCATTCATCAAATAAGGTCTTTTGTTTGCCATGAAGAACTTACAAAACAGACTCTTAACCTCATGAACTATTAAGCCCTTGACCTCCAGCATAATGAATATATCAGACCCAGTTTACCTCAGCGTCGTTGTTCCATCGTTTAAGTCAGCCGGAATATTAGAAAAAAACCTCCCGGTTTTACTATCTTATCTGAAGAAGCAGGATTACACATGGGAGGTGATAGTGGTGGATGATGGAAGCGATGATCATGGCGCCACTGAGGCTGTTTGCAGCAAAATGGGTTGTGTTTTCAGCCAGAACAAACGGAATATGGGCAAGGGAGCCGCAGTGCGCAATGGAATGAAAAAGGCAAGTGGCCGGTTCCGGATTTTTACCGATGCCGATATTCCCTATGATTTAGATACGATAGGTGTTATTTTGAAATTTCTTGATTTTAAAGAATTCGATATTGTCATGGGAGACCGAAACTTACAGGATTCGGCCTACTTTCTGAAAATTCCGAAACTGCGCAAGATCACCAGCTGGTTTTTTACCTGTTTCGTAGGCACCATAGTTACTACCAATTACTTTGATACCCAATGCGGCATCAAAGGTTTCAAGGCTGAAATTGCCGATTTTATTTTTCAACGTGCCCGTATTGATGAATTTGCATTTGATGTCGAGATTATCTATATTTCACTGAAGCGGAGGTTTGAAATAAAGCGGATTCCTGTTCGGCTGAGAAACCAGGAAAAATCAACGGTTCGTGTTTTGCGCCACGGAATGGTCATGTTTATTGATCTCTTCAGAATGAAAATCAACAACATGAGAGGGTACTACAAATAGTAGATCATTTTTTTCACTTACCATCTCCCAGTTCAACTTCAGCCATACTGCCAGCAGCGGCACCACCATCAATGCATATTGATTTATAAAGAGATCCCTGATATATTCGGGAAAAAAATAGGTAGGTGAAAAACTTGAAATGATAAGGGCGAACCACAACAGAGCTATATCAGTTTTTGTTTTTTCACACAGGATAAACCAAATGGCTACGCCAACGAAACCAACAATAATGGTGGGGGATTCACTGCCGGTGCTTGCAAGAATGATAAACAGCAGCGCTGATGCCAGCACCCGGAGCTGAAAAACAGGATTTTTAAATTGCGATATTTTCAGGAAGGGTAATGCAAATATCAGCAATCCGGGTATGATAAAATATAGGTTGGATAATGTTGAATCGTGTAAAACCCTGCGAAACATACCCATAACACAAACGTCGGTGCGGCTGTTTTCAAGCATGACATTCAATGAATTTTTATGCACCAATACCTGGGACCAATCAATATAACACTGAAGGGTGTAATCGATTCCCACCACGGCCATTGGCAGAATGAAGAGGATTATTGTCCAAAACACAAGATAAAGCACATATCTGGCTTTATCTTCAACAAAAAAGAAAAATACCAGTCCAATGATTCCGTATAACTTGATAAAAGTCCCCAGTACCAGGAAGAAAGCAGCCCAGATGTACTGCTTGCGATGAATCTGCGTATAACTTAAAACAATTAATGCCACGGTTACGGCATGAAACTGACTGTTAAACATAGCTGTAATCAGGCAGTTGATGACGATCCAGCTTACAATCGCCCTGTTTTTTTCACTTACGGGCAACTGGTAGATTGCATACAGCAAAATCAGCGAATTAAGAAATGTCCAGAGTGTGTAACTGATAAAGGGAGGCAATAAGGCAAATGGTGCAATAAAAATGGCAAAGACAGGCCCGTAGAGGTACAAATCAAAATATTCGCGGGGATAAGCGACATAGAGATTTTTATGGTCTATCAGGTGGTGAAAACTGGATTCGAAAATAAGAAAGTTATTGATTTCCAGCTTTGTGCCAATTATATATTGAATTATTACAGCTCCAATACCGGCCAGTATCCAAAGAATAATAACAGTTTGTTTTTTAAGCAGGAATTGAAAATCGTACGTCACATCAGTTGTCTTTAATTTGTACCCTCTCACGATTGCCGATGGATTCGGTATATTCTTTCATGGTAATAAAATCCCCCTTCCCCTTTAACCAGCAAAGGTATTTTTCAAGTCTTTTCAGCAAGTACACTCCGGAATGTCTTTTCATATACCAGGGCATGGTGACTGCAGACAGATCGGTAAATTCCCACGGATGGAAATAAAGATTCAGAAATCCATTTTTACGTAATGTCATCTTTGATAAAAACCTGTAATACGGGACAGGGAAATTTTTAAAAGAGAGCCAGAACAAAGGGATCCGCAGAAAGGGGCTTACCGCAACAGGAATGTTCAGAATATGGTCGTTATAAAACGGTTTCAATGGTTTATCACGGTTATCGTATCTTCCGGGTATATAGGTGGGATTTAATGACGAATTATAACGGTAGCCTGCCTCAAATAATACGATGTCATTCACTGGTTTCAAAAATGGTCGCCTGAATCCAATAATCTCCTGCCCTGTAATTTCTTCTAAAATTTTCTTAGACGCTGAAAGGTCGTTTTTTTCATTAAAACTACCATGAAACATTGCGTGGGAGGCAATCTCATGTTTTACCGATAAATTGCGTATGAGTGTTTTATTATGAAGGGCGAAAGTTCCTGTTGTAAACAAGGTCGCCCTTATTTCAAGCTTGTCAAGCACATTGCTGATTAAAAGCAAACCCTGCCTCGAAACTTCTATTTGTTCAGGTAAGGAAATTTTGTTGCCGTATTCCAAAGGAAGGTCAAACTCTTCAACATCAAAGGTCAGAAATATGTCAGGCATGGACGCGTATCGGAGGAAAACAACTTAACGTTAGTCACAGTTGCAACTTTTTTGAGCTGGCAAACCTAGTAAAAAAATCATTTGGTTGTGAAGGTCACATATAAATTAAATCATCACCGAAATCCCGAGGAAGAAGTTGATCATCGCCTGCGGAAAGTAACCATTCAGCTCATTGTACTCACCTCCCCTGAAATAGGGGTAGACCCATGCATTGGTCTCATACCTGACGCTGAAGAGGTTGTTAACGGCAAAGTTGAAACTGATCTGTTCGAAGAACCCGGTTTTCAGCGTAAACATGCCGCTGATCCCATTCACGAAATAGCCTTTCAATGAACGTGCTTCAGTGGATGTATTGTCGATATACTGCTTGCCGGTGTATTTCGAATTCAGGCTCATTGAGAGTTGCGGCAGGGGCCTGTATGTAATGGCGCTTCCCGCGGTGAAACCCGGCGAAAACGAAAGATTGGTCTTCCCCAGGTCATTGCTTTGCTGGCCCAGGTAATTCCAGTCAGCGTCGTACAGGTCGATACGCTGCACGAAATCCTTTATCTTGTTGCTGCTGACGGTGGCTGTGACATTCCATGCAAGCTTTTTTCTGAACAATTCAAGCGCTGCCGAAACTTCGATACCCTCCCTGTAACTGTTTGGTGCATTGACCATCACCGCTTCGCCAACATTATTGATTTCGCCTGTGAGCACAAGCTGGTTCCGGTAATCCATGTAATACAGATTGGTTGCGATTGTAAAATTGGGGAGACGGAGCGTGTAACCCAGTTCATAATCATAGAGGGTTTCGTTGGTGGGCTCCTTCCCGGGATCGGCATCCTTATAATTGTTCCGGCTTGGTTCACGGTTTGCCACCCCGACAGAGAAATAGAGATCGTTTTGTTTGTTGAGTTCGAAAAAGAGACCGCCTTTTGGGTTGAAAAAGTTAAAGAGATGCTGCTGGTCGAGGGTTCGCAGGTTGTCAAGTGTTCCTTCCATCGTGTAACTTACCCTTCGGTACTGAAGATCAGCAAACAGATTCAGTTTTTTCAGCAGCTGGTAGCTGGCTTTCCCATAAATGTTGAAATCATTTTTTAACCCGGTATTGAAGTACCAGTTTCGGGCATTGTCGCCGTTTGAGGCATATTCAGCCCATATGATCTTGCCGTAATGTTGCCCGTAATATTGGTTTAATGCACCACCCAGGGTGATTTTCAGTTTTTCAGGGATAGAATAGTTACTTGAAAAAGTCAACCCGTAGAAGTGATTGTCCATCATTTTGCGGTTTACCAGGTCGGTTGTGTTCATGGTACTGTCGCCGATAACAACATCGTTGAGTCCGTAATCTGAGAAAGAGGCATCCTGCTTATAATTCTCATAATACCCGCGACCCTTTGTGTAATGGATTGCAGCGTTGAAATTCCAGTTTTTTACAAGCATCTGCGAGAACAATACCTGGTAATTATCTTGTTGGTAATTGTCTGTTTGATCCATATAATAGTCAATATTGCCATTTTTATCAGTGTATTCTCCTGCCGGATTATAGGTGCGGTTGGTCGCAAGAGAATCTTTTGGAACTCCTTCCCACGCCTGGTAGGTTCGTTCAAAGCCCGAAAAGGTGATGAGCCGGATGGTTGTTTTTTTTCCGTAATAGCCGCCCGAAATATAGTAGGATTTGAGATTTGAAAAGGCACGGTCGATGTAGCCGTTGGAATGAATGTAGGATAACCGGCCATCAACACTTATTTTATTGGCCAGGAGACCCGTCCCGAAACGCAGGGTCGATTTGAAGGTATTGTATGATCCACCGGAAATATCGAGTTCGCCATAGGGATCCTGGTGCAGATCGGAGGTGAGAAAATGAATGGATGCCCCAAACGCGCCGGCTCCGTTTGTCGAGGTGCCAACACCCCGTTGTATTTGTATATTTTCGGCAGAGGATGCAAGGTCGGGCAGGTCGACAAACCATACTCCCTGTGATTCGGCATCATTGACCGGAATCCCGTTGATGGTAACGTTGATGCGTGTGAGGTCTGTTCCACGGATGCTGATGCCCGAATAGCCTACGCCGTTTCCGGCATCGGAAGTTACCACGGTCGATGGTGTTGTTTGCAGCAGGTATGGAATATCCTTCCCAAAATTCACTGCTTTGATCTCTTTGTTAGTGATGGAAGAATAGGCAGTGGGGTATTTATCCTGTGCCCTTGTTGCCACAATATTTACCTCATCCCCCATCAGGATGGTCCCATCCAGCTCAAAGCTGACGATTGTATCGTTACGCAGATAGAGCTGTCGTTTTTCTGTTTTAAAACCGACAAAAGAAACGATGAATGTCAACTTTCCATGCTTAAGGTTGGAAATGGAAAAATGCCCGGCTCCATCTGAGATTGCTGAGACAGATTTTGTTTCAATCGAAATATGGGCGCCAGGCAACGGCTTTTTTTCCAGTTTATCAACAATGATTCCGGATACTGTGATTTGGGCAGATACCAAAGTGGCTGACAGGTTCAACCCCCAAAGCATAATAAAAGCAATTGTTTTCATGATCAATGTTATTTTCCTACGCCGGCATTATCCGGATCAGGTTATTGGGGTATAATCTCAGCCCTTGTATTAAGGCACCCCCTCTGGAGAAGTATCGGAGCAAAAGTAATAAATTGCGAGGTAGCGAGGTAGCGAGGTAGTGAAATAGCGAAAAAAATTTCGCTACCTCGCT
>CAISJJ010000254.1 GCA_903885595.1 uncultured Bacteroidales bacterium
ATATGAAATTGTGAAACTTTGGTATCAAGACCCTATCGGTGTTTTAGGTTCTTTATATTTCTTCAAATGGAAAAAAATAGTAATGAAAACTAACCAAGGGTTTAATCTGGCTAAAAACCAAGGCGGGATATATGATAAATATGTAATTCCTTTTGAAAAACACCTTGAAAAGATTATTACATTTCCTTTTGGTTTAAGTTTAACGGCAATATTAAGGAAAAGATAAAATACCCAGTTTAATATGAAATCAATATACGTCACCCAACCATTTCTTCCTCCCCTCGATGAATTTATTCCTTACCTGGAAGAAATTTGGAGAACGCATCAACTTAGCAATGCTGGGCCTTTTCATGAAAACCTGGAACAGGCGCTGTGTGATTATTTGGGGGTTAAATATATTTCACTTTTTTCAAATGGGACCCTGGCTTTGGTTACAGCCTTACAAACGCTGAAAATTACCGGCGAGGTTATAACCACCCCGTTTAGTTTTGTTGCAACCACGCATGCGCTTTGGTGGAATGGAATTAAACCGGTTTTTGTAGATATTGAACCTGATTATTTTAACATAGATCCTACTAAGGTTGAATCATTAATTACACCTCAAACTACTGCAATAATGCCAGTGCATGTTTATGGAAATCCTTGCAATGTGCAACGCATAAATGAGATAGCCGATGCATATGGATTAAAAGTAATTTATGATGCCTGTCATACATTTGGTGTAACAGTTAAAGGTGAACCAGTTTTAAACTTTGGCGATCTTTCGGTTATGAGCTTTCATGCAACTAAAGCATTTAATACCTTCGAAGGGGGTGCAATTGTTTGTCATGATCCAGCAACTAAAAAGCGAATTGATAATTTGAAAAACTTTGGCTTTGTGAACGAAACCACGGTTGTTACACCTGGTATTAATGCAAAAATGAACGAAGTTCAGGCATCAATGGGTTTGCTTCAGCTTAAATATATTGATAAAGCCATACAAAAGCGGAAAGAGATTGCATCAAATTATCGTGATTGTTTGAAAGACATTACAGGATTGACTTTTCTGGGAGATATGGCAGATGTCAAACATTGCTATTCTTATTTTCCTGTACTGATTGACAAAGATATATTTGGTAAAACAAGGGACGATGTTTATAATGTTTTAAAGCAAAATAATATTTTTCCCAGACGATATTTTTACCCTCTGATAAGTCAATTTCCAACATATAGAGGATTAGAATCTGCGCAACCCGGAAAAATGCCTATTGCTGAAAAGATAACAGGACAAGTACTTTGTTTGCCAATATTTCCCGATTTGAAATCAGCTGATGTAAAAACAATTTGCAATCTTTTAATAAGTATTACAGGCAGTATTTAATTCAGCAGAATTATTATCAATGAGTTTGACAGGCAAAAAAAACCAATCAATTTCACAAAGCGCACTTTCTGTAAGGTTTCATGATAAACAATCAAAATCCTATGAAATCTTCATTGGTTATGATATTTTAGAGCTAATTGCAAAAATGATTGCAAATAGTGAGATTGCCTCATCTTATGTAATTATTTCGGATGATAATGTATGGCCGCTTTATGGGAAGCAGTTATTAGAAGGTTTACAATGCTTATCAATCAATTCAAATGTGATTATTTTCCCGGCAGGGGAGACCTCAAAAAAATTACAATCTGTAATTGAAATTTCTGACAAATTATGCGATTTTGGTATTGATAGACATTCCTGCTTGATTGCATTAGGTGGAGGTGTTGTTGGTGATTTGACGGGATTTATTGCTTCGGTTTATATGCGTGGGATTCCCTATATTCAAGTTCCCACTTCACTTCTTGCGCAGGTAGATAGCAGCGTTGGTGGCAAAACGGCCATTGACCTTCCACAAGGCAAAAATCTCCTTGGATCCTTTTGGCAGCCTTCGTCAGTTTTTATCGATATGAAATGCCTTGAAACATTACCGTCTTGTGAGTATCAAAATGGCCTTGCAGAGGTTATTAAATATGGAATAATCAAAAGTGAAGCATTTTTTCAAAAACTCGAGGACGGGGTTGATAAGCTACGTTTTCAGAATAGGGAATATTTAGAAGAAATTATTCTAACCTCATGTAGAATAAAAAAAGATATTGTTGAAATAGATGAAAAAGAAACGAGCAGGAGGCGCATTCTGAACCTTGGCCATACATTGGGGCATGCTCTTGAATCTACTTCTGGGTATACTATTTCACATGGTAACGCTATTGCCATCGGTATGATTGCAATAACCCGTATTTCAGAAAAATTATTTAGCTTGTCACAAAAAGATAGAAATCGTATTGAAAACATCATTTCGTCACTCGGGTTAGCTACTAAGATTCCCGAAGATTATTCAACTGATGAGATTCTTTCGGCTTTGCAAAAGGACAAAAAGAAAGCTGGCAAGAAAATTAACTTTGTTTTATTGAAGAAAATTGGATCACCTTTTGTAAGTGATGACGTTCCAACTGATTTGTTGCGTTACACAATAGAGGAAATGAAAAAATAAATTATGCATAGAATTTTACTTTTAGATACGAACGTTTCTTCGCTACCTATTTATAATTTTCTTATTAAGGAAAATAATGAAGTTTTCGTTATAGGAGGAAATCCAAGTGATTTTCTGGCCAAATATGCCAAGAATTATGTAAATCTGGATTATTCAAAAATTGATCAAACCCGAGCTTTAATTGATTCATTAAAAATTGATTTCATTGTACCGGGTTGTAATGACCTCTCGTATCAGATTTGCTCTGACCTTAATTCAAACGGTAAATTTAAGGGATTAGATAACCATGAAGTCACTGAAACAATTAATAACAAAGAAAAGTTTAGGGACTTCAGTTTTAAATTAGGTCTTCCGGTTCCAAAAGTTTTTTCAAATGCAGGAGTAAACTATTTATGGCCATTAATAGTAAAACCGGTTGATGCATATAGTGGACGAGGAACTACAATTCTTCATGAATACGAAAAAAGAAATTTGAAGGCTGCTATTCAACATGCAAAGAATTTTTCGCGTTCTAAAACTCATATAATTGAAGAATATGTTGAAGGTCAGCTTTTTAGTCATTCTGCTTTTATATCGGATGGAAAAATTATTCTTGACTTCATTGTTGAGGAACACAGTACTGTAAATCCGTTTGTTGTTGATACAAGCATGGTCGTATTTGATTTTTCTCCTGGTTTTCTCACAAGGATCAGGAAGGCAATATCCTTAATGATAAAAGAAATGGACCTGATTGATGGTTTGATCCATACACAATTTATAAAAAATGCTGAATCATTCTGGATAATTGAAGTCACCCGAAGATGCCCAGGTGACCTGTATAGCATACTGATAGAACTTTCAACAGGGGTGCCATATGCTGAATACTATGCGAAACCATTTCTGAACCAACATATTAATTTGAATATAGCATCAACAACTCAATCTCACATAATGAGACATACAATTTCACAACCTTTAGAAAGGTTGTTCACCTCTCTTAAATTTAATTTGCCAGTACAAATAGTAAAGCTCGTCAACATTAGTCTTGCAGGGGATAGGGTTAAGGCCAGTCCTTTTGGAAGGATCGCTCTTCTATTTGTGAAAGCAAATTCCGCATCAGAATTAGCATATGTATACGAACAAACTTTAAGAAGAAAGCTGTATGATATTCTATAGTTTTTACGTACAATAGCTTATTTTGAAACTGCAAACATATTTCTAAACGAAAGCCTGCAATTATTAAAAATATTGAAAAGTATATGATATGAGTTATAGGGCTAAAATAAAACAATTGTCGATTGGGTTTATCGGTGGTTCTTTAAATTCAGCAGTGGGTTACGCTCATTTTGTCGCCTGTAAAATGGATAATAAGTGGAAACTGGAAGCTGGTTGTTTTAGTAGTGATAAAACCCATAACAAGGACACTGCTGAATTGTATGGTATTTCTCCAGATCGGCTGTATTACAATTGGCAAGACCTACTGATGAGAGAGAAGGGAAAGCTTGATGCGATTGTAATTCTTATGCCCACCCCAATGCACTTTGAAATCGTTATAGCTTGCTTAAATGAGGGCTATGCAGTGATTTGCGAGAAATCCTTGGCAACAAATAGTATTGAGGCTGAAAAGATACTTGAGATACAAACTAACAGGAAAAGTTTTCTTGCCGTGATTTACAACTACTCAGGATACCCAATGATACGCGAACTTCGTAATAAAATTCGAAAGGGTGAACTTGGACAGATATTACATTTTCAAGCCGAGATGCCCCAGGAAGGATATATCAGGTTAAACACGCTGGGGAATAAACCAACACCTCAATCATGGAGGCTAATAGATGCGACAATTCCCACAATTCATCTGGATTTAGCCGTTCATCTACATCAGTTGGTTTATTATTTAATTGAGCAAAAACCTTTCAAAGTAATATCCGACCAGGATAGTTACGGATGGTTTCCTGAGGTTGTTGACAATGTCAGCTGTCTATGTCGTTATTCAAACGGCATTATGGGAAATATGTGGTTCAGCAAATCTGCACTCGGCCATAGAAACGGTTTGAGATTGAGAATATATGGATCAAAAGGTTCAGCCGAATGGTACCAGGCATATCCTGAGGAGTTAACAATTTCCTATTCAGATGGACGCAGGGAGACTGTCGATTGTGCCTCCTTAGTTGAGATAGCGAACCTGAAGCGCTATAATAGGTTCAAGGCAGGTCATCCTACTGGTTTTATTGAGGCACTTTCAAATCTTTATTGCGATATAGCTGATTCCCTTCATCAATACAAATTGACGGGTCAGTTTAAATCTGAAAATGTTTTTGGTGCTGAACTTTCACTAGATGGTTTACAGCTTCTTGAGGGCATGATTCACTCAATAAAAAGTAAAACTTGGGAAACTGTTGGAGTGAGA
>CAISJJ010000255.1 GCA_903885595.1 uncultured Bacteroidales bacterium
CGCCAGATTAAACCCCTGTCTTTCCATTGATAGCTTACAGATACCAGTAAAATGATCCCGATTGCTGTGAGAAAAATACTGCTGAATGGAATACGCAGGTTATGAAGAAAGCTCCCAAGAACAATCTCCGAGGATGCCCAAAGGGAACCCAGTACAGCAGCTTTTTGCCAGGTACCACTCAATTTGTGGTCCATGTTTAAATCCATTGTCTGCATCAATTCCCGTGAAGTTTCTCAAACTTTTTAACAACTGTGCCGATTACGAACCAGGCAACCAAAATCAGGACTGGCCAGCTAAAAAACCATATAATTTGCGTTATCATAATTTCAATTTTTTAATAAATATGCGATTCGCTTTTCATCTCCTCAATGTCGATCTTTTTGCTGTCAATCGAGCGCCAGGCATAAAAGATATATGCCAGTACAAATGGAACCAGGAGCGAAACATAGCTCATGGCTACCAGGGTATAATGGCTTGAAGAACTGTTTTCGATGGTCAATGAACTTTGTAAATCGTAAGAGGAAGGATAATAGGCGGTATTATTGAACCCTGCAAGCAGGAACAATGAAAATACCGTGAGAATGGTTCCGATGCCTGCTGCCCAAATCCCTTTTGTGCTGCATTTTACAAAGCAGGTGAGTGGACGGATAATGCCCATTAGCACCATCACGACCCCCAGCAGAAACAAGACGGCGACCACCGGCATCTGAATCAGGTTGTGCAGATATTTATACGGTTCCATGGATACAATTTTGGTCTCCGGATTTACTGCAAAACCAGACGAAAACAGCAGCCAGATCGTAAAAGAAAGGAAGAAAACCACAAATGGAATTGCATTATAGAGCAGTTGCTTTTTCACCCGTTCCATGATGGCCGCATTGTTTACACGGTTCATAAAATAGAGCAGGGCCAGCACACGTGCTAAGAAAAAGACAGTCAACCCAAGGGTAAGGTTTTGAAGATTGAGGGCAGCTTCCAAACCGTATGCAAGGCCCGTCCACTCAGATATGATGGGCATTTTATCCCCTGTAAGGTTGGTCAGATTCATTTTATTCACTACAAAATCAGAGCCGGTAAAGAAGGTGGCAACAGCTGTGCCGATCAGCACAGTTCCCAGTAGTCCGTTTATGAAAAGCAAAACTTCATACGTGCGGTGCCCGAAGAAATTGTTGGGTTTCGACCGGTATTCATACGAAACGGCCTGAACCACAAATGCGATGAGGATGAGCATCCACACCCAGTATGCACCGCCAAAACTCGTAGAATAGAAGAGGGGGAAGGATGCGAAAAATGCGCCGCCAAAAGTGACCAGGGTTGTAAAGGTGAATTCCCATTTCCGGCCAAGGAGATTGACCAGAACGGTTCGTTCGTCTTCGGTTTTTCCAAGGGTGTAAATAAGTGTTTGCCCTCCCTGGACAAACATCAGGAAAACCAGGATGGCTCCCAGTAATGAAACGATGATCCACCAGTATTCCTGCAAGGTGATATATGAAAATGTTTCGAACATAATTCAGGTTTTTAACGATTAATGAATAGTGGATGAACCTTCCGCCGCCGGACCCTTTTTAATCTGCGTGGTCATGATCTTGATCTC
>CAISJJ010000256.1 GCA_903885595.1 uncultured Bacteroidales bacterium
GCGATTTTCAGCGAACACTCGATCTTGCCTGCGCCATGGGGTTTGATGCCGACAACCAGGCAGCAACGGTAGCCGGTTTGATGGGTATCATTCATGGGATGAAAGGATTGCCCAAAAACCTCTATCTTCCTGTTGAAGGCTGGAGCGCTCCGTTCAACGATACCTATATAAATATAACCCGTTACGATTTGCCGGATGCAAAAATATCCGACATCATCGATAAAACTTTAAAGGTAACCCTTGACCTCGCTGTACTTAAGGGAGGTTCGCTATCGGGAAAACCGGGCAACCAGGTATTGACAATCAATGCAGATGCGGTTTTTAATCCGCCCCTGGAATTTTGCCTCGGTCCACTGCCCCGGATGGAGGTAAATAAACCAGTTGATTATGAGTTTTATACTCAGGCTAATAAAATTTACAACTGGAGCCTGGTTTCCGGGTCGCTGCCTGCCGGATTGGTTTTCAACAAAGGAAAGCTGTCAGGAATTCCTCAAACACCCGGTTACTGTGACATAACGCTGCAGCTTGATAACGGGGCGCAGAATATAACACGCAGTTTTCACCTGCTGGTGCGCAACACCAATGTTGCAAATTCTGCCGACACCATCCTTGCAAATGTGCGTCAGCTCAATGAAAAAGTGCTTGACTCCTGCTGGTATACCTTCGGTAAATCAATGTACGCCAGGGATAACAGCGTTTTAAATGACGGGGTCCTGGATGGCCCGGGTTCGGTTTTTTACAGCCTGGCTGCAAAGGCACGGATCCCGAAAGTTGACTATTATGGTTATGGATGGGACAAGCCGCAGAAAATCAGCATGCTGGCATTGCATACCGGATGTCTGGAGGAATTCGGCGGATGGTTTACCTCGCTCAATGTTCAGTATGTGGATTCAACAGGACAATGGAAACCAGTTGGGATTGTTGTCATCGATCCCCCGCTGCCTGCTACGGATGTGGTATTTTACCAGCCCCATTTTGTCGAATACGTCATCTCATTCCCTACGATTGAAACAAAAGCCATTCGGGTGATCGGCGATGCGAAGATCCAGGATCACTGGAATAAATACACCAAAAATGTTTCAGGGTTCACCTCCGTAACAGAATTAAGCGTTTATCCATGAACCAGATGATAAAAGGAAAAGGTAACATCAGTCAGTTTTTCGGATTTGTACTTTCAGGTATGATTCTGCTCATTTCTCTTGTTTCATGTAACCAGCAGGGGAAAAACAAAACACCGGCGGCTCAGGAGATTTCTTTCTCAAAGGAACACCTTCAGGATAAAATAAAAGGAGGATGGGCTGGACAGACGATCGGGGTGGTTTACGGAGCCCCTGTCGAATTCAAATACCAGGGATCGCTCATTGACGAATACCAGAACATCCCGTGGCGGGAAGGATATGTGAAATACTGGTGGATCAAAAAACCCGGGTTGTTTGATGACATCTACACCGACCTGAACTTTGTAAATGTTTTTGAAAAATACGGGTTGGAGGTATCCGCGGATAGCATTGCATACAGCTGGGCAAACACCGAATATCACCTGGCGCATGCGAACCAGGCTTCAAGGTACAACATTCTGAACGGCATCATGCCGCCAAATTCCGGTAACTGGAAGAATAACCCGCATGCCGATGACCTTGATTTCCAGATCGAGGCAGATTTCATCGGGCTGATGGCGCCGGGAATGGTAAATGCCGCAACCGAAATTGCCGGCAGGGTCGGGCATATCATGAACAGCGGTGATGGCTGGTATGGTGGTGTTTTTGTTTCAGCCTTGTATTCACTGGCCTTTGTTTCAGATGATCCTGGTTACGTGGTGGAGCAATCGGTCAAAACGATCCCGGAAGGAACGAAATTTCATGACTGCATTGCCGATGTGGTCAAATGGCACAAACAATATCCCAATGACTGGAAGGCAACCTGGTTTGAACTTCAGAAGAAATGGAACAAGGATGTTGGTTGTCCTAAAGGCGTTTTTCTTTCGTTCAATATTGACGCGAAAATTAATTCTGCATATGTCGCACTCGCGTTGCTTTACGGGAAGGGTGATTTCACGAAATCAATTGACATAGCCGCCCGTTGCGGCCAGGATGCGGATTGCAACCCGGCAACCGTCGGGGGCGTTTTGGGCGTGATGCTCGGATATTCCAAAATCCCGGCTTTCTGGCTCAAACCGTTGCAGGAGATTGAGATGTTGAATTTTGAAGGAACCCCGATGTCCCTGGACAGGGCCTATGAGCTGAGTTTCAAACATGCACTTGGGGTCATTCAGCTAAACGGAGGATCCCTCAGATCCGATTCATTGCTGATTCCGGTATCTGCCCCAGTGCCAGTGGCATTCGAGCAGAATTTTGAACAAACATTTCCTGTTTCCCGTGATAAAATTGACCGTTCGTTTACCGGAGAATTTTCATTCGACTTCACCGGGAACGGCTATATCCTATATGGAAACATGGTGAAACGGTCGAAAATCGACACAAATTATATTGACAGGGTTTCAAAAAGATTAGGTTCTGAAGTTTTTGGACTTGCTGAACTTTCCGATCCATATGTGGCAGAGGTTGAAGTTTATATTGATGGAAAACTTGATGAAAAGGTATTGCTTCCGATGAAGAATACTTCACGCCGGCTTGAACCGGCCTGGAAATACCAGCTGCCGGAAGGCAAACATGAAGTGAAACTTAAATGGCTCAACCGACAACCTGATTATGAGATCAGGATAAATGACCTCATTGTATATTCCGGGAAAGAACCTGTTAGTAACTTGCCCAAATAGCGCTGTTTATGAAAAGAGTGACCCGTGTTTTTTTCTTTTTCTGCACCACGTTTCTGCTGGTTTCCTGCGTCAGGGAATCAAAACAGCCTTTCGTACTTCCTGCAGAAGTCACATTGACGGTTGATCAGCTGCAGGATAAAATTAAAGGAGGATGGGCCGGCCAAACGATCGGCTGCACTTTCGGGGGGCCAACCGAATTCAAATTCAAGGGAACTATGATCCAGGATTACCAGAATATAACCTGGTACGATGATTATATCAGAGATATTTTTGAATCGGATCCGGGATTGTATGATGATGTTTACCTGGATTTTACCTTTGTTGAGGTTTTGGAAAGAGTTGGACTTGATGCTCCTGCCGATTCGTTTGCCCTGTCTTTCGCAAGGGACGACTATAAACTCTGGCACGCAAACCAGGCTGCGCGGTATAACATCCTGAATGGCATCAAGCCCCCTGCATCCGGACACTGGCTGAACAACCCCCATGCCGATGATATCGATTTCCAGATTGAATCTGACTTTGCAGGAATGATGGCGCCGGGCATGATCAACACGGCCACCGGCATATGCGATCGTATCGGGCATATCATGAACTATGGCGACGGGGTTTATGGCGGTGTGTTCATGGCTGGCATGTATTCGACTGCCTTTATTTCCGATGACCTGGATTTTATAATATCCCAGGGATTAAAACCAATTCCGGAACAAAGTAAATTTTACAAGGCTATCAGCGATGTGATTGCCTGGCACAAACAATACCCGGATGACTGGAAAAAAACCTGGTTTGAATTTGAAAAGAAGCATACTTCCGAGAAGGGATGTCCCGAAGGGGTTTTCAATGCATTTAACATTGATGCGAGCGTAAATGCAGCCTATGTTGTGATCGGGTTGCTTTATGGTGAAAAGGATTTCTTTAAAACCATGGACATTTCTACCCGCTGCGGACAGGATTCAGATTGCAACCCGGCAACTGCAGCCGGAATTCTGGGGGTTATGCTTGGATATAAGAATATCCCTGACTTTTGGAAACCGGCGGTTGAAAAAGTCCAGGATCTGAAATTTCCCTATTCTGATCTTACCTTAAACCAGGTTTACGCGCTGAGTTATAAACATGCGGTAACCCTGATCAGCCAAAACCAGGGAGCCATAACGAATGACAGCATCAGGATAAAAGTCCAGCAACCGGAAACATTGAAGCTTGAACAGTCTTTTGAGGGGATGTTCCCCGTTAAAGAACTGCTAATCAGGAAAGACTATCTTGAAGACCCTATAAAAATTCCGTTTACCGGCAACGGCATCGTCGTTCTGGGGAATGTAAAAAGCCAGTGCGGCGAATCCAAAAGCAACTATACAGCACTTTTGGATGTCTATATGGATGGGAAAAAAACAGAACAGGTCCGGATGCCGTTCGATTATATCATCCGCAAATATGACATCTATCACAAATATTTGCTGGAAAACGGGGACCATCAGGTCGAGGTCAAATGGGTGAATCCGGATCCTGCGTTCAGGATATACCTGAAATCGTATGTCGTTTACGCCAACCAGCCAATCGAACCAATAAATCCGTACCCCGGAAAAATAAAGTAGTAGGAATAATGAACAGGAATCTCCGTATCGGCATTATTGGTTTATTGGGCATGCTCTCCCTGTTGCCGGGATTGGCAGGTTGCCGAAAAACATCACCTGATCCTGAACCGGAGCCAACTCCCTTTGTTAGGTTGCTTGAACACCAGGCCATTCAAAGTAAAATCCTAAACCGTCCTGTTCATTATGCGGTATTGTTCCCGAAAGAATATGAACTATCCTCTGCTTTATTTCCTGTGGTCTACCTGCTTCATGGATATGGCGAATCGGAAACAGGCTGGTATAAAGGGGGGAACATTGCATATTACATCGATCAGCTTGCTGCCGAAACGGTTCCCATGATTTACGTAATGCCTGAAGGGTTCAACACCTATTATGTGAATAAATACAATGGCAAATTTCCTTACATGAATATGTTTGTGAACGAATTGGTTCCGGCAATCGATTCACTGTTCCATACTATAAAGGATGCACGGCACCGTGCCGTGATGGGATATTCGATGGGTGGTTATGGCGCCATGATCTTGCCTTGTAAAAACCCCGAAGTGTTTAAAACCGGCGCCATTTTGAGCATGTCATTCCGCACTGACCCACAATATCTGGACGAACCACAGAATGTGTTCGATTATCAGTGGGGTCCTGTCTTCGGAGGTACAGGCGCTGCCGGAGCACAACGACTCACAGATTACTTTATCTCCCATAGTCCGTTCCATTTTCCTGGTACCCCGGGGAATTCCTCCCTTGATGAGATTAACCTGTTTATCGACTGTGGTGATGATGAAGAGACCCTGACCATAACCAACGATGCCTTCCACGACACCCTGCGTGACCTGAACATCAGGCATGAATACCGGGTACGGAATGGCGGACACACCTGGGATTACTGGCATCATGCATTGCCCGAAGCCCTCAGGTATATCGGCTTCGCAGTGAGGCAGCTCCCATACCCGGTTGATCCCGATCCGGTTGATCCGGGCCCTCCAATACCTGACAACCGGCTGATTTCTGAACAACTTGCAGGGACCGGAATCTTTTACAACGTTGCCCTTCCGGCTGGTTACCTTGAAGGTGCGACAAGTTACCCCTTGATCATCGTATTGCACGACCGTTCTCCCGACGCAGCTGACACAAAGTCACAGAGGCTTTTTTCCCTGCTCAACACAAATATGGCTGCATTTAAACTGCCCGAATCATTGGTCGTGGAGGTACCTTTGCAGTCTGCACCCCTCACATCCATTATTTTACAAAGCATCCTGGACCAGGTAAGGGCCAAATACCGGACAATCAATGATAAAAAACATACGGTCATTCTGGGGAACAACCTTGCCGGGAAACTGGCCTGGGAGGTAATACCCGATTTTGCAGCATCGATGAACTCCTGCCTGTTATTTGACGCATCTCTTCCGTTAGATGCCTCACCCTCAGGAACAGATATTACCTGGTACCTGGATATCTGTGATAACGGGATTAATTACAAAAGCTATAATGCCTTTTACGGTCGGCTGCGTCAAGAGGATCTCCCATATGAATACCGTGTGCGACAGGGAACTCCATCGCATGATGCATTCCTCAACGGGCTTAACCAGGCAAGTCTGTTTATCAAGGATCACCTTAAAAACCAGGGTCTATGAAAAGAAGCTTATTGGTGTTTCTAAGCCTCTTTATTTCGCTTGGCAATATGATTGCGGGCGATCAAATGATGATCATGGAAGGGATGTCGATGCACAGCCGGATCCTGAACCAGGAGGTGCGATTTTCGGTTTGTCTCCCCGAAGGTTACTACGAAACAAAGCAGTCGTATCCTGTTTTGTATTTGTTGCACGGACTGGGTGATGATGAAACATCATGGCTCGAGTACGGTCGTATAAGCCAATATGCTTATCCGGCAACACGTTTGCACGATATCGTCCCCATGATCATGGTGATGCCACAAGGTTACCGGAACTATTATGTGAATGATTATAAAGGCTCCTTTTTATACCAGGATATGTTTGTTAAGGAGCTGGTTCCATATATCGACAGTATGTTCCGCACCAAACCTGAAAAAGGACAACGGGCCCTTATGGGGTACTCAATGGGAGGTTTCGGGGCATTTATGCTGTCTGTAACAAATCCTGAATTATTTGATATTTCAGTTCCATTGAGCATGTCGATGCGAACAGACGGACAATATATAACGGAGGATGCAAAAGGGTGGGATGTGCAGTGGGGGCGCCTTTTTGGAGAGCCGGGTTTGAAGGATTCAGCCCGCCTTACCAACTATTATCAACTGAACAGCCCTTTTCATGTGTTGAATCAGGTTCCGGCCGAAACATTAAGATCACTGCACCTTTATATTGATAACGGGGATAAGGAACAAACCCTTTGCCGGAGTAACGAGGAATTTCATCTCCTCCTGCATAAAATGAACATTAAGCACGAATACCGGGTTCGTAATGGCGGTCACAGTTTTGAGTACTGGTGTTCTGCATTGCCCAATGCCCTGCGGTATATCAGTGATGCATTCGAATCAAAGCCATACAGGGGCGACCTTTCCCCTTATGCTGAAACTATCGCGGTGGCTGAAATACAGATGAAAAATATCACTGCCGGCGGGGAAGAACTCACGGTTTTTGTACCGGATGATTGGGACAACAGTAACCGGAACTACCCTGTTCTTTACCTAATCGGTGAATTCAGGCCTTCATGGAAAAACAGTGTTGCATCCCTCATTGATCAGGAGATCAGGGAAAATGTCGTATGTCCGATGGTGGTCGTGTTTTTACCGATTGCAGACTCTGTCAGCTTAAATGCCCTTTTCCCGGAAATTGAGCGCCGGATGCGCATCCGCAAGGGATATCGTTTACGCGCAATAGCCGGGTTTGAGGCCGGGGCGCCTGTTGCATTGTCGATGGCAATCAATCCTGAGCAATTTGGCACCTGCTTGCTTTCAGATGCTTTTGTCACTAACGACCTGATTACAGGTGTGCTGACTTTCCTTAACAGTGAATCCATGAAAAGGACTTCAGTATTTATTGAGGCTCCCGACAGGGGAATCTATGCAGAAGGCAATGGGAACGCGCATATGTTATTGCGTGACCAGGATGTTCAGCATGAATACCGCGTGAGGGAAGGCGAAGGAGGATTTGAATGGTTTATGAAAGGGTTACCCGAAATGATCCGGTTCACTTCAAAAAGATTTCATAAATAACTTTTTTAAATATTCACTTAAAACCACAACCATGTTTATCGTAAGTAGTTATTCTTTGGCCGTCATCCTCTGTTTTGTAACCATGCTCTGCTGGGGATCATGGGCAAACACTCAGAAAATCGCAGCAAAAAACTGGCGTTTCGAACTCTTTTATTGGGATTACGTTTTGGGAATACTCCTGTTTTCACTGCTTTTTGGATTTACTTTCGGAAGTATCGGCGACAAAGGAATGGGCTTTGTCGAAAGCATCAGCCAGGCAAGTACATCGAGCATTATAAATCCCATAATTGGCGGTATCATCTTTAACCTTTCTAATATCCTGCTTGTAGCTGCCATTGCCATAGCCGGCATGGCCATAGCTTTTCCGGTTGGTGTTGGCCTTTGCATGGTCCTAGGGGTATTGATTAATTATATTGCTGCTCCCGTGGGCGATCCGTTTTTTCTTTTTCTTGGCGTAGGTATCGTTGTTATCGCCATTATCCTGGATGCAGTTGCCTATAAAAAACTGTCATTAAGCAAAATGAAAACTTCCACCAAAGGCATTGTACTATCTGTTCTTGCAGGATTTCTGATGGCCTGGTTTTTCAGATTTGTCGCTAGTGCAATAGCTGCCGACCCTGAAATCACTAACCCAGGATTATCTGAAGCAGGAAAACTTACACCCTACGCTGCATTCTTCTTTTTTGTAATCGGCATAGTAATCAGCAATTTCCTTTTCAACACCTATTTGATGAAAAACCCGATCGAAGGGGCCCCCGTTAATTTCAAACAGTATTTTCAGGGTAATTTCATGAGCCACCTGTCAGGAATAATTGGTGGTCTGATTTGGGCGCTGGGAACCTCGCTAAGTCTTTTAGCGGCTAATAAAGCGGGTTACGCTATTTCTTTCGGTTTAGGCCAGGGTGCAACAATGATCGGCGCTTTCTGGGGTGTTTTCATCTGGAAAGAGTTTAATGGAGGAAATAATACCGTTAAATCCTTACTTTTCCTGATGTTCCTGTTATTTATTTCCGGACTGGCCCTGATTATCGTGGCCGGCAATCAATAAATATACTTTTAATTCGTAATTTTTAATTATTCTTGTATTAACCTTTAAAACCAAACAACATGAAAAAACAAATTTATTTACTTACACTGGCTGTTTTATTGGCCTCGTCGTTTTACTCCTGCAAAAAGAGTGATCCTGATCCCGAACCAACACCTGTTACTGTATCCCCTATCAAATCGATGGGCGTGGTTTATGGCACTGACGTTGAACGCTATGACATTACCTATGATGCCAACAAACGTATTACCCAGATCCTGGATTATTGGAACGATGCCCTGGACAAAACCATCACCTATGATTGGTCTGTTGCCGGTAAATTAACCATTTCTTCAGGTAAAAGTTCTACGGTTTATGAAATTAACTCAAGTTACATGGTTACAAAAGAAGACTGGGGCGGAGGTGAATACGCTAAATACGAATACGACGCCAATGGCTACCTCATCAAAATAATTGAACACTGGGGCGATGCCGACCATTTGAAAATGCAGGCTGTTGTTACCAATGGCAACGTGGTGAGGCACACCACCTATGATGATGACGGGGTTACCGCTAAAAAAATCAAGGAATTTACTTTTACCCAGGGAGACAATGTAAATGAAATCCAGCAGACCAACATGGTCGACAACAACACGAAACCACTGGGCAATCTTTTTGGTAAGTCAAGTAAGAAACTGGTAGATTACCTCGAGTACTGGGATCCGCGTGAATCACCCATTGTAAAGGGCAGAACCACCATTACATACCTCTTTGATGCTCAGAACAGACCGACTACCATTACGCGCACAGGCGACGGTTGGTCTGAAGTTTATACTTACAGCTATTAAGTTCGGGCCGGTAAATATGGGAGCAAATAAACCGGCTGACCAAGTTCCATAATTTTTGTTTTATTGCGTAATTGCCCCGGACTTCAGTCCGGGGCAATTGATATAAATCGATTGTGATTTTCCAGTATAAGATCCCAAATCTGTTTGTGAACACCCAATCTTGACACATGAAGAATATTAAATACCAGGGAATGATCGGGGGTATTGCCTTTTTACTGGTCATGTTATTGCTGCCCTTACCGCCGGGATTAAGTCCTGCGGCCCGAAATGCAGGCGCTGTCGCGCTTTTCATGGCCTTTTGGTGGATAACCGAAGCGATACCGATCTATGCCACAGCCCTTGTTCCGATGGCACTTTTCCCTTTGCTGGGAATTTTACCGGCACAGGAGACTGCAATAAATTATGGTGATGATCTCATTTTAATGATGATTTCCGGATTCTTTTTAGCAAAGGCCATTGAATCCCAGAACCTCCACAAGCGGATTGCGCTGGTACTCATTAAGGCTTTAGGCACAAGCAGACCCAGAATACTCCTGAGTATTATGATTGCAACAGCTTTTTTATCGATGTGGATTGCGAACATCACGGCTGCATTGATGATGCTTCCTGTCGGACTGGCTATTATAACCCAGGAGGAGACCCATGGCAGTGGTGTCAGTAAATTTGGCACAGCCATCATGCTGGGGATAGCCTATGCTTCGAGCATTGGAGGAACGGCCACACTGATCGGATCGCCAACTAACCTGATATTTAGTGGCATGATGACAAAAATCTTTCCCGCTGCCCCCTATTTTAGTTTTTATTCATGGCTGAAAATCGGGATTCCGATTCTCCTGATTTTTCTTCCGCTAATTTGGTATTATCTTGTCCGTTACTTCAAAGTCAGTGGAAGTATTCCAGGCAACAGGGAACTGATTTCCAGCGAACTGAAAGCCTTGGGAAAAATGTCGGCCGGTGAAAAAAGGGTGACCTATATATTTATTCTTACCACCCTTGGTTGGATTTTCCGGAACGACCTGGTTATTGACCAATTCATTATTCCGGGATGGAGTAATTTATTCGGGATGAAATCTTATGTTACTGACAGCACAGTAGGAATGTTTTCTGCCATGCTGCTGTTCATGTTACCCGCTGGCAACAGCAAACGACTGCTCGATTGGAAAACGGCGGGTTCCATACCCTGGGGCGTGGGTATCATTGTTGGGGGTGGATATGCAATGGCCGAGAGTTTCAAAACAACAGGACTAGCAAGTTGGCTAGGCAGTCAGCTGGCTTTTGTCAGTATCTTTCCTATGTTTATCGTACTCGTTATTATTGTGGCAGCTGTTTTAGTCTTTACCGAATTGAATCCAAATACGGCAACAGCCAATATTTTTCTGCCGGTTTTAGCAACCATGGCAGTGGCGGGCAGTGTAAACCCCATGTTGCTCATGATCCCTGCCACTTTTGCCTGTTCTTTTGTTTTCATTATGCCGGCCGGCACAGGCCCAAACACCGTCATTTTTGCCAGTAATAAACTTACTGTGCCCGACATGGCCAAATGCGGGATAGGATTGAAAATTATCAGTATGATCTTGCTTCCGCTGATACTTTACTTTTTGCTTTCTTTCATGCTTGGGATGAGCCCCGATCTGCCTGACTGGGCAAAGTAATGATCATCAATCATGTCAAATTGAATGCAATCCAAGTTTCCTTTACCTTTGCACAAAAATTTAGATTGTAGCGGAGTTATCATTGATTTGAATTTTGTATTTTTCGCATGAAAAGACTAGTTTCTTTCATATTGCTTCTCCTGCCGGGATTCCTGTATGCCCAGGTCCCTTTTAATTCCAAAGATCTCAGCAACATCGCGAAGGCAGAACAAGAAGCGCTTGCCGGTAAACTTACCCCCAGGAAAGAAAACACCTTGCAGGGATATGATGTAAAATATTACCGCTGTCGATGGAATGCCGATCCATCGGTAAAATATATATCCGGAAATATCACAACCTATTTTAACCCGACTCAAACAGCATTTGATTCTCTGATATTCGACCTGAACCAATCACTGACTGTCGATTCTGTTATCTATCATCATCTTTCCATATCATTCGATCACTCTGATGATTTGCTTACCATTGTCTTCCCATCAATCCTTGCACTTGATATCCCCGATTCGGTTACGGTATTTTATCAGGGAATTCCTGTCAATAATGGTTATGGCTCCTTTGTCCAAAGCACACACAGCGGATCTCCTGTGATATGGACCCTCTCTGAGCCCTATGGCGCAAGCGATTGGTGGCCATGTAAAGACGGGCTCACCGACAAAGCCGATTCACTGGACATTTTCGTGAACACCCCGTCTCCATTTAAAGTGGCAAGCAACGGTATACTCGAATCAGTGACCCCGGATGGATTGCGAACAATTTTCCACTGGAAGCACCGTTACCCGATTGCCACCTATCTCATATGCCTTGCTGTTACCAATTACGCAGAATATACGCACTGGGTCCCCTACGGACAGCGCTCACTAAAGGTGGTAAATTATGTTTATCCGGAAGATTCACTCACGGTGGCGTCGCAAACTGGTGTTATTGTTCCGTTGATACAGTTATATGATTCGCTGTTTGGGATCTATCCATTCCAGAATGAAAAATATGGTCATGCACAATTTGGATGGGGTGGTGGCATGGAACATCAAACTATGACCTATGTCTCCTCATTCGGTTTTGAACTGCTGGCACACGAACTTGCACATCAATGGTTCGGAAATAAAGTAACCTGCGGAAGCTGGTCCGACATCTGGTTAAATGAAGGATATGCGACCTATCTTTCCGGTTTGGCTTACGAACATCTTCTGCCCGACTGGTGGATGCAATTTAAAAAAGTAAGGATCAGCAATATTATTTCCAAACCCGATGGATCAGTATGGTGTGACGACACATTAAGCGTTGGCAGGATATTTGACTCGCGACTTTCGTATGCCAAAGGCGCCATGATCCTTCACCAGCTGAGATGGGTCATCGGCGATTCCGCATTTTTTGCAGCGTCCAACAACTTTTTGAACGATATTCATTGCTCCTATGGTTTTGCGCGTACAAGCAATTTAAAATCGCACTTCGAAGCCTCAGGGAAACAGGACCTTACCTGGTATTTCAATGATTGGTTTACCGGAGAAGGTTTTCCTTCGTACCAGATATCCTGGAGTCAGACAGGTGGTGAAGTCAGCTTTACCATCAACCAGACTCAATCAAACTCTTCGGTGCCCTTTTTTGAATTGCCCGTACCCCTGAAATTTAAAAATCAGTCACAGGATACTACAATACGCTTCTATCATACCTTTTCAGGGCAGGTGTTTACGACAACCATTCCATTTACGGTCGATACCATCATGATTGATCCCGACTTATGGTTAATTTCCGGCAACAACATTACCAGTGCAGTTCCTGAAATTGACGTGCCAAAGAAAATAGAAATTTATCCCAATCCGGCAATGGATTTAATATCAGTTACCCTGGATAATCCCGGACATCAATATTCATATACATTGTATTCATCTGATGGAAAATCAGTAAAACAAGGGATTATAACCCAAAGGCAAAATAAAATAGATATCAGGCCGCTGGCAGGAGGTCTCTATTCACTGGTGATCAGGTACAATCACCGGTTATGGATGAATACTTTTATTAAACGACCCTGGCAGTAAAAGGTCGGGTTTATATTATCCCGGAAAACCTGTTCAATATAATTTCATTCTGAAGCTGAGAGATATTTTGCGTTCAGGTCGTCGTACACCGAAATCAGTGCGGTAGTCTCACCATCCCGGTTAAAAAGGCCACTCCGCTGATTAAGAGGTTCCCAGATGCAAGCGCCTTTACCCATGCCTTTGGGCAGGTTGAAAATAATATCATGGACCTCCCGCTTATAGTCGGAGTACTCCACCACATTTAGTGGCTTGTTGTAACGTTTCCAAAGATCTTCCAGATTGTTTTGAAGATCCTCCAGCGTGCCATGCCAGCGGGGATAATAGGAAAGTCCGATGATATCAAACCGTACTCCCCTGGCAATCATATTGTCGAGCCAAAAGACAGATTCGTCACGCTGTCTGCGGAAGGAATGAAATATCGGCCCCGATCATCAGTCCGATAGGTTTGGTAGTTGAGGGTAACTGGTCGGGTTTTGGTTTCATCATTACCAGGTCGGCCGGGAGGGTATGTATCTCATGCGAACCAGGCCAGAGTTTTCCCGAACGGGCTTAGACCTTAACTTTGTCGGGTGTGGTTCCGGCCACGAAGACCAGGTGACAGGTTCCATGTACCAACTGCGTTACCGAATAGGATTTACCTGCTGTATCTGTTCTGACAGAGAGCTGGCCGCCGTTGTTATCAGTCACTTTTCCATCACCGGTTATATAAATACGGATAGAATCGGTGGCCGAAGTTATCTCCCGAACGAGGCTATCGGTAATGGCTATTCTAAGCCGGGTATGGTCCTTCCCGTTGGCCAGCAGGGTTGTACTGTAACTGGTTAACATGACTGATACCGGCTTGCCGGATTTAACCCGGCTTATTGAATCAAATCCGGAGGCTTTTGACTCCTGCGGAGAACAATACATTAACAATGTGATTCCTGTGAAATAAATCAGGGTAGAAAATTGCATGTTTAATAATTTATTTGAATGGCATCAGTGTCATCGGAGAAAGTAAAAACATTAGTATTATTTACCTCATATTTTTCTCAAATTCATTTACAATCGAATGTGCTTTGTCATAATCATGGCAGTTCGGTTCCTGTTGAAGCATTATAGATTTTATACCATTGTTCCAGGCTCATTTCGATATTCATTGCTTCAACAGCTTCCTTTATCCGCTCAATCTTTCCGGTACCGACAATCGGCATAATGGTGGCCGGGTGATTCAGTAACCAGCTGTAAATGATATTTTCAACCGGATGAACATCTAATTCCGCGGCGATTTCCTCAATGACACGACGAATTCTTTCCCCTTTTGAATCCTGGGGAATTAAAAGTTTCCCCCAGGCCAATGGCGACCAGGCCATGGGTTTAATTCGTTCTTTCATAAAATAGTCGATGTTCCCGTTTTCAAAATGTTCAAGGCAATATGGCGAGATCTCAACCTGGTTTGTAACCAGCTTATCCTCGGTGTACGAAGCCAGCATTTCAAACTGCCCTGGTGTAAAATTGGACAAGCCAAAATATAAAACTTTTCCCTGGGCTTTCAGGTTGGAGAAGGCTTTGGCAACCGCTTCAGGATCAAAGAACGGCGCCGGCCTGTGCAGCAGGAATAAATCAATATAATCCGTGTTCAGGTTTCTCAGTGAATTATCAACTGTCGATATAATATGTTCATAAGAATAATCATAATGTTTCAGTTTTCGTTCGGGAAACTGATCTGATAATATTTGAATCCCGCATTTGGTCACTATTTCAACTTTCCGGCGAAGATTTTTATCCAGTTTCAGCGCCTCACCGAATAATTTTTCACACCGGTAATTTCCATAAAAGTCGGCATGATCAATGGTCGTCACGCCAAGCTCAATCGAGTGTTCAGTGAATTTTACCAATTCCTGAGCGGAGATATTCCAGCTGGACAATCTCATATGTCCGTGTACAATGCGCGAAAATTCCAGCCCGTCTGTGAGTTTTATTCTGTTTGACTTCATAATACAGCTGATTTGAGGGTTTATTATAGTTCATTGTGAAAAATTCCTGTTATTGTTTCCCTGAATCTGGCATTTAATCTTCAGGGATCTTCAGATCATAGATACTGCGGATACTGGAAAAATATTCAGCCAGTTTTATATCAAGCTCTTTCAAAAGTCCGTTGTGAAGATCGTAAACCCAGGCATGAACCTGGGGAAACCCGGTAGCATTCCATTTTCGCTGAACATGGTCTATTTTAGCAATATTGACACATTGTTCAATGACATTCAGTTCAACCAGCCGGTCAAATTTTTGTTTCGGATCATCCATTTTATCCAATTCATCCTGATGGATCCTGTAAACATCGCGAAGGGTCTGCAACCAACTGTTCAGTTGTCCCATGTCGGATGGATGCAGGGCGGCTTTTACACCACCGCAACCATAGTGACCACACACGATAATATGTTTAACCTCAAGGAATTCAACCGCATATTGAATAACTGCATTGATATTGCTATCAGTGCCAACCACCAGGTTTGCAATATTCCGGTGGACAAACACCTCGCCCTCATCAAGCCCCATAATCACATTGGCGGGAACACGGCTGTCGGAACAACCGATATAGAGGAAATGGGGTTTCTGATCCCTGGCCAGCTTTTCAAAAAAATGTTCATCGGATGCCAGTTTAGATTGAACCCACTTTTTATTGTTTTCGAAAATTTGCCGGTACGAATCCATAGATTTTATTGGGTATATGATGACGCTCTTGAAATATCGTTTTCAGGTTCTCTGTTCAAAACCAGTATAAGTTTGTTGCTTTAAATCACCTGATGGTTCTCAAACAAATTTAACCAATCTTTTTAATGTTATTGTTCAACAATTGCACCTGTTTCAAAATCTATTGTCTGAATCATCCTGTTTTAATGTTCTTATGATCAGAATATGAAATGTTACAACAATGGCAATGGCAATCAACACGGCAACGATGATGATATTTTGAACGACAAAAATAACCGAGCATATAATTGCGCCCCACAATAAGGAAACCGAATAAACCTTGACTTTCAGCGGAACGCCTTTCCCCTCCTGGTAATTCTTAAGGTAGTTTCCAAAATATTTGTTATTCAGAAGCCAGTCGTAAAACCTCTTTGAACTTTTCGCATAGCACATGGCTGCTAAAAGCAGAAAGGGAGTAGTAGGCAGAAGCGGCAAAAAAATTCCTAAAAGGGCAAGTCCGACAAAAATAGTCCCAAAAAAAAATAGCATTCCCCTTTTTAGTCCTTCAATAATTTTGAACATGGTATAGGTAAAACAATGTGACCGGCAAAAGTAAGCGTTTTAAACTTGACGATTGATAAACGCGACATCGCAAGCGGGACGAAATTGTGGCGCGTGTCAAAGGATATCGGACAGAAAATATTCTGAGAATCCAACTGGAAAAACAAATAATGAATGCCGCTGTCGTGACGAGGGTTATTGTTTGATAAATTTTGCAGTTACAGGATTGCCGGTGGTCTTCAAAATCAAACAGTACAAACCGGCAGGGAGGTTTTTCAGAGATATTGGCTGAAGCCCCTGTTCATTAAGATTTTCCTCCTTATTGAAAACAACGTTCCCAAATGCATCCGTGATCAATATAGCCGTTACACGTTGATTCCCTTTATATTGAATAGCGATCAGGTCAACTGCCGGATTTGGATAAACAGTAAGAACAGGTTTATCCTCCAGGATTGCAATCCCCTGGGGATATTCCCTGTAGTCAATACCCACAACGTCGGAACTGATACCGGTAGGATAGGATGTGATGGAATCGCCCGCAAGGCTTGAGACCAAGCAGATTCCCGGGGTCATGAAATCACCGATGTTTGTATAAATCCTGTCATTCAGGGTATCGACAGCAGACGACAGAATATAGGTGTACATGGCAGAACCCGGATCAGGGACAATTGCCGTATCGGCAATTTGCATGGTGGTGAGCCGGAACGAACCGATCCCTTCATTCATTGTAACAAACAGTGTCGAATCCATGATACCGGTACCATTGCCAACCTTGACACTGATGAGTTTATTGAAATGGGAACCGGTCGACGGATCGTAGGCAGATATGCTGCCAACCGCCGGCATACCATAGGGTGTCTTATTCACCGAATAAATCTTACCATCATATTTATAGAGGGTGGAGATCCCGATGGCCTCTGCACCCAGGTTGATTTCACGGGTTAAAGTCCAGGAGGTGGGATCAATTACGGCAATTTTACCTTCGGTCCCCATCCAGCCGCCATTTACGGCTATATATACGGTGTCTGCAGTTGCAGCGATTCCGCCGCAATCACCTGATATATTTTCGACCATGGCAACCAACGACAGATCTGCGGTGTCAAGTACCTCTGCAAAAAACCTTGATAACGGGTATTGTTTTGAAACGATAAGCCGGTTTTTGAACAGGGCCAGTTTCGCGAGACCTGAATCTGCGATGGCTGTGATACGCTGATAAGTGTTCAGGTCGACTTTAATGATAGTGTCCTGGGCCGAAATAAAGGCAGTATGTCCAACAATCAGGATATCCTGGGCCGATTGGGTGAAAATCGTATTAAATTCATTAACGGACTGGTTTACTATATTATATGATTGTGCTGTTACAAAATCCTGCAATGGTGGAGAAAACTCAAATCTGCCACTGTTCACAGTGATTACCTGTTTGCTCCAGTCCATTGTCTGGGCTTTTCCCTGAGAAAAGGTTAAAAGCAACAAAACCGAAGTTAGCACTGTGTGTAAATTGATCATTTTCATTTGATATTAATTTGATTTCAATGGACAAATGAAATACCTATAGATTGTCATCCATGAGTGGAAATAACTATTATTTGGGGATTTCATCTTGAATCGTTTTATCAGACATTTAAGGTTAACCCGGCATAGAAATTCCAGTTTGTGCAGGCCAGAATATTTAGATTGCTAAATATTCAACAAAAAATTACCTGAAGACAACTGGTTTTCATTCCTGATACCATTTCTTGACTTTTAACCCGAAAGCAAGAATTAAATCGACTGGCAGGTCTTCTGGCTTGCTCAGTTTTCCGGGGTCTTCCCATCCCACAAATGTGGGAAAGTGACAAAAAGAGGTCGAAAAACATCTTTAAAGAGCTTACAGCTGCGGGAACAGTTCCGGATTTTCACCGGATTCCCTTTTCACTTCCATCCGAAGAAATTCAGAAAGAAGAACCAATCCTTTGTTGGGGCAAACTTACAAAAAAACAGAGAAACAATGTTATTTTATGGAACTATTTATTTCCGCCTTCATCCTGGAGATAAATTTTCCGGGATTATTCTGGGCACATGAAAATGCAAACTCCGTCAGGTCGTTTTTCACCTGCTTCCCATTGGGAAAGGTTACCAGGTAGAGAGCCTGGGCATTTATTTCAAATTTATCCGTTATCGGTTTGCTGGCCTTATCATCCGTGTTAAGTACCCTGAATTTAATGATGCCGTCTTTAATCTCCCTGGCATAATCAGATTGCAAGAGTTTTCGGGTATGCTCTTCAATGGCCTGATCTATCGGACACCGCTCGCTTGTATGGAAATAGTACACTTCCAGTTTTGTATTGACTTTACCCGCCATTGGTTTTTGTGCGGAAACAAACCGGCCATGAAAAAACATGGCTAATCCAAACAACATTATCAGTACTCTGATCATTGGACTTATGTTAATGGTTTTATAGATAATCGTATAATTGCTGCAGCCAGATTAACCGGTACAAAGATATAAGATCATTTTTCAGGTTGTACCATTGGCTTTATTCCAAAGCTTCATTCAGGTGTTCACTTCAGGTTGGTTTCCGGTTGTTCAGCAGGCACAGGGTCTGTTGACCAGAAAGTACCCGAAAAAACCACCAAAAGCGATACTTAAATAGGGGTTGCTCGTAATTGCACATGTTCCCGAAGCACATCCTACGAAATAATAGTATAAAAACCCGGCAACACCGCCAACGGCTATTGCTATTATTGTTTTCCTGAACTCCCTGGATTTCAGGTATTCTTTAAAAGTCCGGGGCTTGTGCTCCGTTTCACATGAATTTCCCATTGAATATGATATTTTTGGAATGCAAAGATAATAATACTTTATTAATAAATCGCTTTAGTAGCACTGATTTTTTGTATCCCTCCCATCATTCAATTGTCATTGTATTGAAAACCAACGGAACAGATGACTTCATCCTCAAACATTAAAATCTTGTACAATTTTGCTATAATATCGTAATAGCTAGATATGTAATTGGATATACATTTGTCGTCGAAGAATGCAATCAATCTAAACCTTCTAAATCTTACGAACGATGAAAACAAAAATCATTACAAGGGCTCAACAAGTCCTGATGGCAGGAATCCTTTTCCTCGCCCTTACACTAAGCGGATGCAGCAAAGAAAATGAACAGATTGTAACATCCAGCGATGAAACACTCACCAAGGAAGCTATCCTTGACTACTCTTTCACTGATTACACTTTAAAGATAAGCACTTGTCAGGTTGATACATTTCCTTATGAACCCCTCAGCCAGGTTGAAACAGATGCGTTAATTAAGATGCGCGAAGAAGAGTATGTGGCCCATGATGTTTATATTGCACTTTCGCAATTGTACACCAAACCTGTATTCAGAAATATAGCCCGCAGCGAACAGGTACATGCAGATGCAATCAAATTGCTGATCACTAAATACAATCTCATCGATCCGGCTGCGAACCATGTTGCCGGGATCTTTACAAATCCCGATTTGCAGGTACTCTATAATTCGCTTGTCACCCTGGGCAGCACTTCATTGCTGAACGGTGTAATCGTGGGCACAACCATCGAAGATCTGGACATATACGATTTGAAAAATCTGCTGACCGTTGTTGACAACCAGGATATAACCTTTACTTTTAATAACCTGATGCGGGGTTCAGGATTTCATCTGCGCTCCTTTTATGCCAACGTCTTGTTTCTGGGGGGAACCTATACGCCACAGTATCTCACACAGGCCGAATTTGATGCCATTATTAATTCGAAAAACTGAAAAAGGAAAATAGCATTGCAATTGCCTTTTAAGTTGAAAAAGGAAAAAACCGGCAACAAATAATTGCCGGTTTTTTTATGCCCTACAAATCCTGAAATGCGGAAATCAGGCCTTTTTCAGATTAAAGCCGGTAATAAGCAGGTAGATCATTGCCAAAAGCAGTACACTCAATCCGCCCGCCTGGCCCAGGTTATCAGATACGACACCCATGAGCGGAGGGATAACAGCTCCGCCTGCCACACCCATGATCATGAGTCCTGATATTTCATTTGCACGCTCCGGCATTTTTTGCAGGGCCGCCGAGAAAATGATGGAGAAAACATTAGCCACGGCAAATCCAAGGATAAAGATCAACACCAGGATCGCCCATAAATTACTCATCAGCAGCAGCACCAGC
>CAISJJ010000257.1 GCA_903885595.1 uncultured Bacteroidales bacterium
CTCCCTGGCCGAAAAAACCATTGACTGGAAGATTTATCAACTCAAATCCAAAGGCATTCTGTCTCATATAAGCAGGGGAATATACTCTCTGAGTAAGAAAAACGATTTTACTCCGGAGCTGTCTCCCTATTTGAAACGCATATTCAAAAAAGTAAAAAGAGATTTGCCCTTGATAAATTTTTGCGTTTGGGAAAGCCGATGGTTTAATGAGTTCATGATACATCAGATTTTCAGATACTATATTGTTGTTGAAACGGAAAAAGATGCAGCCGATTCGGTTTTCAATATATTGACCGGTTTCAGCAAAAATGTTTTTCTTAATCCCGATAGAGAAACTTTCAGGCGTTACATTAGTAATTACAGCGAAGTGATTATTGTAAAGTCATTGATTAGCGAAGCGCCGTTGCGTGAAATAGAAAATATTATGGTGCCATCAATCGAAAAACTTTTAATAGATTGCTTAACAGATGTTGATCTATTCGCTGCCCAACAAGACGAATTAGATAATATATATCAAATGGTTTTTCAGAAACACCCTGTGAATACCAATAAAATCAGCCGTTATGCCAGGCGTAGAGGCCAGATTGATGAACTTGAAAATAAAATGGAACACCTTAATTTAAATCTGTAAAAGATGATCTTAGCCGGTTCCTTCGAAAAAGCATGGATTCAGGAAATTTCCAAAACCGTCGGCAAACGTGGAGATCCTAAACGAGCCTTCCCGCTTATTTGGATAAGGTAGTTCAATCTGGCGTGTTCATAAAATGGGAGGATGACAATGACCGCAAAAGCAGCGAGAATGCTCCTGTTGGTCATTATAAGTTCTTTTATGAAAGTAGTATCAGCAAACATTTTGGAGATGAACCTGTTTTGCTTGACATTCTTTTTACTGCCAACCCAGGTTACCCCAAGATTAATAATATTCCGATCAAGCACAAATGGTTGTTGACAGCTGATCCTTTCGAGATTATTAAGGTGCCTTCTTTTGAGTTGCTGCTCGGTGACAAGTTAACTGCTTTTGCGCCTACAACGACAGGAATTTTATATTCAAAAAACCGGCCAGTTGAGATTATCAAGCAATTATTTGACATTGCCTATTTGTTTGACAATGCAATCGATTTTCAGGAAATTAAGGATTCTTTTAAAAATGTTGCCGGCGAAGAGATAGCATACCGCAAGTTATCTATCTCCTATAACGATGTTTTGCAAGATGCCTTTGAAACAGCATTGTAAATTACCCGAAGGGATTATTCTTCTGAAAACTTCAACTTTCTTCAAAAGGGGATTAGCAATATCGTAAATTTCATCATTGTGCCGTTCAAATTGGAAGATGCAATCGTTTGTGCTTCAAAAGTTGCATATCTCACCCAGGCAATAAAACAAAACTCAGTCGTTGGCTTTGCTCACTTCAAAACTCCCGGAGATATCGCGGATTTGACAATCACGCAAGATGAGTTTACAAAGCTCAATCGCCTGAAAAAGATATTACCGGAGGCTTTTTTCTATTGGTACCATGCCATTAATCTTCTGTAAATCTCTTTGAAAACACCTTAAAAGCGACAAACTTTGACATTTATAAAAGGACAGTAAAGTCGTTTTATTGGCAAATATTTGAAATCAAATAACGGACAGTTATTCAACTTGCAGGCAAATATTTGAATATATTCTACTGACCTTTATTTGTTTGTGAATCGGCTGAAGGTTTAATGTTTGGTGCTTTCTTAATTTGATGACCCGGAATATTATCCCACGTCCTGTCCATCTCCAACTTCTTAAACTCTTCGGAGATCTTCACATACTTGTTAAAAACGCTGTCTTTTTTATGGCCGGTGATATCCTTGATCGTTTTGGTGTTCATTCCCAGAACGATGCTATTGGTGATGAACGTTTTCCTTTCGGTATGGTTGGTAATCAATTTCCATTTTGGCTCTTTCCACCTTTCATTTTATACAACCGGTATTGATATCGGATAGTAATGCAATTTTTCATGCAAATATTTGATTATATTATACAGATATTCATTTGTTTGTGAATTGGGTTACGGTTTATCCAACTAATTTAATAATCAATGCAAAAGACCGCATAAAGAGGGATAGACTTGATTTTATTCTCAAAACCAAAGTTCTTTGCAGAGATTCGTATTGAGAATTGAGGCGTGAACCTTGAAATAAATTGTATTAAACTTTTCGATCTTACATTCTCTGCTGATTTTACCTCCACCGGAAAAACCGCACCATTTTGAGTTTGGATTAAAAAATCAATTTCAGCTTTCCCTTCCGACTCCCAGTAATAAGGTGTATATCCGTTAGAAACTAAAGCAGATGCGACATAATTTTCTGTTAGTGCACCCTTAATTGCCTGCCAGGCGGTCGAGTCACGCTGAAATACTTCCGGAGAAATTCCATATCCGGCGCACAAAAGGCCCGTATCTGCCATGTATAATTTGAAAGAAGAAGTTTCTGCAAAAGCATTCAGTGGCACTCGTCCCTGTGATACTTTTAGACATTTATTTACCATTGCGGAAGCAGACAACCAATCAAGGGCCGATTCATAATGAACAGCCCTTGCACCGCTTTTAATGATTTTATACTGAAATTTCCGGTTTTCCTTTGCCAGTTGCGATGGGACACTTTTAAAAGCGGCAATGATCTTCACGGTTTCTGATGGCCCGGCATATTTTGCCATATCTGCGATGTAGGCATCTATGATATTCTTCTGCATTGCCATAACCATATTGTAGTCCCTGGTTCTGACGAATTCATTGACCACCTGTGGCATCCCTCCGACACCGATAAAGACCCGGTAATCGTCCAGGAAGGTTTCATGAAGGCTGCATGCTTCATTACTTTCATATGAATCCCGAATGATTGTCACTGCCTTATCCTTTTCTTGTGCAAGCAGGAACTCTTCAAAATCCAACGGATGCATCGTGAAATATTGGATTTTACCTACCGGAAATGAATGACTCTTGCAGTTAATCGATACTCCTAAAAGACTGCCGGCTGCAGCAATATGGTATTCCGGAGCCTCTTCGGTGAAATATTTCAAGGATGTCAATGCCCTTTCACATGCTTGTATTTCGTCAAAAATAATAAGCGAATCCCCGGGAATCATTGGTTCTGAAGTATAAGCAGAAAGTTCCCTCAGAATTCGTGCGGGGGAGAGATCACGGTTAAAAATGTCATGTAAGTCATTACTGCTTTCAAAATTGAAATAGGCAGTGTTTTTATAATACTTGCGCCCGAATTGAAGCAAACTGTATGTCTTACCGACTTGCCGGGCACCTTGTAAAATCAATGGCAAACGGGAAGAACTATTTTTCCAGTCGACAAGCTGTTTCTCGATCTTACGTTCCATAAAATGTATTCTGATTTACATAATTGGTTCCTAAAAATGCAAATATAGTACATTTTAAGTATTCATATGCACGTGAACAGTACAAATCAGTGAACAGTTCTTTGTCTTAACCCCCTATAAGTTGGACATTTTTTTCCAAAAGGTTTAGTTCATCATCGTTTTCATTAATCCTCCGATCAGCAAAGTAAGCCGGATCTCTGTCAAGGGCATGACAAGTGCCCGCACCACCCGGCACTCTTGACATTGCCTCCGATCCTTGCGCTGTTTGTGGTTTATCGGATGATAATGATTCATAGGATTCATTCCACATTTTCTGTGGTGTTTTTAAAACTGATTCCTCGGTGTAACTGGACAGTCCAATTGACTGCCCTATGCCGGTTTTGGCTGACCACTTCAGCCATTTAACAATCAAATCATTGTATGGTCAATTTACACTTGTCTGCGATGGTCAAATGCATTGACCTTTCCAGCCTGTCCAGCTCTTTAGCGGGTTAAGCCTGTTATATTTGATTGTTATTGTTTAATAAATTTCTTTACGGTAATTCCCTCTTCAGTTTTGACTTTTATTATATAAATCCCGATTATTAAATTTGATATATCCACTGTCGATTGAATATCCTGAGCAGTTATTCTTTTAAGTATTTGTCCTTCAATATTTAAAATTTCAATTTCGGATTTTTGAGGGCATCTGATTGAGAGTTTCTCATTAGCGGGATTGGGAAAAACAGTGATGTTTAATGAATTGTTTATCTCGTTAACTCCCGTGGTTGAACAACTTCGCATAGGGCGGCTTACAGTAACAAAATTGGCGTCCAGGGATATAATACGATAAGAACGATTAAATGCCGCGGCAGTTTGAACATAACGGGGGCCGTTTGGCCAGTTCTCATTAATCGTATCTCCCCTTCTGTTCGCGACAACGTTTTGATGTTCATGCCCGGCCAGCACTGCATCCACATGATTTGAATCGCAGATATTCAGAAAAATGGTTCTGTTGTTTTCGAGAGAGTTGGTAGCCGTATCTAACGCGAGCGCATTAAAGGGAGTGCCATCAGAGTTTGTCCCCGCAGCATTTACCGGCGGATGATGCATTACTATAATTTTTCTTTTACTGCTGTTACCAACGAGTACATTTCTGAGCCAGATGATCTGTTCATTTGAAAGCCCGGTTCCCATGATGAGCGCAGGGTTGGGAGGATACCCATACGGGCTGTCGTGGCCTGAGCGGAGAACTGCAATAACAGCGATATCCGTGTTAATGACATAATCCATATCAGGGGTAATGTACTCAGGATAATAAAACAGGGTATCATTTGATATTGGTATATGGATTGAATCGAATCCCGTCCAGTATTCGTGATTACCTGGTGTAAAATAAATGGGGATGGTTTTAGCAGAATCAATAAAATAGGCGCCAACAGCCGGATTTGTAAGTGACGGGGGGGACAGGTGTTGTGTAATTGTAGGATACATGCCTAAAATTTGCATGTTTCCTATATCAGAAATATCCCCCGTAACAAGAACAAAGGAGGGTTTAGGAATAAGGTTGGCAAATTCTTTTATAGCACACTGGAAGTATTGTGCATTGGTGTCACTATCTGCGGCAGGAATGTTGGAAACGTGCATGTCGCTCAGATGAACAAAAGAGAATTGGGCGAAAGAACTGATTGTAGCCATGCAAACTGTCAGAAGAAGTAAAATCCGGTTTTTCATAGTTTTGGAAGTTTGTTTTTATTTTAAAATAGTTGCCATTGTACTAACCCTGTGGATGATGTCAGGAATATAATGCGAAACCGGAGTGAGTTAACCGTAGGGTAATGTAAAGATAAGCTATTTATGACCTTGAATCTAAAACAAATTACCGAAATGAAGTTTGTTTTAAATGAACTTCGGAGTATCCATTAATGTCCCGGGTTGACATCAGGAGTCAGTTATTATCGCACCATCCCAACCTGTTGTATTGCGTTTACCTTTGCGGAGGATAAAATCGAAAAATGCAAATTATCGAAAAAATTTTTAGAAGTACTCCAACACGAAGGTGTTGTATCTATTGTATCGTGGGGTGTCGAAACACATGTTGCAAATACATGGAACTCCTATCTTGTGGTCACGGAGGATAAGCGTATCCTGATTCCTGCTTATGGTTTTAAAGTTAGATAATTGGTCAGTTAAGTGTATCAATAAGTAAAACAAACCTCTGTAAATAAAACGCTTACAGGGGATTTCTAGGGGCGGAAAGAGGGGCGGAATTATCTTATTAAAGGGACCGTTGAATAGTTATTACAAAATGAATATTTGTTTTAACTGTTTATTTATCTCGTATTTGAGGCGCCCGTCGAATCGGGAAAGGTGGTCTGACTAATTTAATGAGATGGTAGAGCTGATTCCCCATACCAGGGGTGAGGCTGCGCCGGTCGTATTCCACAGGCACTCCCTGACGGTGATTTTTTTTGCAGTACCGTCAATGACAATGACCTGGAACGACAGCTTGGTTTCATCGCCGATCCCGTCGGGAGCTTCGGGCCCTGAAATCTGGCCTTTCATTGGAGAGTCAACCCTGAAAACGGGAAGGCTGATCGTATTGTCAGGGCCGGTATAGGTGTAAAACTGGTTGTAATTGTCGTGCCCATGAAAAAAGGCCTTGATATTTTTGTGCGCTTGCAGGAATGCCACCAGGTTTTTCTGCTCAATGGTCGATGTTCCTTTATAGCCGGTCCCATCCTTGAAAACCTCAGCTACCACATTCTCGAACTTGTCGGTCGCATTGATGCCATGGTCGCCATTGGGGTTGGTAAGATGTTTTGCTTCAATGTCAGGCGGATCATGGGCGAACAGGATCACCGGAGTGGTTGAGCTCACTTTCGTGAGGTCGCTCTCCATCCAGATCCTGGCAACGGAATCGGGCCAGATGTTGATGAACATGCAGTGAACCCCCACAATATCCTTCGAATAGTTGATCTTATCCGTAGGATAACTGTAGGTTGAATTCGTGAGGGGATTTACCGGAGAAAGCATCATATTGTAGATGTTCACCATGGCATTTGGATCGGTAAGCGGATTCATCGGGTACCAGATACCGATGGCATTGCTTACATCATGGTTGCCCGGGGTAAACCAGAACCCGGTATTCTGGCCGGCCCCGTTTTTCAGGGTAATGCCCTTGATGAAGGCTTCATCGAACTGCCCCCATGAAAGCGATGCGGATTGAACCGAAGGTGGACCGACTACCTGTTTGGTAGTCATGTCGCCGGTGATGATGAGTTCATCGATCACACCGACCGCTTTGCCTGCATTCAAGCCCCCGTCGCTGGGGAAGGTGGCTGCAGGCACGCGGTTGATCTGGTTTACAAACGCATTGTTTACGACATCTGCATTAACCTTTGCCCCCCTGAACATACGATCGTCCCCGTAATGAATGTCGGAAGTAAACACGATCTGGGCTACAGTCTGAGCTGCCGGGGTTACCGGGGTTTCATCCTTTTTGCACGAATAAAAGGCAAGCAGGAGAAATGCAAAAAGAGATAATTTATTTGTATACGATCTCATAATACACTGAATATATATTCGTTGAAAATTTATTTAGATCCTTCTTAATTTACAGGAATCGTAAGCACCGGCGAGCCTTTCTGGTCATCGGTGGAGAAAACGGAGCCTTTGACGACCCTCTGCCGATTTATACTGATCAGTGCATATGTCAGATAATAAATCATTTAAGCTGGTCGGTTTGCATCGGCCTGGGGTGGTCAGCACTGTCGGCTTATCCACGCTGAAACATGATTGTGTTTTTGTAAATATACTAATTATCTCAATGTGCTGAGATATTTTACTCAATATGCTGAGTAAATGTGGAAGCGTCTATGTTTATTGCTTTTTATTACCAATGGGCCAGAACTTATCATTACCTAATACTCGCTTAATCTCAAATATTACATCCCTGGTCGTTTCACTGAGTCCGCCGAGATCTGCTTCAGTAATCGTTTTTTTGGCGAGCAGTCCCTGCAGTTAAGCCATTTAATACTTACGGGGATCGCTTCGATTGAGTGGTCATGTTTTTATGACGAAAGCTGCTCAAAATGAGGGTTTTTCAAGTCAATGAGCCTTCTGAGGCAGCTGATATATTCCGGGTCACTACCGCAGCAGCCTCCCAGCACTGAAGGCCGCAAAGAGAACAGTTCATCGGCATGCGCTTCCAGGAAGCCTGAATCTTCCGGGTAAATTGTACATCCATCCCTATAGACTGGTTCACCTGCATTGGATTTAATCAGGATATGCAGATCCTTGCTCAGGGTGCGGAATTCTTTCCCGACATTGATCATCTTCTCCAGACCGTTTCCGCAATTTGAACCCACAGCCAGAGCGCCTGCCCGGGAGAGTTCTTCCGCTGCTTCCGCCAGGGAGGTTCCCATGATGGTATTGCTACCCATGGATGAATATTCATAAGTCATGGATGCAAAAAATGGAAGGCTGCTATGTTCCCCTATGGCCTGTACGGCGCACAACAATTCATCCAGTGATGTAAAAGTTTCAAGTATGAAACCATCGATGCCGGTACCGGCCAGCGACTTTACCTGTGCAGCAAAGGACCGAGTCATCTGGTCCCTTGTAACTTCGCCGAAAGGTTCCATGAATTTCCCGCAAGGCCCTATGGACGCAAGTACAAACCTTCCGGCCGGCTTCACTGATAAAGCCAGCTCTGCAGCGGCCTCATTAAGTTCATTCACCCGGCCTTCCAGACCATAATCCCGGAGTTTAAGCAGGGAACCACCAAAAGTGTTGGTCAGCACAGCATCTGAACCGGCTTCAAAATAGGACCTGGCAACATTTTTAACCTTATCGGGTTGCTCAATATTCCATAGTTCGGGACAATAACCGGGTTGCAAGCCGGCAGCAATCAAACGGGAACCGGTGGCTCCGTCGAGCAGGAGAACCTTGCCGGAAGCAATAAATTGCGGGAGTGTTGGCATGGAAATCATAATTATCAATCAATTTAGTATTCAAACCACAGGGGTTGAGCTAAAGTTGAGGCACAATGGCTATCACCTGTGTTTTTTTTTATTCTTTATAAACGATAAAACCATAAGGTTGAAGTTCAAGACTATCGCCATGAATGCTGGTTCTCTCCTGAAAATCAGGTTTTTTGTTTAATTATTTCAATCGATTAAGCTATCACAATTGGTTCAGCAATTCTGCAAATTGTTAAGGTATGCCACTGCCCCCTGGGGATCGCGGCTGTAAAAATCGGCTCCGATTTTATTGCAGAATTCAGTATTGAGAGGTGCCCCACCGATTAAAATTTTCGTTGAGGGATGTTTTTCTTTTAAATTTCTTACAACCGATTCCATGTTCGCCATTGTAGTGGTCAATAAGGCTGAAATTCCAACTGCACTATTTGGATACTTTGCCAGCGTATCCAGAAAGGTTTCAGATTTAACATCTACTCCTAAATCAATTACTTCCCATCCGGCTCCTTCTACGGTCATGGCAACCAGGTTTTTACCAATGTCATGTAAATCGCCGAAAACAGTACCTATGATGAAGGTGCCTTTGCGTTTTACTTCACCCGACTGGAAAAAAGGTTTCAAATGAACCAGCGCCGTACTCATGGCTTTTGCTGCCATCAGCATTTCCGGAACAAACACTTTACCCTGGCTAAACTTAAGCCCAACCGCATTCATACCCGGAATTAAACCATGTTCCAG
>CAISJJ010000258.1 GCA_903885595.1 uncultured Bacteroidales bacterium
CCGATCTCCAGTAATTTAGAAAAATAGATATTTCGATCGGCAGGATCTGCATAGAACATTGAAAAAGAGTGACCAATCATTTCATTCCGGCTGAATTGTCCTTTGGTAACTTTCTCAATGGAAGGACTAACTTCCAGGAGTATTCCTTCAACGGAAGCTTCAAAGTAAACCTCCTGCACATTTTCGAAAATGCTGCGGTACTTTTCTTCACTTTCATGTAATGCGAATTCAATTTTTTTGCGTGCTGAAATGTCGAAACAATGTCCGATGTATCCAACGAATTCCCCCAGGCTGTTGAAATTTGGAGTGCCCAGGTCAGCTATCCACCGGTATTCACCACTTGAGTGGCGCAAACGGTATTCCATTTCGAATGGAATTTGCTTATCGAATGCAGTAACATAGGTGTTAAGACATTTTTCAAAATCATCGGGATGTATTCCTTCCGTCCATCCGTTACCCATCTCCTGTTCAATTGTCCGACCGGTAAATCTCAACCACGTTTCATTAAAATAATCACATAATTTATCCCTCCCCGATGTCCAGATGAGCGCCAAACCCGCGTTCGCCAAATTCCGGTACTGAACTTCGCTTTCCAGTAATTTCTTCTCGGATTCGTATCTGACCAGGATAGCTGCAAGATGATCGGCAATCGACTGAATCCTTTTCAAATCCATATCTGTCATGATGTTCCTGCTGCCCAGTTCTAAAAAGCCTGCAGTTTTTCCGTTGGAGATCATCGGAATTGCAACTGAAGATTTGTAATCCAGCAGGTTGCAAAGAGCGGGAATGAGCTTCCTTATCAATGCCTGAATTACTGAAGGCCAGTTCGTGCCTTTTAAATACCCTGCCAGTCTGTTTGATACATCCTTTTTACCTACAAACAATAATCCCTTACCGCTTTTTTCTATTTCAGTGAAAGGATGCTCTTCATTCATTTTCAGCCTGATCTGAGGGATCGGTCTTCCAAGCATTTTTTCAATCTTATGCAGCAGATCATTGTCAATTGTGTTGCTGTGCATCAAAAACTCGCCGCTGCGCTTATCGGGCAAATGAATTGAAAGAAGATGACTGCTGAATGATTTCCTCAACTGTTTGTCGATAAGATTGATAATCGAATCGATGTCTTCGTTGTTGTTGGCCGCTTGGTTGATGGAATTAATCAACTGCAGATCGTCGTTGCGCCAACGTATCTCCTCGTTGGCAGTTTTTTGTTCTGTGATATCCGAATGCATGCCAACCATGCGTGCAGGCCTTCCGTCCGGGGCCCATTCCAAAACTTTGCCCCTGTCAAGGATCCATTTCCACGATCCATCCTTGCACAGGAGGCGGTGCTCGGATGCATAATCCGGTGTTTCTTGATTGAAGTGCTGGCTGATCTTGAACATCACTGTTTCAATGTCGTCAGGATGAACCCTGGTTTGCCATTCACTGATTTTTCCCCCCAGTTCAGAAGGCCCATAGCCGATCATTTCCTTCCAACGGTTGGAGAAGAACACGTCGCCGGTTAAAACATTCCAGTCCCAGATGCCATCGTTGCTCCCTTCTATTGCAAATTGCCAGCGGTCTTCAAAATTTTGTAAATTTTTTTCTACTTTTTGCTTAGCCAGTATTTTATGCATTTCATTGGCGATGGTTTGTACATGCGTTACATCCAAATCAGTGTAATTGGATGTTTTATTGCCAACACCGAAAATCATCCTGACTTTTCCTTCATAAATTACCGGAAAACTAAGCATTCTGCTAATCGGGGTATGTCCTTCGGGCAGACCTCCTTTGGTGGGCGACGCAGGATAATCATTGCAAATGACAGCTTTTTTTTGCCGTACGCAATCGGCCCAGTTTCCTGCCTTCTTCAGTGGGTAATGATTGTCGTATGTAGCGGTACAGTTTTTCTTTGCTTCATCGTTCCAGGTGGTAAGAATAACCTCATTCTGGTTGTCGCCTATCTGGTGAAAAAAACCAATTGTACTGTCGGTAATTTTGACGGCTATATCAAGAGCCTGGTCGTAAAGTTCTTTGTCAGTCAACCCCGGCGCCTTAGCAAATAAACCGAGTAACAGCGAATTCCGTTCAGCTTCTTTGCGAAGCGTCAGTTCTGTGTTTTTGCGATCGGTAATATCAACCGCAATTATCAGGCAATGTTTTCCGTCATCTGAAAGATTGCCGTGTAATTGGGCATATATAAGGGTATCATCGGGCGCGAAAGTAACTTCACAACTTCCCGGATTATTGGAACTGAAAATTTCAGAGAGAAACTGATCATAGGCATTCCTTGAGTTGCTGGTAATAAATAATTTGAAGTTGTTGTTGATAAGGCTCCGGCGTTCTTTGCCAAGCATTTTCGCTCCTGCCATGTTCAGCTCTGCGATATAACCAACGGCTGTTAGTGTGAAATAGGCTGTGGGCGCAAAATCGAAGAGGTTGGTGTATTTTTCTTTGGTAAGTACTTCCTGCTGTTTTATCAGCATGAGTTCATCGTTCTGCAGTTCGAGTTCTATCTGGTGAACCTGCAACTCATGAATTAGCTTAATTGTATCGCTTTCAGAATGTTGCAAAACTGTTTTTGACGATTTAGTTTTAAACAATTCTTCAGCCTTCCGACGCAGCGCCGCAGTTCCTGATTTGTTTTCGTGTTTTTTCATTTTTATTTCTGGTTTTTAAGCAGAGCAATTTGACCTTCTTTTTGAACATCCCAACATGAATATGGTTATTCCTGTGCTTTGGCTGGCATTGTAAAAGAAAAAACACTGCCTTTTCCAACTTCGCTCTCCAACCATATCTTCCCGCCGTGCTTTTCAATGAAATCCTTGCAAATGATTAACCCCAAACCGGTACTGGGTTCGCCTGCTGTGCCCTTGCGGTTTGTCTGACCATCAAGGCGGAAAAGGTTTGATTTCATTTCCGGGCTTATTCCAATACCTGAATCCTTTATCGAGATCTCAACCTGGTTACCAGGCAATGTCTTTGCTGCAATTAAGATCTTACCTCCTTTTGGCGTAAACTTTACTGCATTTGATGTAAGGTTGCGTATGGTACCGGCAAACATGTTTTCGTCTGCAATAATTTTCAGATCGGCTGGAATATCGTAACTGATTTCAATCTCTTTAATGGAAGCAGATTGGATGGTTGTTATTAAAATATCCGAAACTCGAGACCTCAACATGATTTGTGTTGGATTAAATTCGAAGAAACCTCCTTCCATGCGAGACCAATCGAGCAGATTTTCAATTAAACTGTATAGATTTTTGGCCGATTTACCCATTGAGTGGGTAATCTTTTGGATTTCATCCAGTCTCATCGAAGGAAGTTGTTCTTCCATCAATCGGAAAAGTCCGAGAAAACCATTAAAAGGGCTACGCAGGTCGTGAGCGATGATAGAAAAGAATTTGTCTTTTTCGGCATTGACTTTATTTAACTCTTCGTTTTTCCGGATAATGATTTGTTCAGTTTGCTTTCGTTGTTCAATGTTACGGCTGACCCCAATGATTTCGACGATCTTTGCCGCTTTATCAAGCAGAAATGTAAGCGATACCTCAACCCAAATATAGTCGCCGTTTTTACAAATTTGCTGCAGTTCGAAAATAATTGATTTGTCCGAAACTTTTCCTGAATAATAATTTGCGATACTTTGAGGCAGCTCGGAAATCAAAATGTTTGCAGATTTCGGGGAAAAAGACTGGAATACACTTTGCTGCATGGCTTCTTCAACAGCGAAGCCCGTCATATGTTTCACAGATGGGCTGATATAAGTGAATTGCCATGTATCAGCATTCATCTTCCATATCACATCATTCGAATTCTCTGTAATCAAACGATATTTTTCTTCACTATTTCTGAGCAAACCTTCAACCTGTTTGCGCTCGGTGATGTCAGTAACATAACCACTTAAATAAAGAGGATTTCCTTTTGGATCGTTTTTGACAATGGTACCATAATCATAAAAGTATCTGTATTCACCTGATTTGGATTTAATTCGGTATTCAACTTCATATTTATCCACTAACCCGGTTAAATGCCCCCGCATTGAATCCATTGCCTTTTGATAATCATCAGGATGTACTAAATCGGTGAAATCTTTGTAATGCGTAAAGTTTTCGGCATTATAACCGATCATCTCCGTTTTCCGTTTATCGAAGGTGACATTACCAGTGGTGAAATCCATTCCCCACCATGCCATATTTGCCATTTGCATAATCCGGTCAAGCCTTGAATTATTTTCAACCAATAATTCCTCTGATCGTTTCCGATCGGTGATATCTCTTACAATCCCCCACAAGCCTGTTGAAACCCCTTTATTATCCTTGATGAGCCAAACCCTTATTAAGATAGGAAATACCGAGCCATCCTTTCGAATATATTCCTTTTCATATTCATCGGAATGACCATGAAAAACAATTTGTTTTTGTATTATATCATCTTCAAATTTGTGCCACTTCCCGGGTGTGAGTTGTTGTGAGGTAAGCTTTTTTACCTCTTCAATGGTGTAACCAAGCATATCAAGAAAAGCTGTATTGCAATCAACTATTTTGCCATTCAGATCAGATTGAAGGACACCGTCTTTCATTGAATCATACAAACCCCGGAATTTCTCTTCGCTTTTTTTGTTCTCTTTTAATGCGTTTTTCTCTTTGGTTAAATCAATTACAGTAATCAGGCATTGTTCTCCATTGCCTTTTAAAATTCCGGTTAGTTGAACAATTGTGGATATTCCGTTGTTGGTTTCTAAATCGACTTCACATGTTTCTTTGGCGCTGCCCTTATAAACGTTTTCAAGGAACCTTTTATAGATTTGTTTAGTCTCATCCGAAACAAAATAGCCAAACTGTCTGTTAATGAGATGTTTACGTTCATTGCCGAGTAGTTGTGAACCAAAAAGATTTATTTCAATTATTTTTCCGGGTTTAGAAAGTGTTATAAAACCAACTGGTGCGAAATCATAAATATCAGTATACTTTTCATCGGCTAATTGTGCTTCTTTACGCACATGATCCAGTTCTTTGTTCAGATGATCAAAGTTGATCTGATTAACCCGTATTTCGTGAATGAGTTTCTGGCATTCAATTTCTGAAAGTGGCGCTTCATCATTGAATGGTTTTGATTTATGTATAGCCTCCGCTTTTTTGCGAAGGATTTCGGAAGCTGATTTGCTGGTGGTTTTTTTCATGAATACCTCCCGGGTATTAAAGTGCCTTTTCTCCTTATTCTGGCTGGATGGTTAATTTCATTTTTTTTCAATTCTGATTCCAGTTTTTTTAATTCAGTGATGTCAGTAAAAGTCATTACAAGGCCATCAATAAAATCATTGTGGGTGCGATAGGGCATGATTCTGACATTAGACCAACTCCCGTCATTCGTAGGCGCTGCAGTTTCACAAAATGCCAGGCTTTGAATGACCTTCTTTGCATGATTTTCCAAATCGGGATATTGCAGATCACTCACCTGGTCGGTAAAAGGCCGGCCAATATCCGAATCACGTAGTTTGAAAATCTTGGTTGCCGGGTCGGTGAACCTCCGAATATTAAGATCTTTATCAAGAAAAATTGTGGCAATTTCGATGTTATTCAGCAGGTTCTTCATGTCGTTGTTTGCCCTTATATAATCAGCAACCTTGCTTTGCAATTCGACATTGACCGTTTGCAACTCCTCATTCAGGCTTTGCATCTCCTCTTTTGATGTGGTAAGTTCCTCGTTGGTTGATTGCAAATCCTCAGCGGGCGCTACAATATCAGCAATGACGGCTTCCATGGCGCTGCGGGGCATACCATCAAATTTAGCGGTGGCCGGGTCCTGAACTACAACCACGCCGTTCTTTTCCTTAATGGCTTTTAATCCCAGGCTGCCATCTGAATGCTGGATTACAACAAATGCCATCCCACAGTCTTTGGGCATTTTTCCGAAGAATTGCTCCACTGCCTCCAATCCGCCAGCGGAAGCGCCAATGCCGACGATTGGAAATTGAGTTTTATCGATTATTCTGGAAGTTATTACTGCTGCTGATTCTTTGGGTTTTATTGTCCTGACATTCATGAAGTTAAGTTTGATTCTTTCAAAGATCTTTCTGGAGAGAAAGTAATGTAAAGATAGTCAATAAATCAGAAAATAATTCAACACGAAAAATGCATAACACAAAAAGCAAAACCCAGCGGCAGGTGGTCCAGGTGAGTGTTTTATCTATTAAAAGTCATTAGTAAATATTGGCCTGGTTCCTGTATCCGGGTTTGTCCATGTACCAGTCAGGAAATAATGTGCCGGATGACTGAGCCCACTCAGCAAAGTGAAGGTAGGTTTCAACGATATCGGCTTTTTCAACCGGGTAGTCGAAGTCAACAGGAATTTCCATGGCCCATGTTAATCCGGCTGAAGATCGGTAATAAAAATTCTGCGCCGGATTTGAGGCATCATCAAAGGTGCCAAAATAGCCTGGGTCCACTTTACCGGTCGAAGGCTGATCTTTCATATGAACCTCTTTCGCCCTGTTCTGATTGGAGAAAATAAACGGATTAAAGGGCGCTTCTCCTATGCTGGCCTGAGGAGCAGACAGATGAACGGTCACAGTCTGGATCGAAGTCTCAACGGTATAGCCATCGCGCACAGTGTTGACAATGCCACTGCCAAGCAGCGTATTCACTGCATCAACCGGGATCACGACAGTTTGATCAGCATGGCCTGCTTCATAACCTTTCGGGTCAATTTCAACGGCCGTCCCAAGTTTGATGCATCCTGTTACACTTTCAATATTGGCGGGCAGTGTGCTTAGTGAGAAACCAAACCCATTGTTGAAGGTAGCGCCTACTGCCTTGATTTTGAACTGACTGACCAGGTCAACTACCTTGTTTTCGGCATTGGTGACGATTTTATACTGGAAATTCATAACCAGGTCATTGCAGTCGTAATCACCATAGGATGGCCACAAATCTTCATAGACAAACGTGCCGAAATCAACCTCATTGGGATAATATGAGTTAAAAGCGCGGGTTGCATCCAACGGATAGGCGTCATTATCATCAGCCACTCCGTCGCCGTCGCTGTCAGCAGCAGATGGCTGATTGATGGTGATCACCAGAATTTTATCATCTGTTCCGGCATTATTGGAAGCATGGAGGGAAACCTGGGTTGTTCCGGTTGCATTGGGGATACCACTTATCACTCCATCAAGGTATGTGAGCCCCGACGGCAACGGGGAAGCCGTATAGCTGACAGGTGCGGTACCTGTTGCGGTTATGTTATATGAAAACTGCTGGCTGGCAATTCCGATTACGTTCAGCAAGCTGGTAATGACCGGGGGTGTTTCTGCCTGAATAATGCTGATGGCAAGTACTTTACTGTCGGTCCCGGCATCGTTTTGGGCCGAAAGGGTAACGTTAAACGTCCCGGCTTCGGTGGGAACTCCCTGTATGGAGGTTCCGTTGAAACTGAGACCAACCGGGATTCCTGTCGCTTCAAATGTCACGGGAGATGTTCCGGTTGCTGAAATAACATACGAAAACTGGACTCCTGTGGTTCCTGAGGCAGTAATCGGGCTGGTAATTGCTGGAGGTACGAGCGGAATATTCACGGTTAATGCAAGGGTTTTGTTATCCGATCCAACCGCATTTGTTGCGCTGATTGAAATGTTGTAGGTTCCCGGAGTTGTGGGTGAACCGCTGAAGACGGCGCCGGAACGCGTAAGCCCGGCAGGAAGTGAGCTTGTTGCATAGGTTATGGGCGCTGTTCCTGATGCCGAAATGGTGTAGCTGAAAGGCTGATTGGCAGTGCAGCTGGCCGTGACCGGACTGGTAATTACTGGTGGTGAACCGGGTGAAGCAACGGTGATTACCAGTATTTTCGACCCGGTTCCCCAGTTATTGTCGGCGGTAAGCGCCACGTTAAAGGTTCCTGCAGCAGCCGGACTGCCACTGATGGTCGATCCGTTGAAGAGTAATCCGCCCGGAAGCCCTGTCGCGTTATAGGTTATAATTGGCGTGCCGGTTGCAGTAATGATATAGCTGAAAGGCTGTCCGACTGTTCCGCCGGCGGTTGACGCACTGGTGATTTCCGGTGGAGTAGGCGTGCCGCAGCTGGGAACGGGTACCGTAACTGCACAATAGGTAACTGTTGGAGCTATGGAACCCGACTTCGGAGATATTCCGGCCGGGGCGCAAAGATCAATGTAATTTGTGATTACACACCCACTTGAAGTTTTGCTTTCGTAATACGTGTTGATTGCTTTAATCTGCGCCTTGGGCTGTGAAGCGCCCGAAGGGCCAAAAAGATTACCTTCAATGCTGAATTTCTTGCATTCAATCAAACTCCCGCTGCCCATCGTGGTTGTTGCACCTCCTGCAGTTTTAAACTCAAGAGGTACTTTGATATATCCATTGTTGATCAATTCGTGATTCTGTGTAAATTCACTTGAACCGGTAAGAATGATCGAACATTCGTTGGTGATTTTACCCTGGCCGCCAATTACAACCCTTCCCTGTACCGTAAAAGGCCCCTGATTGAGAAAAGTCCCCTCAACGTTGATGTATCCGTTGACCGATCCTGTATTATAGTTGTTCAGGGTTCCCAGAACATCGACTGCGCCAACCCAATCGCCCGTGAAGGTAATTGTTCCATAGTTGTTAATGGTTCCTCTTACTTTTCCGTTTGTGTAGGTCAAAGTTGTACTGAAATTATCCAGGACACGCCCATCATTGTCATAATCAGAACTTGGGTAAAGGGTTCCCCCTGGTGATATGATAACAGTGCCTCCCGAGCCTTTTACAATCCCAAAAAAAGTAACATTTCCACACACTTTAATGGTGCCGCCGCTGTTTAAGGTGAGGTTCTTAAAAGTAGCTGATGTGCCGGCAGCCACGCAGATCATTTCTCCTGCATTGATGATCAGGTTTGAAACGGTTCCGACCTTTGTAGCGGTACAGCCTTCACTGCAATCGGGCGATGCCTCGGCTGATTTAGTCCCACCCGGTTTGCCAAACTCATACTGGAAATTTGTTCCGGTTATCGGCACTGCAACATAACTGGTCCCGGATGCTGAAATTTTTCCGACGTACAATTCTTTCAGTCGTGATGGCACCCTGAGTGTTGTTTTATACTGTTGGTTTGCATCGGTGGCGCCTGAAGCGATCCGCTTCCCGTTATTGGCAGGGTTCGCTTCGAAGATTTGAATTACCTGTAAAGATTGAATTCCGGTATTTGATACACCAATATTGACCTCAAGTGTGATAAAATTTTCAAACTCAAAATTTGGAGCAACTTTCAGCTCGGTAAATTTTTTTGGTACCGCCGGATTTTCACCGGATATTGTTTTCCGGCATCCGGTCTGCATCATAACGAATCCGGCAAAAAGGATCAAAATCAGGAGAGAATTGATTGTTTGTACATTGATTTTCATATGATTTCTTTATGTTGTTTGGCGAAGGTAAAATATAATTAATCGCAATTCATTTTCAATTTGTTTCTGTCGGTAGAATCCTTTGTTCTGTGCACAAAAATCAGGGTTTTGTATCCAGCTGGATCCCCGTAATCAAATTCATTTCCGGCTTTTTGCGGCAAGGTTCCGTACTTCATCCTTTTTGGGCATCAGCCGGAGATGTACAATCTCAATCAGTCGGTTAACTGTTTTGTTCACATGGCACAGTTAATTGATTTATTGTCCTCCGCTGTTATTAATCGGATAGGTTCAATTAATGTTGGCAGGTCCCAGGCCAACGTTGCCGCCCCGATTATAGCAAATTGTGTAATTTTTTTTCAAAGTACTAATCGGAATCCATGATTGGAGAAGCCCCCTGAAGAATTATTGAACCCATAATTGTGAGTAATGCCATTGAGTTGACCGTTAACAGGGCGCTGTGTCCGATTGTAAGATTGTTACAGGTTGCTGTGTTCGCCGGGGAGATAACCGGCATGTTGGGAGCGCTGAATGGAATGATGACATCATTGGATGAGCTTGGAATCCCATGAACTGATGGATGACCTGTCATGCTCCAGTTAGATGCAGTATGCCAGTCGGAACTGGTCAGTCCGGTCCAGGTCCATGAGAGGCTGGCCTGACCCATAAGAAAATTGCCTTTACCCGTAAATGAAATCGACACCCGGTGATGTAATGAATCGAAGGTTACCAAGGCTATATTTCCCTCGAGTGGCTGTAACTCAACAGCGGAAAAGACTTTAACGATGCCATTGCCGGAAACAAATCCTCCGGAAAGATCGGGAGCTATCTGCTCCCATGCCACATCCTGCTTGCTGCTGGTGCTGATTATGGTTTGTCCGTTTGAAACGAGGCTGTCGCCATTCTGGATAAAGCCAGCAACGAAGTTGCCCGCAAAATCTTCAGAATAAAAGTTTATTTTCCCGTTTCCTTTGACGGTTTTGTTCATTCCCGATGAATCGGCCGGAATAGTGCAAAGACCTCCGTTCAGGGCCGAGAATATCAGATCATGGTAATTTCCTTCGCTGGTTCTCGTTGCCACAACGGTGTTTGCCTGAAATACAGGAACGACCTGCGGAACCTGGTTTGTGTATGGAAATAATGTGGTTAGAAAAATCGTATTGCTGACCTGGTTCTTTTTGACCAGCATCTTCGAATATTTACGGAATCCTCCGGATATAGCCATGCTATCGGGTTCATAACTGTATGAAGAAGGGTTTCCCAATGCCTGAACATTGGCCAGCAGCGTAACTGAATTCCGCCCGTAAACTCCTTTCGCATGACTGAAATCGGGGATGAATGAGCCCGTCGGACTGGTGTTGCTGCTCCCATACAGGCCATTTCCATGCAACTGAAACGTATAGCTTCTGGCGCTTGATGATGAAATGAAATCGGCGAGGAAGAAATATTTATTCCTGATGAAGAGATTTTTCCGGATGATGTTGGCGCTGTAATATGAAACCCTTACTTCGCCGTAGTCGATCAGTGGGGTATCGAAGCAGTTCTCAATGAAGGCTGTATTGGTCGAAGTACTCACGAGTTCACCGAATGGCGGCTCGGGACCGTTGCCATCCACAAGAATGAGGCTGTGGTCGATAGCCTTGTTTTCAAGACTTTTCAGTGATGCTCCCGGATAACCCGGATCTACTGTCATGAGTTCTCCGAAAGCAGACAGGGAAAAACTTGAAGCGTCGCCCTGATGATGGGCCTTGGCGCCGGTGAGTGCGATCGCATGTTTACCGATGAAATGCTGGTAAATGGCATCGGTTTGCCATGAGGACCGGAAAATAAGGCTGCCCGCAGCTGGAAGCGGCTGAAACAGGCTGTCGGAAATGGGTCCATGCGCAACGTTGGTAGCGATATACTGCGTTCTGAACATGGAACTGTTGGGTGTGCACGTCGGATTGGACCAGTTAAACTGAGGTTTGCCAGATAATGCCGTGATTACGGTGCCAAAGCCGATGGAGCTGTCGTGGATGGCCGGCAAGCGTCCGTCGGGCATCCGTATCCTGTTCATCCAATCATAAAGACGGTCGTAACGGGGGTCAAACCACGGATTACGGATGCTCCGGGTTGTTCCGTCGAATGACACGGCATAATATCCATCCGGTAAAAAATTATTCATCGACCGGATAAAAGGAAATGCATTCTCGAAACCGTAACTGAAATAAGCGGGTCCTTCGGCATAACCGGCCAGTGTGTCGGGGTCTGAAACCCTCGGATATATCCCATTCTCCTGCCACAGGGTGTTGTCGAGATTATAAAGGCCGGCGTTGATCCAGTTAACGGGCTGGTAATTCACGTTTGTGCTGGTGTTGTTGTTAAATACCACCGCAGACAAACCCAGCGCTGAAGCTGTCATGATACTGTGGTTGTTGAACTGATAAGTGAAAAACCAGAGGAACCCCAGCATATAAGTGTCCATGGCTCTCTGATACAGGTTAGCCGTGAAGGTGATGAGCCTGGTTTTGGATGCTTCAAGCTGAACTTGCGATATTCCTGAACCTTTCAGCAGATCGTAGGCGATCAGATAGGCGATCAGCTCTTTTGACCGGTGTTGCCAGGGGTTGTAAAATGTAAGGCCTGAGTTGACTTCGACCGTTGTATTGATATTCTCAAGCAGATTCACGGTTTTGAGGATCAGCAAAGCCTTTTCAGCCGGAGGGAGGGTGATGATACTGCCGCCGGAGTACTTTCTGTCCATCAGAATGACAAATGCCGCTTCTTTAGCAATCATGGCACGGGTAATTCTGTCGCCATCGGTTGAGTTTCCTGACGGAATCGCAGCATTGGCGTTGGTACATACACTGTTGTAAAGTGTCAGGATTTCGGCATTGGTGAGCGTTTCGCGTATGAATGGAATGGACATGCTGTCGAGCAGCGTACGGGGATAACTCAGATCGGCTCCGGATGGATTCCATGCGCCCTGCGGGTAGAGGTTCAGCGAAAAAACAGTCAGTATTATAATGGTGATGTTTCTGACGTATTTCATAATGTCTTTTTCATAGTGGTGTAATCAATTCTGTAACCGGAAAAACAGGTGTAAAAATTTGATTGTATTCCGCGTCTACTCGAAACCCATGGGAGCGCTATCTTTATAATTTCAGTGATACCATAAACTGATCATTCGGAATCATCGGCCCATACGCCCTGGAGTAGCCAAAAGAAAGGGTTGATTTCAGGAGGCTGAATAACACGAGCTCGAAATCAAGCTGAACACCGGATGAAAAGAAATTCCGCTGAGGCTGGTCGTTCACAATGTTGGTAAAAAGCCCCATCCCGAACAGCGAAAATTTTGCATAGGTCGAATAGAAGCCCAGGAACCCAAGCTTGCGAAACCGGATGGGCCTGAAATCAATTTCAGTGGTTAACTTGCCATAATTAAGGGCCGATATCCCGTCGATCTGCATACCCGGGAAACTCGACATGCCGCGGTATTGCTGTGACGGACGATAATCGATGTAGTTGTTCCCAAAACCACCGAAGTAAAAGTAAGAGTTACTTTTGTCGGAATCCCCGAAACTTTGTCCTGCCGAGGTCCTGAACCATAGCGAGGTGTTGCGCATTGGCAGCAGGATTCCGACATCAAAATTGTTGATCAGCTGCGGATAGAAAATATTCCTGGCAAAGCTGGTATATGCAAAAACATTCCAATCGTAACCCTGTTCCGGCTCGATAGCGCCCAATGACCTTTTCAGATAACTCTTGTGAAAGTTTATGGTTCCGACAAAGAGTTCGGTGTAATCGGAGGCAATGTTCTGATAGAATGGCAGTGTTTCGAGGTCGCCGTAAGCAGTAAGTCTGACATAAAGATCGGTCTTGCCGGGAGAAAGGCGGTTAAAAAGCTTGTAATATTTTCCGGAGATCGAATAGCCGGCCCTGCTGAATTTCGTTGGACCGAAAAGATCATAAAAATCTGCATAATTGTAATTGGCGGTGAACGACCAGTTCCAGATAGTATATTCGACAGAAAGGTGCACCGTTTCTTTCAAAGGAAGCGCCTGGTAGGGAGAAAAGGACCATTTCAGGGTAAGTGAATTCAGCCCCATGGGATCCATGAATTTCATGCGGTAACCGGCAGCAATATAGCTTTTATAGCCCTGAACGATAGGGTAGGCGCTGGCCAGTTTCAGTTCTTTAATCGGCACATACCTTTTTTCGGTAACGCCAATGGAATCGAGGTTTATTCTGGAGGGTGGCTTAAGCATCCAGTTTTCGACCTGCGGATACGTCTGATAAATCTTTTGGCCAAGGTACTCAATCGCATTGACATTGGGCAACGTATCGATCTTCATCATTCCGGGTACCATTCCATCTGCAGTATACTCAAGGACCAGCATTGAATCGGCGGAAACCGGCAACGGCCTGAAAAATCCACGGGTGGCGTTGGTGAGAATTTCGGGCTGCCTGGTCTCAAGTGAAATCCTGAAAACATTCGATACGCCTGTGATGTACGAAGTTCCATACAGGTATTTTCCATCAGGTGAAAAGACAAAATTTGCTGATGGATTATCCCTGAATTCATAAATCTCCTGGTAATTCGTAGTACCTTTCAGCAGATCGTTAATCCGGAACAGGATGAGTTTTTGCCTGCCCTGGATATCCGACAAGGTAGCCGATATCATGAGCCCGTCGGGTGAAATATCCAGGTCGGAAAGATCTTTGCCAAATGGCAGTTTATAAAGGTTCTGCCATTCCTTATAAGGTGGCATGAAACGGACCAGTATTGAGTAGCCGCTCATGCCCTGAACCCCATAAATTGCACGGTCTTTCCTGTTAAACACCAGGTGGCCTGCCCTCGTGTACTTGATCAGGTCGCGGGTTTTGCCTGTTTTTATGTCGATTGACTGCAATCCGCGCCATTCGTAATTATGGGTAGTGGCAAACAAGGTCCTGGTTGAGTCGTCGTAGGCCAGGCTTGTAACATGATACATGGAGGGGCTGGGAACCGGCCCGATTTTCTCCATTTTGCCGGTTTTACTGTCCACACTGGTGATGTGTGCCATCTTGCCCGGATAGCTGACGGCCAGATATATCTTTCCGGCATCTTTGTCGTAATATGGACGGGAGACAGAGCCCAGGGGTTTGTCAACGATTTTCCGGTACCTGCTTTCCGGGGCCGCCTGCAGGATTGTCTTCATGTTTGACTTTTGAAAGTCGTGCTCCCAGGCAATCCATTTATCCCATTCCTTCTGGAGGGGGATCCCATAAACATGTTTAAACTGACTTGCATAGTACCTCCTGCTGGTATCGGTGCGCGAATAGAAATCCTTTAGCTTTGTCAGTCCGTATTGATAGGCTAAGTAACTTACGAATCGTGTTCCATAGAGGTAGGAGTTGACCCCAACCTGAAAGTCAATGGCCGTTCCCTCAGTCTCCAGCCCGATCACATTATAAAAAAAGCTGCTGTCGTGTACCATGGTACGGAATACCATTTCATCGTAACCGCCCATTACACGGCCAACTCCGCCACTCATCCATGTCTCCATGAAGACAGCGATTCCTTCGTGATACCATCGCGGGGAGTACCATCGCGGAGTTGTAAAATAGCTGTATGCCATCGACAATGGATCTTTATTGTCGGGCATCACCCGGCCACCGAATATTTTTTTAAAAACCCGGTCGGTTTTGGAACTCTTATCGCACATCACCTGGTGGGTAAGTTCGTGACTCATCAGCCATTGCATCCGTTCGTTGGATGGCACAACCGAGTAAGTGTAATTAAATGGGGCAACCCCGATGCTCAGAAAATTCCAGGGTATCACAAGGGTGCCTCCGTTTCCCACATCCGTGAAATCGTTGAAGAGCATATTGGTCTTCCCGGTGGGTTCGTAATCCCAGAACTCCTTATGGAAATCAAGCGCGTTCTCGAATGAACGAACCGTATGCGGAACAAGGTAGGAGGTGTTTTTATCGAGGAAAACCAGTTTAACGTTTGGTGTCTCGTATTTGGTGATCCGGGGTTTGCGCTGACAAAATAAATCAGAAGGGAAAATGAAAACAATCAGCAATGCCAGGAAGATAAGCCGAAGAAAAGGATTAAGCATAAGATCAATTCGGACAGAAGGGTACACATACAACCATCATCGCATTGTTTAACATTGCCTGCAGAACATCGAACTGATTGATTGCATTTGCCTTGTTATTGATGATCGATGCGATATCAGGCCTGGAATTTTTATCACCTGCATTTTTCTGGTTCCCCTTTTCAGGCTGGAGGTTTTGGGATAAAATAGATTCCCCGTTGAGCGTTTCATCAAACTTATTCAAGCTGCTGATGATCTTCCGCGTATCAACCCCGGTAAACCCACGCATTTCTGAGGTATCATTCGCCACCATGGAATTCACAAAAGGTTTAAGCTGCACCGTAGCCAAAAGCGCTTTCATGCCCTGATTGTCGTTGTAAAATTTCCTGTCCCTGAGATAATTAAGCATGGGCTTGTCCTGGGTAAGCATGGCCGAAATCATAACATTGATGGTCAGTAAATCATACGCATCCTTCAAACCCTGGTGGGGCTTGTCAGGGTGATTAGCAAGGTAGGTTTCAACCGAACTCAGGTACTCAATTAATATTCCGTCACGATAGCGGATGCCGGTAATGGCGTTGTTGGCATTGTGGAAATAATCTGCCAGCATAATATTTTCGTTATTTCCCAAAGATTCCAGTGCATGGATTAAAGTCATAAGATCCACACGCGCTGAATCAAGATAGGTTTTGTACTTTGAAAGGGCGTTGACAGCGGTATAATAAGTATTGTTAAACTCCTCTTCAGATGCAGCCTTCTCAATCACTTTTTCAATATCAAGGGAGGTTTTCAGTGACTTATAATAGTTATAGGAGTAATACTTCAGGTTATATGATGTCCTGGCTGTGTCTGATGCAAGTTCATTGCGAAGAATGACATCTTTTTCTGTCATATTGTCTTTCCTGTATTTGTTAACTGTGCCGAAGGTTCCTGCAAGGAAGGTTCGGGGAGGTGTTACGTCAGAGATTGATGCGCCGATCAGCAAACCCGATAAAAGGGCAACGACAGCGATGACACTTGCCTGAATTACTGTAATTTTTTTCATAGTTCAGTATTAATATTGTAAGAATTTATATCAAATACGATCGTATTGGCAAAAAGTTGGCCCTGTTGGCTAATTATGGATGAGTCGGGTCTGAAAAGCCAAAATCACCTCACCCTAACCCTCTCCTTCGCGATCATAGCGTTTTTATACTGGACTCAATGATAAAAATGGAACTATAACTTAACCAACTTGCCAGTGATTGAGGCATACGGGCTGTTAACGCGGATAAAATAGACTCCGGGCTTCAGGAACTCCAGATCCATGGTGGTGGTTTCCTGCATAAGCTGAGATTCAAGGACCTGTTTTCCGTCAATTGACCAGAGGGTCAGTTTGAATTGACCTGGTTCATTCAGCCTGATCGTTACATGGTCAATAACAGGATTTGGGGTCAGCTGTATAAGGGGTTCATTGACTATCTCATCAGCGCCTGTTGCAAAAGAGCTGAGCCGGAATGTAAGAAGATGCCACCCTGATGCACTAAGTTCGTTGCATGTACCGGTTGCGACTATTTTTCCCTGGCGATCGAAATCCATAGCGCTTAAATTTCCGGGTAGCGCCTGGTCAAGAAGAAAAAAACCGTTGTCGCCAAAATCCGGGTCGTGAAGTCCTGAGGGAAGTAACCTGCAAACGGCAGGGGTTCTTATGGTTGAATCGATCATCAAACGCCCTGCTGCAACGATCTTGCCGTCAGCCTGGACCGTGGCTTTCCCAAAAAAACCGAGATCTCCGATATAGTAACCCTGATCACCAAAGTTAATATCGATCGTGCCATCAGCCAAATACCTGGATAAGAAAGCGTGTGGAAAGTTGAAGTCAGTCAGATACACCATTCCGGGAACAACGATCTTGTCGTCGGATTGAACAGTTAAGGAATAGCTTATATTTCCAATGCCCAATGAATCGATCACGAGACCATTGTTGCCGAAAGAGGTGTCAAGAATTCCATCAGGGGAGAAGCGCATCATTGTGAACATGGGACGATCACCCGGGAACTTTCTGTGGCCTCCCAAAACAATCCTGCCATCAGATTGCAGGCAGGCAGTGCCTCTGCTAAAAGTGTTACCATCCGGGGTCACATACCTTACAATTCCCTCCGAGCCAAATGTGGAATCCACCGTTCCATCAGTATGGTACCTGACCATGATAAACTCCACGACACCTGTATTGGGATTATTAGCCATACCGGATACCAGGAGCTTTCCTCCCTGCAAGACTCTCACACAATGGGCTATTTCGATGGAGCCATAAATAAATGTTCCGACAACACCACCAGTTCCAAAAGAAGGATCATAAGAACCATCAGGGTTGAGGCGAATGACAGTCCACACATACTGCCCTCCTTCAGACATTCCGTCGCCAACGCAAACAATCTTGCCATCGGGTTGCAAGGCAATATACTCAATGAATGTGGCAAAGCTGAAATCCAGATCGAGGAACCCATTGGCGCCGAAACCCTGGTCAGGTGATCCATCCTCATTGTACCGGTAAAGGCGTGTTTTATAAGTCGGCACCCAAATCTCGGCGCTGACCAGGATCTTCCCATCGGGTTGGGTCGCAAGGGCCCTGCCCTGCATATTTTTTTGCGGTAAAATGAGAGAATCGGTCACATAGCCCTTCAGGTTGAACGAAAGATCAAGTGTTCCCGGTTGGGACTTGCATGGATAGGTCGCTGCAAATAAGAAAATGAGTAACAAACTCAGGAAGATAAAAATTTTTTTCATTTGTTGGGATTTATCAAAGGGTAAAAATAACGCTTTATTGTTTTTAATAATGACTTAACCTGGATTATTCATAAAAAAGCCGGTGTCTCGTATTTGGTGATCCGGGGTTTGTTCTGAGAAAGCAAATTATACGGAGAAATGAAAACAATCAGGATTGCCAGGCAGATCATCCGTATTAAAGATTTAATCATAGGGTCACTGTTTTATAGATTAAGTTTAATACGTCCGGTCCATGAAAAATCGAAGATTTCCCGCTGTTTTCAGGAAATTTCCGGCAATGTATGAATAATAAAAATGAAACTATAACTTAACCAACTTGCCAGTGATTGAGGCATACGGGCTGTTAACGCGGATAAAATAGACTCCCGGCTTCAGGAACCCCAGATCCAAGGTGGTGGTTTCCTGCATAAGCTGAGGTTCAAGAACCTGTTTTCCATCCATTGAGCAGAGGGTTATTGCGAATTGACCTGGTTCATTAAACCTGATCGTTACATGATCAATAACAGGGTTTGGGGTCAGCTGTAAAAGGGGTTCAGTGAATCCCTCATCAACACCTGTTCCAAAAGTGTTGAGCCGGAGCGTAAGTAGATGCGACCCTGATGCACTATTTTCATTGCATGTACCGGTTGCCACAATTTTTCCCTGGCGATCCAAATTTATGCCAAACAAATTTCCGGGAAGCGCCGTGTCAAGAATAAAAAAACCGTTATTGCCAAAATCCGGGTCGGGAAGTCCCGAGGGAAGTAAACGGCAAACAAGCGGAGTTCTTATGGTGGAATCGGCCAGCAAACGCCCTGCCGTAATGATTTTGCCATCAGGCTGCACCTCGGCCATAATAAAAAATCCCAGGTCTCCGATATAGTGACCCTGATCAGCAAAGCTAAGATCAATCGCTCCATCAGCTAAATACCTGGATGCGCAAAAGTGTTGATTGTTGAAGTCAGTGAAATAGGTCATGCCGGGAACAATGATTTTGTCGTCGGGTTGAATGGTAAAGGAATAACTTGCATATTCAATGCCCAATGAATCGGTCACGAGACCATCGTTGCCAAATGAGGTGTCCAGAATACCATCAGGGGAGAATCGCATCATCGTGTATTTAGCTAAATTACCAGCGAAGTTTCTGAATCCTCCCAAAACAATCCTGTCGTTGGATTGCAGGCAGACAGTGGCCCTGGCAAAACCGGTGCCACCCGGGGTAACATACCTGGTAATTCCCTCAGTTCCAAATGTGGGATCCAATGCTCCATTCGCCTGATACCGGACCACGATAAACTCCACCACACCTGTATTGGTGTTTTGAGCCATACCAGATACCAGGAGCATTCCTCCGGGCAATACCCTCGCACAATGGGCTAGTTCGGTGGAGCCATAAAAGATTGTCTCGACAACCCCGCCCTTCCCAAAAGAATTATCATAAGAACCATCCGGGTTCAGGCGAATGACGGTCCACACATACTGTCCTTCTTCAGTAATTCCATGACCAACGGCAACAATCTTTTCATCGGGTTGCAAGGCAAGGAACTCTATGAACGTGGCAAAATTGTAATCAAGCTCAAGGATCCCATGGCTGCCAAAACCCTGGTCGGGTGAACCATTTTCATTGTACCTGTATATGCGTGTTTTATTGGTCGGTAAATAAATTATTGCGCTGACCAGGATCTTTCCATCGGGTTGGGTTACAATAGCCCTGCCCCGTATATTTTTTTGAGGCAGCATGACAGAATCCGTCACATAGCCCTTCAGGTTGAACGAAAGATCAAGTGTCCCTGGTTGGGACTTGCATGGAGAGGTCGCTGCAAATAAGATGATGAGCCACAAACTCAGGAAACCAAATTTTTTTTTCATTTGTTGGGATTTATTAAAAAGTGAAAAAAGGATCAACTAATTTAAAAATCAAGGTTAGGAATTTCATACTTTAATCGATTATATGTTGTTGACTGATTGAATTCGTTTTCGGTACTCATCATAAATGAATCAGTGATAATCCCAGATAAAAATGATCCGGATAATTTTTATGTCGTGAGAAGCTTATTTTAGGGAGGTAGGGGCAAGGCGCTATCAAATTAAACGAGTACTTAAGCGAAAACGCGTATGTTACTGTCGTTAAGCGATCGTGTTCCTCCTGTGAGGATTTATCGACCTAAAAGGCTTCGCAGGTTGGCTGGATGGTTATTTTGTTGTTTTGATGGCTTGCCATTCCAAGGGAATCGTAACGGTGAAGGACGAACCTTCCCCTTTTACAGACTCAAGCCTGATATCACCACCAATCAGTTTCAGCAAACCATTAACAACAGATAAACCTAAACCACTTCCTTCGTGGCCCCGTGTGTCAGCTACATTTTCCTGCATGAAACTTTCAAATATTCTTTTTTGAGCTTCCTCTGAAATACCTACACCGGTGTCACGCACATTTATCGCCAGGTTGCCATCGGTTATGAAGTAACTCAGTGTTACTGACCCTGCCGGGGTGAATTTGAGGGCGTTGTCAAGAAGATGGGTCATGATTTTTCTGAACAGTTCAGGATCAGTTTGAAAACTGAACCCATCAAAGTCTTTTTTTATGTCACAGTTAAATGTAATGGATTTTTGCAGGCACAGTTCGTGATACTTGTTCACAAGGTTGGACAATTCTTCGTTCAAAAGCATACTCATTTGGCTTACCTCCACATTTCCCGATACAATAAGGGAGATATCCATGTATTCGGTAATGGTGTTTACCAAACGTTCACTCGAATTCTTTAGCAATTGCAGAAATTTTTGTTTGTCTTTTCTGTCAAATGCAGGATCTGATATCAATGAGCTGAATCCCAATATTCCATTGAGCGGAGTACGCACCTCATGAGATATGTTCTGCATAAAAGCAGTTTTAAGCCGGTCGCTTGCCAGCGCTTTATCCCTTGCAATGATAAGCTCATTATTAGACTGCTGAAGTTCTGCTGTACGTTCTTGTACTTTTTCTTCGAGTTCGATATTTGCTTGTTCCAGTTCACCTGATTTCGCAATGATTTCTTCGTTTAAAGCCAATAATTCTTCGTTTTTTCTTCTGATGGATTGACTCTGTTCTTCCAATAAACTATTTTGTTCGGATAGTCTCAGACTTTGTGCTTGAATCTCAGTAGCCTGGGCTGAAATTTCATCATTCTTATGCCTCAGCATGACACTGATGCTTTGGATTCTTACATTTTCATCAATGATGATTCGATTTTGCAGAAAATTTGACCTTTGCAATTTTTCAATGTAATAGGAAGCCCACATGCCAATGATATTAGCCGAAATAAAGAAAAAATTATTGTTGATAAAAACCATCATATTTTCACTGTCCATCCCTGTGGAAGTCAGATTCTGGATATAAACGGCAATGAATTCATAGCCGAGTGTAATGATCAGGGCTGAGATAATGCTGTTCCAAAAACGCAGACGGATAAAGGTATAAATCATAAAAATGACCAGTATCAGTCCGCTGTAATAAAAATTGTAACCCAGTTCTGTTGGTTTGGCGCAGGCAATCATAACTACGATGCCCAACCCTGTAATGGCCGAGGAGGTGATCAGGATAACCTGGTTATATCGTCTGAAAAAATCGGTAAATGAGATAAGAATGGTTAGCAGCAAAATCGGTATTACAACTGCAAAACGTATAAACCAGGCAATGTTTAATGTTTCCGGAACCATCCAGATATCAAGTATTCCAAAAGCGGCAAATAAAAGAATACCAAGAAAATAACCAGCCCTGATTACTACAAGCGAATTCCTGATGTAGTCGTCAAGAAAAACTCTTTCTGAAGACGCATCAAACCTGAATTTAAAATCTGGCAGTGCTTTCAAAATGTAATTTAAAACATTCACGGCGCCCGTCGTATATTTTTGATGCGATGAAAAAATTGCAACTTTACACAAAGATAGAAGGTTTTTCATTATTTATTTGGCGATAAGCAATTATTCCGGAGCTGTATTATTCCGGAGGTATTGCAACGTTTCGTTAAATATACAGATTCGGTTACCCTTTGATAGGTTATGATTTTGTTTGTTAAGGCTGTGAGATGTGAAAATTTCTTATGGTTTCCCAAACATGTTTGGTGAAGAATGCAATGAGGCGTTTCGGACCGATCCTGATTTCATCAGAAGTTGTTGATGCAAAGCGCAGAAATACAGCGATATGAAAAATGTATAATAAAATACTTGCATTGTTGAATTAATTACCAGTATATTTGCAGAGTGAATATTCACAAACTAATCATTGGTTGTAAGAATACCGAAAGTAAACCTAATTCAAATGACCACGGAATTATCTGAAAGACAATTAGAAATCATTGAAGCCGCAGGAAGAATCCTGACATCTTCGGGGGTAGGTGGGTTAACAATAAAAAACCTGGCGAAAGAGATGAAATTTTCTGAAAGCGCCATATACAGGCATTTTACCAGCAAAGAGGAAATTATCATTGGCATGCTGACATATTTGGCCGTCAGCATGGATCAACGTTTGTCTGGCATAACAGGTTTGTCAGATCCGGCAGAACAATTTAAAGCCATGTTCCGGGAACAATTCAGGTTTTTTGATTTACATCCTCACTTTGTTGTAGCAGTATTTTCCGATGGACTGATGGAAGAGACCCAAATGATCAATGAGGCGATCCTGAAACTAATGAATGTAAAGATGAAACATTTAATGCCGGTCATTATGGTAGGACAGCAAAAGGGTGTTTTTACAAATGCCATTACAACAGATGAAATGATGCATATCGTTATGGGTACATTCAAACTTCAGATGTTTAAATGGAAGACTGCCAATTTTCAATTCGATATAAAACGAAGTGGAGAAAATATGATACAATCTATTCTAACACTTATTAAAAGCAAAGAATTATGAAATTTGCCTGGTTATATTTAACAGCAATAACATTAGCCACATTTGGACTACTTACTTTATTTTTAAGCAGTTCTGTGATATTCGATTTCTTTGATATCAGAACAAAAGAAGGCAATTATGTAGTGTTTATTGTATGGGCAAATTTCATCTGCAGCATACTATATCTTTTTGCAGCATGGGGGCTAATTAGAATTAAAAAATGGACAGCACTTCTTTTAGGTATTTCGACTTTTATTCTAATAATCTCATTTATTGGACTATTATTTCATATCAGTACCGGCAGTATCTACGAAACTAAAACAGTTGGCGCCATGATTTTCAGAATCGCTGTGACAATTGGCTTTACATCAGTTGCATTTTTTGCTTTACAAGGAAAAACTGAATCAAACTATTAAAAAAATTTACCTAATTATGTTAGTAAATATTTACAAACCCAAAATCATATTAGCGCTGTCCCTATCAGTTCTAATTATCGGAACTGCACAAAGCCAGGTATGGACCTTGCAACAATGCATTGATACAGCCATGGTAAACAATAAAAATTTGCAAATTAGCCGGAATTCAAGGGAGGTTGGTGAACAGAAGCACCAGGAGGCCCTCGCAAACCTGATTCCCAAAGTAAATGTAAATGCCGATTACCGCTACTATGCCAACCTTCCTTACCAGTTTATGCCCTTATCGGCTTTCGGGGGACCTGATGGTCAGTTTAAGGAGATTCAGTTTGGGGTGCCGCATAACATCAATGCCAATTTGCAACTGACGTTATCGGTATATAATCCGCTTGTTTATGGAGCCATCCGGTCATCGAAGATCGGAACGGAAATCAGTGGATTGCAGGTTCAGAAAACAGAAGAGCAACTCTTTTTTGAAATATCCAATTTGTACTATAATGCACAGATCCTGAACAGTCAGCGTACATTCATCGACAGCAACCTGATAAACAATAAAAAATTGCTCAACAATCTGCTGTTGCTGAAAGAACAATTGCTTGCAAAAGGCACTGATGTAAGCAAGGTGCAGTTGCAGATTGATCAGCTGACGAACCAGGGTGAAATAATAGCCAACAAATACGAACAGGTCATCAATGCATTGAAATTCACCATGGGGATTGTTGGGGAACGACCCATTGACATAGAGCCCCTGTCATTATACCATCCTGAAAACAAGGATTATAAAAGTACATCAACCCCAGATATCCGTCTCTCCGAAACACAGTCGAGATTGCTTGTCAGCGAACTCCGGACATTGAAGAATTCACGGTTACCCTCCCTGTCGTTATATGGCTCCTATGGGACCTCCGGTTTTGGCTACGACAAACAACCCAATGAATTTTTAACATTTCATACTGTCGGATATGCCGGTCTTCAATTGACCTATCCCCTGTTCAACGGGACCATTACCCAGCGGAAAATCAATCAGAAGAAACTGGAGGTCAGGAACAGCGAACTCCAGCAGAACTTAATAACGGAGCAAACCAATATGCAAACAACCAATGCCCGGCAGCAGCGGATGGTCGCACAATATTCACTGGAAACCACCCGCTCACAAATAGCGCTGGGACAATCTGTTTACGGGCAAACTATTTTGCAGCAGGCACAAGGCACAGCAGGCCTTCCGGATGTTCTGCTGGCTGACAATGCCTTGCGCGAAGCCCAGCAAAACTATCTGAATGCGGTAGTTGAGTATCTGAAGGCAGATCTGGAATTAAAAAAATTAACAGGAAACATTTTAAATAAATAAGCAATGAAAAAAGCGCTTTATATCATCATCCCAATCTTGTTGTTCGCCCTTGTGGTTATTCGTTTAATGACAAATAAAGAAACAGCCCGTGAACAAGTTTATACCTATAACAAAGAGGAAGCCGTCAATGTAAAGGCCGACACCCTGCATCCGGAGGATACTGATGCTGATTATTCGTTTTCCGGCGCCTTTGAACCGAATAAGGAAACGAAACTCAGCGCTGAAACCCAGGGTAAGATCAATGCAGTTCTGGTGGATGCAGGCAGCAGCGTAAGAAAAGGGCAGCCGTTAATACAATTGGATAACTCTTTGCTGAAGTTTCAACTTCAATCAGTCGAAGTGCAAATCGAAGGACTGGAGGCTGATGTGAAGCGTTATACGATTCTGACCAATGCTGATGCCGTGCAGGGAGTGCTCCTGGAGAAAGCTGAACTTGGTCTGAAATCTGCCAACGTTCAAAGAAACACCTTGCTCGAACAGATCAGCAAAACGACCATCACCGCGCCATTTGATGGGATCGTGACGGCAAAACTGACCGAGGTTGGGGCATTTGCAGCCCCGGGTATCCCGCTACTTCAGATTACAGATATCGCTCAACTGAAATTTACGATAACGGTTCCCGAAGCGGATCTAAACCTGTTCAATACCAATACCACGTATAATGTTGTGGCGGATGCTTTTCCTGAGGTCGTTCTTTCGGGCAAGGCAACCCTGATCGGAAGCAGGGCAAATGCTGCCAGCAGCTTCCC
>CAISJJ010000259.1 GCA_903885595.1 uncultured Bacteroidales bacterium
CCCCACGTCCCGAACGTGGTGCGCTAGCCAACTGCGCTACATCCCGAGGCATGATGCATAAATTGAAGAACTTGTTTTCCTGTTCCGGAAATTGTATCCGGTTAAAGGGCTGCAAATTTACAAATTATTTTTCGAATTAAGCAAAAGGTATTTTTAGCAACTGCCGGGATGAAATTAAAATTCATTTTACCTTCTTGTTGCAGCCCAATATTCAATAACTTTGTCAGAAATTCACACATAAACAATTCCTCTATTTATATGTTTCATTTCAAGGATTATAAAAACCTCCTGATGGTTCTGGTAATCCCGCTCCTTCTGTTGGGATGCATGGGAAAAACAAAAGGACCTGCGGTTACCGGGGGGCCAAAAGCCCTCACGGTGGGTGCGGTTATCATCAAACCGCGAAACCTGGAAAATAATATTCTTGCAACCGGCAATGTCATTGCAAATGAAGAGGTTGAGCTCCGCAGTGAGATACCTGGCAGGATCGTCACCATCAATTTCGGAGAAGGCAGCCTGGTAGCCAAAGGAGATTTGCTGCTGAAGATTGATGACCGGGAGTTGCAGGCACAGTTGAAGAAGCTGCAGGTTGATGAAAAGCAGGCCAGGGATGATCTGTACCGCAAGGAAAAACTATTGGAGTTAAAAGCAGTAAGCCAGGAGGAGTATGATAAGTCAAATAATATTCTAGGCATTACGCAGGCCCAGATAGAGCTTGTCAGGACGCAGATTTCAAAGACTGAAATCTATGCGCCATTTACGGGACAAATCGGCTTACGCCAGGTAAGCCCCGGAGGATTTGTCTCAACATCCACGCTCGTGGCTCGCCTGCAGCAGACCGATCCCGTAAAAATTGATTTTGCCATTCCCGAAAAATACCGCGGGAAGGTAAAAAAAGGTACCGTTATCAAATTCAAGGTGGAGGGCAATGACAGTTTATTCACCGGGCACGTCTACGCGATTGAGCCGAAAATTGATCCAACAACGCGAAATGTTTCCCTAAGGGCAGTTTGTCCGAATTCAAGAGGAATTCTTATCCCCGGTGCCTTTGCCAAATTAGATATTGTTCTTGACAATATCAGTGATGCGTTGGTAATTCCTTCTGAGGCTATCATCCCTGTGCTGAATGGAGAAAGAATATTTGTTTGCCGTGATGGTAAAGCCCGGTCACAAATTATTCAGACCGGGATCCGGACTGAACGGGAGGTACAGGTAATCAAAGGGATCAGTCCGGGAGACACAGTGATCACAACCGGTATACTTCAGTTACGCGAGGATGTTGGTGTTAACATCAGGCTTCCCAAATGAACATTTCATCGATAAGTATTCAGCGCCCGGTTCTTGCAACCGTAATTTCACTGGTGATCATCCTTTTCGGTGTAATCGGGTATGCATTCCTGGGTGTCAGGGAGTTCCCGAGTGTCGACCCTCCCGTAGTCACGGTGACTACAAATTATATCGGCGCCAATGCAGACGTGATGGAATCGCAGATCACCGAGCCGCTCGAAGAGTCGATCAATGGCATTGCAGGCATAAGATCCCTCACATCTATTAGCAGCGATGGTCGCAGTAACATTACCGTTGAGTTTGAACTAGGTGTTGATATGGAAGCGGCCTCAAACGACGTGCGCGACCGGGTTTCAAGAGCCATCCGGAACATCCCGCCAGATACAGATCCGCCAATTGTTACAAAATCGGATGCCGATGCCGGTCCTATTTATGCCCTGACCCTTCAAAGCAGCGCCCGTGATCTGATGGAATTGTCAGACATTGCCAACAATGTATTCAAGGAACGGCTTCAAACTATTCCAGGGGTAAGTGAAATCAGGATCTGGGGTGAACGCAAGTATTCCATCAAATTACTTCTTGATCCATCCAAACTGGCCAGTTACCGGCTCACTCCCGGAGATGTACGCACAGCTCTTTCACGTGAAAACATTGAACTCCCAACGGGCAGAATTGAAGGATACGGAACTGAACTAACCATTCGTACGAAAGGGCGCCTGACCACTCCTGCAGAATTTAATGATATGATTATCCTGGAAAAAAACGGGACTGTTATCAGGATGCGCGATGTTGGAATGGCGAAACTGCTACCTGAAAATGAACGGACGATCATGAAGGGAAATGGCGGGGTTCCTATGGTCGGAGTCGGAATCACTCCTCAACCGGGTGCAAATCAAATTGAGATCGCTGATGAAATCTATAAAAGAGTTGCACAGCTTAAAAATGAAATCCCGGCAGATATCCTCGTTGGCACCAACCTGGACACCACGCTGAGCATCCGGAAAGCCATTACAGAGGTAGGGGAAACCATTCTCATCGCATTCGGGCTGGTTATCATTGTCATCTTCGCTTTTCTGCGTTCATGGCGTACCACGCTGATCCCGATCATTGCCATTCCAATCTCCCTGGTCAGTGGCTTTTTCATCATGTATGTCGCCGGTTTTTCAGTCAACATCCTTACCCTGCTTGCGATTGTACTGGCAACGGGATTGGTAGTTGATGACGCGATTGTGGTTCTTGAGAACATCTATCATAAAATCGAGGCAGGGATGGATCCAATCGAAGCAGGGCATAAAGGCTCCAAGGAAATCTACTTCGCCATCCTCTCCACAACCATTACACTGGCTGCGGTGTTTTTACCCATTATCTTCCTCCAGGGGCTTACCGGTCGTCTGTTCAGGGAATTCGGTGTGGTAGTCGCTGGAACCGTTCTGGTTTCGGCGCTGGTTTCTCTTACACTCACGCCTATGATGAGTTCACATATGTTGCGAAAGCCTGGTCATCACAATAAACTGTTCAGCTTTACCGAAAATATGCTGAACAACCTGACGGATACGTACAACAGGTCACTTCAAGCTTTCATCCGGTACCGTTGGCTGGCCATCCTGATAATGGTTATTTCACTCGCGCTGATTGTGGGCATTGGTTCGTTGATTCCTTCAGAACTTGCCCCCATGGAGGATAAAAGCCGCATGCAGCTGATGTCGACCGCCCCCGAGGGAACCTCTTTTGAACTGATGGACAAATATATGAACCAGATGATTGCCCTGGTGGACACGATCCCGGAAAAGGAATCGATCATGGCCATTACGGCTCCCGGCTTTGGTTCTTCATCTTCGACAAACGCCGGATTTGTGAGAATTGGTCTTACCCAGCCCGAGAACAGGAAAAGAACACAGCAGGATATTGCAGATCAACTTGGTACAATTGCAAAGCGGTATAATTTTGCCCGGACTTTTGTGATCCAGGAGCAGACGATCGGGGGAGGCCGCGGCGGTGGTTTACCTGTTCAATATGTTATTTTGGCCCCCGATTTTGAGAAGCTTAAGAAATTTCTTCCCGGGTTTATGGAGCAGGCACAGGCCAACCCAAAATTCCAGGTTGTTGATCTGAACCTGAAGTTCAACAAACCGGAACTATCCGTCGAAATTGACCGTGACCGGGCCCGATCATTGGGGATCAACGTCAGGGATATTGCGGAAAGCCTCCAGTTATATTTCAGCGGTCAGCGTTACGGATATTTCATCATGAACAGCAAGCAGTACCAGGTAATAGGACAGGCTGACCGTTCGAACAGGGACAAACCCCTTGATCTGAGTTCGATATATATACGCAACAACCAGGGAGAACTTATTCAGCTTGACAATGTTGTCAAACTGAAAGAACAAAGCAATCCACCGCAACTCTATCGTTATAACCGTTATGTCTCTGCAACCGTTTCGGCTCAGCCCGCAAAAGGAGTTACCCTGGGCCAGGGAATTGCCGAGATGCGAAAAATAGGGAAGGCTACTTTTGATGATTCATTCTCCTCGGCGCTGGCTGGTACTTCGAAGGAGTTTGAAGACAGTTCGGGAAGTTTACTTTTTGCACTGCTGCTTGCCCTTGTTCTGGTATATCTCATCCTGGCCGCCCAATTTGAGAGTTTCATCGACCCCCTTACCATTATGTTCACCGTTCCACTGGCTTTGGCCGGGGCGGTGCTCTCGCTCTGGATTTTTAGTCAGACATTAAATATCTTCAGTGAAATCGGGGTGATCGTGCTCATCGGGATTGTGACAAAAAACGGCATTCTTATCGTGGAATTTGCCAACCAGCGCAAAGCTGATGGCCTATCTGTCAGAGAAGCTGTTATCGATGCTGCAACCCGGCGCTTGCGACCAATTCTAATGACCAGCCTGGCAACGGCCCTTGGTGCGCTGCCGATTGCCATGGCTTTGGGCGCTGCATCCCGCAGCCGGGTGCCAATGGGCATTACGATTATCGGTGGATTAATCTTTTCGCTGGTATTGACCCTTTTTGTAATTCCAGCGTTGTACACGTACCTTTCAAGTTCAAAAATCAAAAATCAAAAATCAAAACCATAATTCAAAAATCAAAAATAGTGCTTAGCCTGATTTTTCGTATTCAATTATCAGTTTTCATTTTCAACTTTTTCCGTTCGAAATTCAATTACCAATATTCAATGTTCAATATTCGATTTTCAATTCCTGTTTTACTGTTCTTCCTCTTTCTGCTGGATGGCCGTTCGCAGGAGGTCATTTCCCTGCAAAAAGCGCTGGAAGTGGGACTGAAAAACAATTATTCCATCATTCTTCAAAAGAACGATGCAGACATTGCCAGGAATAACAACACCATCGGAAATGCCGGATTTTTACCTTCCATTGATCTGAGCGCCGCTCAAAACAACACCATCAGCACAACACACCAGGAACAGTTCAGTGGCACAGTGAAGGATGTTAACCAGGCAAAAAATAACACACTCAACATCGGGGCACAGATGAACTGGACCTTGTTTGACGGGTTAAATATGTTTGTGAGCAAGCAGATGCTTGGTGTAATGGAAGATCTTGGGGAAAATGGAAGCCGGATCGTGGTTGAAGGGACATTGAGTGATATTACCGTTACTTTTTTCGGGATCATCCAGCTTAAAAAGCTGGTGCGGGTTGCAAGGGATGCCGTTGATTTATCGATGCAACGGAAAAGCATTGCTGCAGCAAAAGTGTCGTTGGGTGCAGGTTCTCAACTCATGCTCCTTCAGTCGACAGTCGACCTAAATGCAGACAGTACGCGGCTGATTGAGCAGATGGTTCTGCTGGCCAATGCGAAAGTTGACTTCAACCGTCTCCTTGCCCGTGATGTCACGATTGATTTTGACACCTATGATTCAATCCAGATTACCAAACCACAACCGTATGACTGCCTTTTGGGTAAAGCCTTGATTCAAAATGCGCAACTTACGAATGCACGGTTAAACCAGGACCTGTCCAGATTGGGCGTAAGACAAGCACAATCAGATCGTTACCCCTTGCTTAATTTCACGGCAGGATACAATTACAGTACTTTGAATTCGCAAACGGGATTCCTTAAATACAATCAAAGTTATGGCCCATCGTATGGATTCAACCTCACTTACAACCTCTTTAACGGATTCAATGTGAACCGTGCCATCAAGAATGCAAAGATCATCATGAATTCCGGTGAAATTGAGGTACAGGATTCTGAGCAGGCGCTGAATGCAGAAATGCTTAAAACCTACAATCAGTTCCTTGCCAGCCTGAATGTTGTGAAAATGCAGCTGGCCAATGTCAAAGTTGCCCAGGAAAATGTTGACATAGCATTTGAAAAATATAAACTGGGCAGTATCAACGATATTGAACTTCGCGAAATTCAACAAAAACTGATTGATGCGGAGTACCAGCTCATATCCTCTCAATTCGATGCGAAAAAGGCGGAAGTAGAACTTACCAGATTAAGTGGGGAACTGCTTAAAGGAATGACGATTGGTACCTGATACGTGACGCGTGACGCAAGATGTCAATTATCCGATGTTGTTTCTCTAGGAATCGGGGTTTTTTTTTCGTATATTTGTATTAATCCATTACCAAGAACGGAGGAGTTATGGAAAACCTGTTACGTGAATACATGGATCGCGCCTTTTCGGAGAGGAGTGTTGACAAGCCAACGATCGCGGGACCTGTAATTACCATTTCACGAGAATTCGGATGCCCGTCAAAGCTGATCGCACAACAACTTACCCTGGCCCTGAACAAACGTGGTGAGCTTGAGGCGCCAAGAAAATGGCATTTTATCAGCAAAGAGGTGGTTGAGGCGATAGCAAGGAGGCTGGATTTGAATTCCACTGAGGTCAATTACCTTTTAAGTTCTGGTGGAAAAGGAATAATTGAAGACGTATTGGCTTCTTTCACAACATCATACGTGAGTTCTCACCGTATGCGTAAAACAGTTACTACCGTGATTCGTTCCATTGCCGAACAGGGTTATGTTGTGATTGTTGGCAGGGGTGGCGCAGGTATCCTTAAGAATTATCCGAACACCCTGCATATTCGTTTACAGGCTCCGCGAGAATGGCGGATTGAGGCAGTTTGTAAATCACAGAATCTTTCACGGCCTGAATCTTCCAAATTTATTGATGAAATGGATAAAAAACGTACCGCATTCATTGAAATGATGACCGGTGGAAAATTCAGTCCATATCTTTTTGATATCACCTTTAACTGCAGTACCCTTTCAAACGATGCTATTGTCGGGACCATTCTCAGGCTCATGGAAACAAAAAAAATGATTTGATGAAATTCAACACCAGGCTTGCACTGCTGTCGGCGCTATTAATTGTGTTAACAGTTCCAGGAAGATCGCAAATAAATTTTACAGAACGTCAGAAGGCCGCTCAATGTGAACAAATCAAATCAGCCTGCCGTCATGCGTGGAAGGGTTACAAAAAACACGCTACGGGTTTTGATGCCCTGAAGCCCATCAGCAAAAAAGGTCATAACTGGTATGGCGTCTCATTCCTGATGACCCCTGTGGATGCATTTGATACTTTTTTCCTTCTTGGATTGGAAAGGGAGGCGAAGGAGGCAAAGGAGATGGTGGTTGCCGGCCTGAACTTCAATGTAAATCAGGAGGTTCAGTTATTTGAGATCAATATCAGGCTGATGGGAGGTTTACTTTCGGCATTTGAGTTATCGAAGGATGAGCGATTGCTGGCACTGGCAAAAGATCTTGGCACGCGATTGTTACCTGCATTCAATTCGCCAACCGGGATGCCCTACCGGTACGTTAACCTGAAAACCGGAAAAACAAGGGATTCTCTCAGCAATCCGGCTGAGATCGGGACTTACCTCCTTGAGTTCGGGAAGCTTACTGGTTTAACAGGAGATTCAAATTATTACCGGGTTGCAAAAAAGGCAGCAATGGAAGTATTCAGGCGTCGCAGCGATATCGACCTGGCAGGAACCACCATCAACGTGATCACCGGCGAATGGCGGAACACTGAGAGCCAGATCGGGGCACGCATTGATTCCTATTACGAATATTTATATAAGGCGTGGTTGCTGTTTGGCGACCAGGATTGCAGGCAGGCCTGGGAGATTCACAATAAAGCAATAAAAAAACACCTGCTTACTGAAGTCGCGTCGGGATGGTATTTTACGCGGGTTGACATGAAATCGGGTAAGGAGACCCATTCATTGTATGGCGCCCTGGATGCATTTTATGCCGGGATCCTGGCCTTATCAGGAGATACGAACACAGCAAGGAAAATCCAGAAGGGAAACTATTACATGTGGACAGCATTCAACATGGAGCCCGAAGAATTTAATTTCAGGACCGACTCGGTTTTATATCCTGAATACCCGTTGCGACCTGAGAACATCGAAAGTTGTTTCTACCTCTACCGGATGACCAACGACCAGGTATTCCTGCGCATGGGACAGCGCATGATCAACGACATTCTCACTAAATGTAAAACTGCTGCCGGCTTCGCTGCAATGAAAAATGTAACAACCCTAGAGAAATCAGACTCAATGGAAAGCTTTTTTCTGGCCGAAACGCTTAAATACGCATATCTGCTGTTTGCACCTGAAAAAACAGTTGATCTCAGTAAAGTGGTGTTTAATACCGAAGCACACCCCTTTCAAATTACGAATGACGAATTACGAATTACGAATTGATCTCATGGCTCACCCGTTCACCAGTTCACTTGTTTTAAGGTTTAGTTATCTCCTTGTTCGCATGTCCACTTACCCACTTTTTTCTTACCTTTGCAGAATAAAATTACATTTTGACATTTCACGATTTTGGTTTTGAGGCGCGTTTAATTGAAGGTATTGAAGCTTTGGGGTACGACAGCGCCACCCCTATCCAGGAACAGGCGATCCCAGCTATTTTAGCAGGGAAAGACCTCATCGGCTCAGCCCAGACCGGCACCGGAAAAACAGCGGCATTTCTTCTTCCTATCATACAGAAGATCATCTCAACGCCCCATGATGACGCTATCAAAGCGCTGGTAATCGTTCCCACGCGGGAGCTGGCTCAACAGATCGATCAGCACATGGAGGGCCTCTCCTATTTCACCCCGGTCAGTTCCATCCCGGTTTATGGAGGAACCGATGGGGCCTCATTTTCAAGAGAGCGGCAAGCCCTCGCCAACGGAGCCGATATGGTGATCTGCACCCCGGGCAGGATGATAGCGCACCTCAACATGGGTTACGTTAACCTGTCCAGTTTAAGGTACCTTATTCTCGACGAAGCCGACCGCATGCTTGACATGGGCTTTTTCGATGACATCATGAAGATCATGTCGTATGTGCCAAAGGAACGACAGACGTTGTGTTTTACGGCGACGATGCCCAAAGACATGCGTGAGCTTGCCCGGAAGATTTTAAAGGACCCGGTAGAAATCAACATAGCGCCATCAAAGCCGGCTGAAAATATCCTTCAGATGGCCTATGTCGTATATGACAATCAGAAGATTCCATTGGTTCAATATCTCCTGAAGGATCTGAATCTCAGGAGCATTCTTATCTTCTGTTCTACAAAAAGCGCAACCAAGCAATTGAGCGCCGCCTTGAAAAAACTGCGGTTGAATGCCGAAGAGATCCACTCTGATCTTGATCAATCAGAGCGGGAAAAAGTATTAAACAGGTTCAGGAG
>CAISJJ010000260.1 GCA_903885595.1 uncultured Bacteroidales bacterium
GATCACCCCATGTATCACCCTGATCGGCGACACCGACAAGGCTGGCCAGGATTCAGTAAGCCGGTCGGCGAAGATGATCATTGAAAGTGGCATGTACTGTAAAATCATTACCCTGCCAGATGGAGAAGAGAAGCAGGATGCTGATTCGTTTTTTAAAGACAAAACTACTTTCGATGAATATGATGTTGCCCCTCATAAGAAGGATTACATATTGTATCTGGCAGAGAAGAAAAAGAACAATCACCAGGAACCGGATCAGAAAGCAAAACTGATATCGGAGATCACCTCCCTGGTTTTACTTCTTCCGGATGATTCGCAGGATCACTATTTCGCAGAACTTGGAACGATTGTGCCCCCTAAAACCGGATGGAAAGGGAAAGTGATAAAGAATATTTCAGGGGAAATAAAAAAGAAGCAGGACCACGAACGGGGAAAAAACCCTGCTAATATTTCTGGCAGTGACGAAAAAAGGCTGAAAGAGATTCACGATTTTTATTTTGTATGCAAGGACCGTGATAGTCAGTTTAAAGAGATCAAGGTTGATCGCGTTAAGTTTATCGATAAATTGAAAGTAATGGGATTCCTGCGTTTTGATACCGGTATTGACACATGCCGGTTTGTCATGGCAAACAATAATACTTTGAAAGAAGTATCATCCACCATCATAACAGACCATTTTATTGATTTCGTTGAAAATATTGAGGCATATCAGCAAGTTTGGGAGGGTGGATCAAAATTAATTGACAGCATTTTATTGAAAAGAAAAATGTATGATGGTATTGATACTTATTTCGCCACAGCGCTGTTAAAAAGATTGAAACCCGATAAACCAATCAGGATAAAAAGGGATACTCGAAATGAGAAATTCCTATTTTATCAGAACGGTTTTGTATCTGTTACCGACGAAGGATTTTCGTTTCATAATTACAATGAACTCGATAGCTTTATCTGGTCTAACCAGATGTTAAACCGTGACTTTAAGAATTATTTTGATTACAAAGACCGTCCTTCAGTTTTTCAGAAATTTATTTGGAACATATGCAATAAGGATGAGGACCGACAGCTGGCCATGCAAACAATCATTGGGTATGCGCTTCATAATTACATGGAATGCAAGTTATGGGCAATAATACTTACCGATAGCCGAATCAGCCAGGACGGTGAACCCAATGGCAGAACCGGAAAAACATTGTGGGGAAAGGCGCTTGGTCATATGCTCAATACTGATGAACTTGGTAGTGTGTTTAAAGAAATCAACGGTAAAGATTTCCAGCCAAAAAATAAATTCAAATTTGAAGAGGCCAACCTCGACACTCAGCTGATCCATTTGAATGATATCTACAACAATTATAATATTGAGAGCTCGTTCAACGACATTACCGAAGGTATCAAAGTTGATAAGAAAAACGATAAGCCTATCAACATTCACCCGAAATTCATATTTTCCACGAATAAGACCATTATCATTGAAGGTGAAAGTGCAAAGGACCGGGTTATCCAATTTGAGTTTGCCGACCATTACAACAGTGAATTCAGCCCTGAAAAGGAATTTGGCAGTTATAATGAGAATGGTACATTTATGCCCCACCGGTTGTTTACCGACTGGGACAATGATGAATGGTTACGGTTTGATTATTTCATGATATCATGTATCAATCAGTATTTCAAACATGGGATAATCCGACCTGTAGAAATTAACCTGTCAACGCGTACATTGATTGACCATACGGCCCAGGAATTTCTGAATTTCATGGAGGATGCCAGAAAAGAAAGTGGTATCACTTACGATATAGATGAAAACGGAGTTTCAACTAAGGTTGAATTCAGCATTCAGAAAGGGGTTAAATTTTCGAAAAAAACAGCGTTTGCACTATTCATAAAGATGAACAATGACTTTAATGGCAAACATTTTCCACAACGAAAATTCACAACATGGATGAGAATGTATGCAAAATATAATAAATTCAATCTTCAAGAACCCAGGAGTGATGGGAGTGATTATTTTATATTGGAGTGGTGATTGTGATCCGGATTTAAATGTAGAAAAAACTGTCATAGGCGAAAATGACAGTTTTTTTTATATCTATTATTTTATATATCCCCCCCCCTATGTTTTAATATAAAATAAATGCACTTATGCACTTTGAATTTGTAATAAAATCAATATCAATAATATATATCAGTGCATATAAAAAATATTGCTATGCACTGCTATGCACTGTATGCACTGTTATGCACTGCTTTAATATAAAGGCGTCATAATTTTCTATGCACTGGCAGTGCATAGAAAAACAGATAAATAAAACATGTATGCACTGAATAAAAGATTATAAATCAATTAATTATCATATAAAAGTGCATAAGTGCATAGAAAACATCAATATAATATGGGGGTGGTGTAGTAAAAATGAAAATATTTTTTTCTCTGCTCCTTTTCACTTTTCCGGAGACCATAATTTTGCTGAAATGATAGATACATCAATGGTTTACCTCAATTTACCGACAATTTACCATCAATTTACCGCCTATTTACCCTGGTCAAACTTAGTCAAGGTCCTTTTTCTCCTGTTTGTAGGAGGCTTGACTATGCCAGATATAGTCCAGGTACCC
>CAISJJ010000261.1 GCA_903885595.1 uncultured Bacteroidales bacterium
CACTACCATCAGCCGGCATTACTATTTAAAATATGAATACCTTTATTTTGAATAGCCACCTCTTTTCATTGCCAAACCCCAATGACGACTAGTGCACAAAGAACCATTGCGTTATATTACATTTTCCTCAATGTTGGCATGCGCGAACTAATCGGCCAGCAATGTGTCGTCGACCAGATTTGGCAATGTAACTTTCAGCCGGGGCTCATCCTTCATCGCACGCTGGATGGCAAAGATAGCTTCATCATTGCGGGCCCAGGCACGACGGGCGATACCGTTGTTTACATCCCAGTGAAGCATCATTTTCAGTTTCCGGTCAGCTTCAGTTGTTCCATCGAGCACCATTCCAAAGCCTCCATTGATAACCTCGCCCCATCCAACACCTCCGCCATTGTGAATTGAAATCCAGGTCGCCCCTCTGAATCCATCGCCAATAACATTCTGTATTGCCATATCCGCCGTAAAACCTGACCCATCGTAAATATTGGAAGTTTCACGGTAGGGTGAATCTGTTCCCGAAACATCATGATGATCACGGCCAAGAACGACCGGGGCTGAAATCCTTCCTGAACGGATGGCATCATTGAATGCAGCAGCGATTTTGGTTCTTCCATCACAGTCAGCATACAATATGCGCGCCTGGGATCCGACAACCAGTTTGTTTTTACCCGCTTCACGAATCCAATGGATGTTATCACGCATCTGCATTTCGATCTCCCTGGGGGAGGTAATGGCAATTTCTTCAAGGATTGAAGCGGCAATATGATCAGTAATGGCGAGATCTTCCGGGTTGCCAGAGGTACATACCCAACGGAAAGGACCAAACCCGTAATCGAAAAACAGGGGTCCCATGATATCCTGGACATAAGATGGATAAATAAAAGTTCCGTCGGGTTTCATCACATCTGCTCCTGCACGGGAGGCTTCCAGCAGGAAAGCATTACCATAATCCCAGAAATACATGCCGTTTTCCGACATTTTATTGATGGCAGCAACCTGGCGACGCAGGGATTCCTGCACTGCAAGCTGGAACTTTTTCGGATCCTGTACCATCAAAACATTCGATTCGTCAAAGGTGAGGCCCACGGGATAATAGCCCCCCGACCATGGATTATGAAGCGAGGTCTGATCGGATCCCAGCTCAATCTGCAACCTGTGTTCTGCAAAATACTCCCACAGGTCAACAACGTTTCCCAGGTAAGCCAGGGAAACAGCTTCCCTGTTGCAAACGGCCTGCATCAGGCGGCGAACCAGCTCATCAAGGCCGGTGAATACTTCATCAACCCAACCTTGTTCATGACGTTTTTTAACCACCCCCGGATTTATTTCCGCCACCACTCCGATGGCGCCGGCAATTACTGCTGCCTTGGCCTGGGCACCCGACATTCCTCCCAATCCTGATGTAACGAAAACTGTCCCTGCGATGGCATCAGCTGTCACTTTACGCGCAGCATTTAAGATGGTTATGGTTGTACCATGTACGATACCCTGTGGCCCAATATACATGTAAGAGCCTGCGGTCATCTGTCCGTACTGGGTGACCCCAAGTGCATTGAAACGTTCCCAGTCATCGGGCCTGGAATAGTTGGGAATCATCATTCCGTTTGTAACAACCACACGAGGGGCATCGCGGTGCGACGGAAAAAGACCCATTGGATGACCGGAATACATCACGAGGGTCTGGTCATCGCTCATGCTGGCCAGGTATTTCATGGTGAGCAGATACTGGGCCCAGTTCTGGAAAACTGCGCCATTTCCGCCATAGGTAATCAGTTCGCAGGGATGCTGTGCCACCGCCGGATCAAGGTTGTTCTGTATCATCAGCATAATGGCCGCAGCATGAATTGACTGGTGCGGATATTCCATGATATTCCTTGCATACATGCTGTATACCGGCCGGAACCGATGCATGTAAATTCGTCCGAACCGTTTTAACTCATCAGCAAACTCGGGTGCAAGTGCTGCATGGTGTTTCGGATCAAAATACCTCAATGCATTTTTCAGAGCAAGTTTTTTCTCAGCTAAAGACAAAATATCTTTCCTGACAGGTGCATGATTAGCCGCCGGATCATAGGGTTGGATCGGTGGTAATTCGTCAGGGATACCTTGAAGGATTGTATTTTTAAAATCGTTTGATTCCATTGGAAGTAGTATTAAATGAAGGACAAATTTATTAAAAATACGTGACGCGTGATGCATGACGCATGACAGGTAAATATGGTAATAAAGTAACGAGAAAGTGAGGATGACCTGGGGACAAAGCAAAGTCACGTGTCATGGGTCCCGTGTCACGTTATATTTTCTCCTGAGAAGTTCGTAGGATCTGGTACAGAAACTCCCGTGCCCTGAACAGCTGCGCCTTAACAGTACCCAGGGGCAGATTGAGTTCTGTGGCAATCTCTTCGTACGACCATTCTTTGAAATAGCGTAATTCAACCAGTTGACGATAATGTGGTTTAAGTTTTTCCACAACTTCGTGCATCAGCTGAATTTTTTGCTTTTCAATGATCTTTTCTTCAGGATCAAGGCCATCAGATGGAATATTGGAAGGCACGTCGGGATGTTCACTGTCATCATCAAAGAAATTATCAGTAAACTGAATCCGTTTGTTCTTACGAAGAAAATCAATACAGTTGTTTGCGGCAATCTTGAATAACCAGGTGCTGAAAGCAAAATCAGGCGTATACTGATTCAGGTTTTTAAATGCTTTGCCGAAGGCTTCAATGGTCAGATCATCTGCATCGGTAGCATTGTTGGTCATTTTAAGCATCATGAAATAAAGAGAATCACGGTACTTATTGAGCAATTCGGCATAGGCCTGCTGATCACCATGATCACGCGCTGATTGCAGAAGCTGGTAATCCCGCTGCGCCTTCTCGGTCAGATGATCGATCACTTCCATCGGACCGGGTTATAAAACAGATTCGAGATCCAGGTTCCGGCATTGAACAAGAGCAGCATGATCTCAAAAACAGGAACCATTGGCAGCAGGTCTTTCTCATTAAGCTGCTTCATACACTGGGAAAATACGATATATTGGGACATCAGCCGGAGCAGGAATAGTCCAAGCACCGGAATTACAGACCAGTTCAGCGATAACATTGTAATAAAAATCCCATAAAACGCCACCAGGCTGCAAGTATACAACCCCAACAGCAGTTTATGCTTGAATTTGTAGAGGTGGCTGGTTGATAAATGACGTTTTTTCTGTGTAATCCAACTGCCAAGAGACTGTTTTGGATCTGAAAGGGTATAACTCCCCGGATGTACCATGATGGCTGTATTCAGATTGCTGGCCACCCTGTTGATAAAGAGGTCGTCGTCGCCGGAACGGATTCGGTAATGGGAAATAAAACCATTATGCCTGTAAAATACCTGTTTCAGGTATGACAGGTTTCTGCCAACGCCCATGTAAGGAACACCGGCCAAAGCATAAGAAAGATACTGGATTGCAATTTGAGCCGTGTCAAACCTGATCAGTTTGTTGAGCAGCCCGGGACTCCGGTAATAAGCACCATAGCCAAGCACAACTTCAATATTTGGTGCAAAAGCTGATTGCATGTGACGGATCCAATCGCGTGAAGCAGGTTTACAGTCGGCGTCGGTAAGCAGCACCAGGTCATACCTGGCCGATTTGATGCCAATAGACAGCGGGAATTTTTTTCCGGAGAAAAAGTTGAGATCCTCTTTAATCGCAATGGTTTTCAGATTTGGGTATCTTTCTTCCAGGTCATTTAACAGATAACGGGTATCATCGTCAGATGAATGATTTACCACAAGCACCTCGAAATCGGGATAATCCTGTTCAAGGATCAGCGGCAGATTCTCCTTCAAATGATGGTATTCGTTATGGGCACAAATGACAACTGAAATTCCCACAGGCTGATGATTGGCAGGTTGGCTCCTGAATCGTCCAAGCCGCCAGTATATAGCCCAGTAAAAAAACAATTGCAAAATAAAGGTCAATGTAAACGCCCCTAATAACAGGAGGGACAATAATTGCATATTGACCAGTAAATCAATCATTTATAAATATTTATTGATGAATGAGGCAAAGTTATTCATTCTCGCATTACAATAATCAGGATTGTGTATAAATTAGCAGGATGGTTGAAAAGAGTGCTTACAATAAAATGCAAGAACCCTTACCTTTGCCGAAAGTTCTAAAAGTCTCCATTTGCAATTCGACATATTACATCGCGACAGTGGTTCTTCGGCCCGTGCCGGATTGGTTACCACGGATCATGGAACCATCGAATCTCCTTTTTTCATGCCAGTCGGAACCGCGGGGGCGGTGAAGGCCATGCATGTCAGGGATCTGCGCGATGATATCCATGCCCAGATCATGCTCTCAAACACCTATCACCTTTACCTGAGGCCTGGCGTTGATATCATTTCCCGGGCAGGCGGCCTGCATAAATTTAACGGCTGGTCTAAGCCTATTCTCACCGACAGTGGCGGATACCAAATATATTCATTGGGCGACATCCGGAAATTTACCGATGATGGCGTAATTTTTCAATCACATATTGATGGGTCGAAGCACACCTTCACCCCTGAAAGGGCCATTGATATTCAACGGGAACTGGGCGCCGACATCATTATGGCATTTGATGAATGCACCCCCTATCCTTGTGATGAAGCATACGCCAGGAAGTCGATGAAGCGAACGCATTACTGGCTTGCCCGTTGTGTTGCCCATTTTGAAAAAACTGTTTGTCCGCATGGCTACACCCAAAGCCTGTTTCCCATTGTTCAGGGCAGCGTTTATCCTGAAATGCGGGTTGAATCAGCCAGGTTTATTACAGGGCAGGAAGCTTCCGGGAATGCCATCGGTGGTCTCTCTGTCGGTGAACCGGCCTCCATGATGTATGAGATGACTGGTTTAGTTTGCGGAATACTTCCTGACGACAAACCACGTTATCTGATGGGTGTCGGAACCCCGGCCAATATCCTTGAGTGCATTGCGCTGGGTATCGATATGTTCGACTGCGTAATACCCACCCGAAATGGCCGTAACGGAATGCTGTACACCCGAAATGGGATTATCAACATTAAAAACGAAAAATGGAAAGATGATTTTTCACCCCTTGAAGCCGACGGAGAGGTATTTTCTGATCTTCAGTATACCAAGGCCTTCCTAAGGCATATGTTTGTTTCAAAAGAGATTCTCAGCGCCATGATCGCCACCATGCACAACCTTGGATTTTATATCTGGCTGATGAAGGAGGCAAGAAAACAGATTTTTCAGGGAACTTTTTCAGCATGGAAGGAAAAGATGGTGAAGCAACTGATGCAAAGACTTTAGCTGGCAAGATGGTAAGTTGGCAAGATGGTAAGTTGGCAAGTTGGCAAGATGGTAAGTTGGCAAGCTGGCAAGTTGGTAGGTTTGTTTGCAAGGGAACCGAGGCTGGCTTAAATAGAAAAAAATTCGTAATCATTAATTTTTAATTTTTAATTTTTAATGCGTACCATCGATGTCTATATCATCAAAAAGTTTCTGGGTACTTTTTTCTTTACCCTCATACTGCTGATTTTTATTGTCATTGTTTTCGATATCTCCGAAAAAATTGATGATTTCCTGCGTCACGATGCCCCGCTGAAAGCTATCATTTTTGATTACTACCTCAACTTCGTACCCTATTTCATCAACCTTTTCAGTTACCTTTTAACTTTTATTGCAGTCATTTTTTTTACTTCGCGTATGGCGTCCGATTCAGAGATCATCGCCATTCTGAGCAGCGGTATCAGTTTCAGGCGTTTGATGTTTCCATACTTTATTTCAGCCGCTGCACTTGGACTGCTTTCATTTTTCCTGGCTAATTTCATAATCCCGTACACTAACCGCAGCATGTTTGCCTTTGAGAAAAAATACATCAACGATCCAAGAGAGTTTACCGATCAGAATATTCACAAGCAACTGAGTCCCGGGACATTTATTTACATGGAAAACTTTAACACGCATACCAATGCGGGCTGGAAATTTTCGCTTGAAAAATTTGTGAACAAAGAGCTGGTATATAAACTGAAGGGAGAACGTATCGAATGGGACAGCTTACGATTGCGCTGGCAGATAACGAATTATTACTTCAGGAGCATCAGTGGAATGAGTGAATCGATCGTCAAAGGAGTGAAGATGGACACCGTACTGCCTTTCAAACCAACTGATTTTACCGAAGATATTGAAGAGGTTAAGATCATGAATTATTTTGTACTCAGGGAACACATTGAGGATAAGGAGTTACGCGGCGATCCGGATGTAATTAAATATCAGGTAAAAAAATATGAACGGATCGCATTCCCTTTTGCCACCCTGATCCTGACCGTAATTGGCGTTTCGGTATCAAGCCGTAAGGTCCGTGGCGGAATCGGATTTCATCTGGGACTGGGTTTGGCACTCACCTTTATTTATATTCTGTTTATGCAGATTTTCACCGTTTTTGCCACCTTTGGTGACCTCCCCCCGTTGATCGCTGTATGGATCCCCAACATCATTTTTGGTTTTATTGCCTTGTTCCTGTTCAGGATTGCACCGAAATAGGTAGCGAGGTAGCGAAGTAGCGAAATAGCGAAATGCTAAGTATTCACGAACGCCCGAAAAAAATAAAATGATCGTGAGTAAATTGCGAAATTATTGAGTTTCAAAGGAGCTGAATATTGGTACCTATTGGGAATACAGGTTAATTTTTCCGCTTCGTTGGTGCGGAAAAGTTAAGTGCAACAGCGATGTTTCTGAATCAGAGTTGAAAAACAAATGTTTGAAATCCGGTGAATACATTTTTTACTGCCGGAGTTCTGCTGAAAAGACCGTAAACCGCTGACCCACTGCCGCTCATAGATGCATAGAGCGCCCCTGCATCGTAAAGTTTCTGTTTGATCTCCCCGATCACAGGGCGCTTTTTAAAAACAGGCCTTTCAAAATCATTGACCAGCAAATCCTTCCATTGTTCGACAGGGAGCTTCATTAACTCCTTCAGGGACTTTTCAGGTTTAACAGGTACTACCTCAGAATAGGCTTCCGCTGTACTCACATGTAACCCCGGAAAGACCAGGAGAAGCGTAAGCCCGGAAAGATCAATCTGAGTGGATTCAAATCGATCGCCTCGTTCATATGCGAAAAGGGGACGGTTTTCGATAAAGAAAGAACAATCGCTACCTAGTTCCCGGGCAAAAAACATCAGCTGCTCCTTATCCTGTCCAAGATCAAAAAGCTGATTTAGCAATTTCAGGGTGAAGGCGCCGTCGGAAGATCCACCGCCCAGACCAGCACCCATGGGAATTACCTTATGAAGGTGCATTTTCACCATGGGTAATTTAAATGCCGGTTGCAATAGTTTAAATGCCCGGGCACACAGGTTATGCCCGTTTTCGCCCGGGATTGCCAATCCGGTAGCGTGGAAATCAAAAACATCATCGCTGGCACGAATTATCTCCAGAGCATCATAAAATGGAACCGGATAAAAAATCGTTTCAATATTATGAAATCCATCGGTCCTTTTACTGACAACATGGAGTCCGAGATTAATCTTACAGTTTGGAAAGAGAATCATGGTATAAAAATAGCGAATTTCTTTTAGGCCACCATCACCAGATCGCAAACGCTGTTCAATTTCCTGAATGTTTTAAAGGAATGAAGTCAACACTAGAGGGTAGTACCACAAATACTATTGATCAGGAAAAGTCGCCGGCCTCGAAAACGCGGGATTAGACACAAAGGAACTGTCGGTGAGTGTTAGTAAAAATGCTTTTAAATCGGCCAGCTGAGGCGGTGCAAGACGAATTCCATTCGCACTGATATGATGCATAAGCGGGTCGATGTAAGGGGACCAAACCAGGTTCGAATTGTAAAATGCAAGGACTTCGTCGAGTGTCTTAAATCGTCCATCGTGCATGTATGGGGCGGTAAATAAAAGGTTGCGCAAGGTGGGAGCTTTATAAGCCCCAATTTCCCACTGGTTGCCTGTAATTGAAAACCTGTCGCCCTGGTCATTAAAAACAGAATCTTTTCCGTTGTTGTAGAATTTATTCGTCGTAAAAAGCGGATTTCCGTCGCCTCCATGGCAATGAAAACAATCGCCTCCCTGCTCGGTCATAAATAGCACGTAGCCACTTCTTTCTGCATTGTTTAGATTTGCTTCACCCCTCAGGAACCGGTCGAATTTCGTATCTGATGATACCAGGGTCCTGACAAACTGAGCAATGGCACGGCCCATATTTTTCACTGTAACCCTGTCGGAGCCAAAAGCCTGTTTGAATAGTCCGGGGTATCCTTTGATTGCCTGGAATAATGCTGCAACCCGCGAGGTATCTCCGTTTATTTCATGTGGCGCCACGATAGCCATCCATGTAAAGTCTTCAAGGCTTCGCATGGAAACCGATGGATTTTCGTACGACACTTTTCCATTCCACAAATAACCATGTGTGGCCCAAACAAGGTTAATCATCGGCATCATTGTGTGTGGAGTCGGAATGCCGGTTAATCCAAACGGGTGCCCATCCTTGTATTTCGGATGGTCAATCCCGCACTCGAATGAGCGGTATTGCAGATGACAGGTTGCGCAACTCATGAGGGAATCGGGATCGAGCCGTCCTGAAAGCCGGCCATCGTAAAACAGGTATCGGCCTAATGCGACCCCTTCAACCGTCATTGGATTATCTTCAGGTATATTCAACTCTGTAGGGAAAAACCTTGGAACGCTAATCGTATAGGGTGTTGGTTGATATACCGTGACATCAGGCTGATCTTTTTTACAACCGGCGCTCATCAGAACCAGGAAAGCTATAACCCATTCAGAGGCACTTGCCCTAAATTCCAGGGATTTTTCGCTTCTGCCCGATTTAAAATACCACAAACACAAGGAATGCGCCATTCTCACAAAGAAAAATTCAGAGGGCTTCATGTAAACCATTGTGTTTAAAGTAAATTATATATTTCGATACGTATTGAAGAAATGAGAGTAGATCAGGCATAAATGAGATAATCCGAAAATTAAAAAGCCTTAAGATAAAAGGTGACATCATTCAAGTTATAATTATTCCAGCCGCCAATCTATCTCCTCAACGCCATTTTGCCGCAGTAAATTGTTTATCTGTGAAAAATGCCGGCAACCGAAAAACCCACGGTGGGCCGACAATGGAGATGGATGAACCGACGAAAGAATATAGTGTCTTGATCCATCGATCATGGACTTTTTGGCAATGGCATAATTGCCCCATAGCACAAAAACCAAACCCTTTCGCCTAAGGGATAGCTGGGTAATGGCGGCATCGGTGAAGGTTTCCCAGCCGTGGTTCTGGTGCGATCCTGCCTGGTTTTCGCGCACGGTGAGGGTGGCATTGAGCAACAGAACCCCCTGGTCTGCCCATTTCGTAAGATTCCCATTGCGGGATATTGGAATTCCCAGGTCATCCTGCAGTTCTTTAAAAATATTGACCAGTGATGGTGGCTTGGGCACCCCTTCGGGAACCGAAAAACACAAACCATGTGCCTGGCCCGGACCATGATAGGGATCCTGTCCCAATAACACCACTTTGACTTTTTCAAAAGGTGTGTGGTCAAATGCATTGAATATCAATTTTCCGGGAGGATAGATCCTGAATTTCTGCTTCTCATCCAGTAAAAATGATTTTAGTTTACTGAAGTACAATTTATCAAATTCCTCGTGTAAAACCTCTTTCCAGCCGGCTTCGATCACAGGGTTCACTTTCTCCATGATTTTAAATACTTAAGCCCCTCACACCATCAACACAATAAAAACTGAATTTGTTTGTTCATTAATGTATAACACTGTAATTTTGTGCACCTAATCCAACGAAAATCAGGAATCAATAACATGAAAAAAATCATCTTTTTTATACTGGCCGTTGTCATCACAGGTATCGTTGCCTCCTGCACCTCAAACCAGCACTGTGCCGCATATGGTGAAAAGCAAAGGTACCAAATGGAGCGGCATTAAAAAAACTTTTCCATTTGTTTTCTATTATAATGGGAGGCCCTGGCTTCCCATTTCTTTTTTCTTTCGTACTTTTGTTTCTTTCCTGATTTTCGATGACAATGAAAAGAAATATCCTGTTCCTGTTCTTAATGTTTCTTACTGCAGGAGGATATTTCGCCCGGGCGCAATACGAAGCTGTACCCGATACAACCCCCGACAATGTTCTTTTCGAACAGCAATGGACCCTTGGAGCCATGATTCATACCAATGGCTGGGGACTTAAATTCAGGAAGGGACATAATGTCGCCGCACTCAGGCAATTTATGTGGGAACTCGAGTTTTCAACCTATAAATCATCCAAAGAAGTTCGAAGTATCAACCCCTATTTCTCCGACTCCCGTTCCTATTTCTATGGAAAACTAAATTATGTATGGTTCTTCCGTGGTGGGGTTGGTCAGCAGCACATTCTGAACAGAAAACCCTACTGGGGAGGGGTTCAATTAAGCTGGCTCTATTATGGAGGGCTTTCGGTTGCCGTGACAAAACCAGTCTACCTGTATATCATACATTTCAACAGCGGATTTACCGATTATGAAGTCAGGGAAGAAAAGTACGATCCTGAAGTTCATTTTACCGACAACATATACGGGCGTGGTTCATTCCTTGCCGGATTTACCCAAATAGGAATTCATCCGGGTGTATATGTTAAAACCGGTCTTGATTTCGAATTTGGCGTAAAGAACAAACAAATAAATTCTCTTGAGGTGGGCGGAATTTTTGATTACTCACCTATTCCGGTGCCAATCATGGCCTACAATCCAAAGCAGTCATTCTTTCTTACGCTTTACATCAGCGTTATGTTTGGGAAGAGATATAACAAATGAAGTTGGCAAGTTGGCAAGTTGGTAAGCTGGCAAGTTGGCAAGTTGGCAAGTTGGCAAGTTGGTAAGCTGGCAAGTTGGCAAGTTGGTAAGTTGATCAGCTGATCAGCTGATGAATTGATAAATTGGTGCACCGGTGAATAAGCAAACTTTATGTTTTTTAAACGGTATAACAATCATTAAATAAGTCCATCCATCAATCAATCAATCTGTCAATCTGTCAATAAGTCAATCAATCCGTCAATCAATCTGTCAGTCAATCAATCAGTCAATCAATAATTCACCAATTCAATCTCCCAGCACATACTCAACTTCTCTATGGTTAAAGGAAACGACCTCACCCCGGCGGGTTTCGATCAGGAGGCGGCCCAGGTTATCAACACCGGTAATTTTTCCTTCCATTAAAATTCCATTCCGGGTGAAATTGCGCCACTGATTAAATCCCAGCAACGCATTGTGGTAATCATGATCCAGCGTTTCGGTCTCCTTATCCTGCAGCATTTTATAACGACCCCCGAAACAACTGCATAACGACACTAATGCCTCTTTCAGCGCCATCTCACTGTGGCGGAAATGAATAAGTGATACAGGATTAGGAATTTCTGGTGAAAACCTGATTTGATTGATGTTCATCCCGATGCCAGCCAGGGAGGTATCCAGAACATTCCCCATAATTTTATGTTCAATCAGGATGCCACCGATTTTTTGATTCCCGACATAGATATCGTTGGGCCATTTGATTCCGGTTTCAGGAATTTGGTCGCCGTATAAGTTTTTTAATGAATTACGGATAAAGTCCAGAGCCCCCAGTGAAACCGCCTTGTTTAAAAGGAACTGCCGGTCAGGTGGCAGGAATGAGGGTTTCAAAACAACGGTGAGCGTCAGGTTTTTACCAGCTTCACTGATCCAATGATGGTTCAACTGTCCACGACCGGCATATTGTTCATGCGCCCATATCACTGTGCCTTCCGTCAGATTACCTTTGGCCAGTACCTGGTTTGCATAGGCATTGGTTGAGTCAACGCTGTCGAGTTCAAAAATGGGTTTTCCAATCATTGCGTCAGGTGGTTTGTTAAATAAATGGAGTAATAATAGTGTTTAAATTTCATTTTATAACGGGCAGTGAACGATATTAGTGTAATTGCCAAAGTCAATTAGTTGAAAAATAAACCTCAGACGGGCCTTACCTTTTATTGGTTTGACCGATTAAGCAGAAAAACAACATGGAGACCTACCCTAACCACACAACCATCAGGAACTGGGCCGAAGATGACCGGCCACGCGAAAAATTAATGCTGAAAGGCCGGCAAAGTATGAGCGACGCTGAACTTCTGGCGATTCTGATCGGATCGGGAACCAGGCATGAAACAGCGGTAGAACTGGCCAAAAACATCCTGCACAGGGCACATGATAACCTGGTTGAGCTGTCAAAAATGAACCTGAATGAACTAATGGCAGTGAAAGGTATCGGCCAGGCCCGTGCCATCACCATCCTTGCAGCGCTGGAACTGGGCCGCAGGAGAAATGAATCGGAGGTGCTGATACGTGATAAAATAAGAACTAGCCGCGATGCATATGAAATATTCAGGAGTACCATGGGCGACCGGCCTTATGAAGAGTTCTGGATAATTCTGCTCAACAAGGCAAACAAAGTATTGCAAAAATGCAACATCAGCGAGGGAGGCATCTCCGGAACAGTAGTCGATCCGAAGAAAATTTTCAAAATCAGTCTCGATCATCACGCTTCATCCATCATCCTCGGGCATAATCACCCTTCAGGAGTCGTGACGCCAAGCGAAGCAGATCAGCGTATTACGAAAAAAATCAGAGATGCGGGAGCCATGCTCGAAGTAACAGTCCTTGATCATCTGATCATCGGGGAAAACAACTATTACAGCTTTGCAGATGAGGGAACACTTTGAGCGATGGATGCGGGATGCGGGACACGGGATGCGGGACACGGGATGGAGAACCTGGGATACGGGACACGGGACACGGGACGCGTGACAGGAAAATGCTACAGGTTGAAGGTTAAAACGGATTCAGCGCTGGTAGTTGGATTCTCCCCTCTCCCCGGGGAGAGGGGTCAGGGGGTGAGGCCCAATAGTCAAATACTTGTAAAACATGAATACCGGTCCAAGGGAACAAGAAATTGGGTCAGGGGGTGAGGTCGAATTTGTCAATTACTTGTCAATGATGCCAAACCTGTACCCCAATGCCGAAAAGTGTTCCAGAAACTTTGGGAGTGCATACCTGACCTTTTCCATGGCCTTTTGACTGTCGTGAAAAACGACAACGGAACCGCTGTGGCTGTGATCAATTGCATTTTTCAGGCATTGCTCCGGTGTTGTATAACGGTCAAAATCACGGGTCAGAACCGACCAAAGAACAAACCGGAAATCTTTGCGAAGGAGAAAGTATTGGGTTGGGGTGAACCGCCCGTAGGGAGGCCTGAAAAGGTGTGAGTCAACTATCTCCCTGCACTTGTGTACATCATACATATAGGCTCCCGGTGCAGTATGCCATCCATTTAAATGATGAAATGAATGATTTCCAATAGCATGCCCCTCCTGTATGATGCTGCTGAAAATATCAGGATGTTTGCCTACATTGTCTCCAACCACAAAAAAGGTAGCTTTTACATTAAATCTCTTCAGAATCTCCAGAACTTCCGGTGTTGCCTCCTGAACAGGTCCATCGTCGAATGTAAGGTACAAGACCTTTTCTTTCCCGGGAATTTCACAGGAAAGGTATTTTGGACTTAACCAGTTGAAAAAAAAAGGTGGTCTGACAGCGCTCATTGGCGTTATGGCTGATAAACCTTTTCAACGTATAAATCGTAATATTTCTTGAGTGTAGCCTCCGTTTCGGCAGCAAGTTTATCCTGTTTTGCCTCCCTCAAAGCTACGCTGAGGCGCTGAATAGTAAAAACGGCTTCCTGGATACTCATGTCCATCCCTTTCAGATCCTTGTCAGGGAATGAAAAAAGCCAGACCAGGTCGTCTGTGATATTTTTATTGAGTTTAGCCGCCACCTGGTTTGCCTTGGCAATTTCTCCGGTCTTGTAATAGCCTATGATCAGGGGCACCGTGAAAAAATCATATGGAATGACTGATTCGGGCATGACCTCAAAAGACCGGTCAAGCACCCGTTTTGCTGAATCAATTTTCCCTTCGCGGATCAGTGCATCGGCAAGGCGGCCATACAGACTCCGCATGTTCATGACCATCCGGGCATTGGTTTCGTCAATGTAAATTCCGGGTTTGTTCATATTTCCCCATTTGAAACGGTTCATGAGGTTATCGTACATCACCGTTGTATTAACCTCCCCGATCTGACCCTCAATAGTTTTTGCCTGAACAGGGAGCAACCGGTAGGCAAGGCCCTCAAGATGAAAATATTTATCAAGACCGATGTAAGTATCCGTTCCGGTGGTCATCACGAAATAGACGGGGCGTTTCCAGTCATTTGTTGCAAGAAGATCCATGATCATCAGATTGGCTTTCTCAATGGCCTGGGCTTTAATTTCCCATCGGATTGTATCGAGCCGGCTGACCATTTCAGGCAAAATAGTGCCGGTTTTCATGAGCGCTGCAGAATCATAGGTGACCATGAACTTCTTGGCTGGGAAATAGTCAATCATGCCTATCTGAGAAGTATTCATCTTCAACCGGCTGTCATCCTCGGCAATAATTCCAAACAGAGCTTTAACATCAACATAGGTGTTTTTAAGCCCCTCGTCTTCAATTAAATATGTCACATCATGACTACCTTGGCGGTATTTATCCTCGGTGAGTGAAAAGGGCACCGGATCTGAATCATAGGCCTTTCGCTTCATCTGATTGATATACCATTCCGTATTCAGCAGGCTGAGATTAACTACCCGTACATCAGTCCTGATCCCTTCTACTTCCTGAGCATACCAAAGGGGGAATGTATCGTTATCCCCGTTTGTAAACAGAATGGCATTGGGGGCGCAGGAGTTGAGGTAATTTTCGGCAACGGCCAATGCAGTATAGCGACCTGAACGGTCATGATCATCCCAACCCTGTTGCGCCATTAGCGTAACCACACCCATTCCGAAGAGGATTGAAAATACCGTGGCGATATTATTACCGGTGAGTTTACCGATCCATCGCTCAAGCTGCATGATACCCAGGCCTATCCATATGGCAAATGCATAAAAGGACCCGGCAAAAGAGTAATCTCGTTCACGGGGTTGGGGCGAATGTGAGTTGAGGTATAATACAATTGCGATACCTGTCATGAGGAACAAAAGGAAAACCACCCAGGCGCTTTGTTTATCATGGCGAAGCGTAAAATAAATTCCGATTAACCCAAGGATAAGGGGCAGGAAATAGAAGCTGTTGTCGCCCTTGCTTTTCCTGTTTTCAGGAATATCCTGAGGGCCAAGCCGTATCTTATCGATGAACGATATTCCGCTTTTCCAGTTTCCATCCAGCTTATTACCCATTCCCTGGACATCATTCTGGCGACCTGCAAAATTCCACATAAAATAACGGTAATACATATGAATCAGCTGGTAATTCCAGAAAAAAGCAAGATTTTCAGCAAAGGTCGGCACATTCAATGTTTCACTCCGTTCACCGCCCTGAACCTGCACCGGCACTCCCTTCACATTTCCCCAGCGGATATATTCCGTCTCAAAACGGGGCTCTGACTGATCCCACATCCGGGGAAAAATAGTTGTAAAACGCTCATCGTAAACCGGGATTACCCGCTCCCTTTTATCTGTTACAATATATTTTCCCGATTTAACATCTTTGGCATAAACCGGGTTGCCGTTGGCACGGTCAACCACGGGTGCATTATAATACTGTCCCTTCAGAAGAGGCCAGTCTCCGTATTGTTCACGATTCAGATATGCCAGGAGATACATGGCATTTTCTGGGTTGTTCTCGTCAATAGGTGTGTCGGCGTTGCTGCGAATGACCAGCATCAGAAAGGAGGAATACCCGATTACGATGAAGGTAAAGGCCAGGATGATCGCGTTCCACACAGGTTTTGCCATTTTCCGGGTATAATAAAGTCCCCAGATGATAAACCCGATAAGCAGGAGGAAATAGATGATCGTTCCTGAATTAAACGGAAGTCCGAGCGAATTGATAAAAAACAGTTCGAAAAGACCAGCAAGTTTGATGATCCATGGAATAATGAAATACATAACCACAGCCAGGATCAGGATCGACAGGAGTGCTGTCATGGCAATACCTTTCCAGCCCGGATTCGGATATTTTTTAAAATAATATACGAAGGTAATGGCAGGGATAGCCAGCAGGTTGAGTAAATGAACCCCGATGGAAAGTCCCATCAGGTATGCAATCAGGATCAGCCAGCGATAGGCATGTTTTTCATCGGCGTGTTCCTCCCATTTAAAGATGGCCCACACAACAATGGCTGTAAAAAACGACGACATGGCATACACTTCGCCCTCAACGGCCGAAAACCAGAAGGAATCGCTAAAGGTATAGGCAAGCGAACCAACCAGGGCAGCCCCCATAATGGTCAGTGTTTTTTGTTTTGTCAATTCACCACTTTGCAGGGCTATTTTTTTTGCGATCATGGTGATAGTCCAGAAAAGAAAAAGAATAGTGAATCCGCTGGCCAGGGCCGACATGGTATTAACCATCCGGGCAACCAGGGTAACATCCCCAAAGGCAAAAAGCGATAAAAAGCGACCCAGCAACTGAAAGAGAGGAGCGCCCGGTGGATGGCCTACTTCCAGTTTAAAGGCAGTAGCAATGTATTCACCGCAATCCCAGAAACTCATCGTGGGTTCAGAGGTTAGAATATATACTGCTGAGGCGATGGTAAACACTACCCAGCCAAGGATGTTGTTGATCTTTTTATAATTGTTCATGGGGATTGACGTTGCTTCGGGACAAAGGTAGGAAAAATAGAGACATTTTTGTAATTTTGCCGGGTAACGAAAAACCACTGATCATGAACAAACTCGTATTGATTCGCCATGGTGAAAGCACCTGGAACAAGGAAAACCGTTTTACCGGATGGACCGATGTTGACCTGTCGGAACGTGGAATTAAGGAGGCCATCGAGGCCGGAAAAGTACTGAAACAAGAGGGCTTCGAATTTAAAATTGCCTACACAAGTTATCTTACCCGTGCATTACGCACCTTATGGCTGGTTCTTGAGCAAATGGACCTTCAATGGATTCCGGTTGAGAAAACCTGGCGGCTGAACGAAAAACATTATGGGGTACTGCAGGGTCTCAACAAATCGGAAATGGCAGAAAAATATGGCGATGACCAGGTTCTGATCTGGCGCCGCAGCTATGATGTCCGCCCGCCAGCCCTGGAGATGGACGATCCTCGCCATCCCCGTTTCGATCATCGTTACCGCGATCTCGACCCGAAAGATATTCCCGGGACAGAGGCACTGAAAGACACCGTCGAGCGCATTGTTCCTTACTGGACAGAGGTGATGGCCCCTGCCCTTGCAAAGCACAAACAGGTTGTCGTTGCCGCCCATGGGAACAGTCTTCGGGGCATACTGAAACACCTTAAGAATATTTCAGACCAGGATATCGTCGGTATCAACCTGCCAACCGGAATACCATATGTTTTCGAATTCGACGAACAAATGGTGTTACAGAAGGACTATTTCCTCGGCGATCCCGCAGTCATTCAAAAACTGATGGACGAAGTAGCCAACCAGGGCAAGAAAAAGAGCATCTGAGCTATTCTTCCATCATGAACAACCTGATGGTGCTTTCGTCAACCTTCGACAGGAGGTTGGTTGTCAGGTTTTCGTGAGAGCCAAAATATTCCTGCACCTTTTCTTTTGCCACCATGGTCGGACCCGTTGTGACGGTCGCGCGGAATGATGAAAACCGGTAATTTGCCGGATGTTCGGTGACCCCGTGCCGCCAGGGATTCTGGTTCACATACCGGATCATCTCACGGAAGTAAGGCATGTTGCGGATTTCGATCCGCTTCAGCTTGAATTTAAAGACTCTTCCATCCTTCCCGTTGTGAAGGTTGTAGCCTTTTGAATAGGCGTTGAACAACATGGCGAATGGCTTAAACAAGCTTCCTTCTGCTTCTTCCCGGATACGGATCAGCAAATGCAGATGGTCGCTCAGCAGGCAATAGGCATACGTTTCCGCAATCGGGTAAATATGCGCCTGATACAATTTCATAAAGAAGCGGTAAGCCTCCTCGTTTTCAAACAGCGGATCGCCGTTTTTTGCCCGGTTGTACACATGGTAGTACTTCCCCGGTTCCAATAATGATGTTTTCATAAGCAGTTTTTCTGCTTAATCAGGAAAGCATAAAAAGGTCATCAAATTGTTAATAACTTTTAATTCTGAGATCTAAAAGGAGGATGATCTTTCGGTTCAGGATTGCAGTTTTGGGATGTTATAATGGGAAGATGGAAGGCAGTTCATTCCTGTCATTTGAAATTCCACATTGAGCCTACTCCGAAAAGTCCGATCAATTGGATCCTGATCGGAGTCGAAGGATGCAAACACCTGTCAATAAGGACACTTCGACTTTGCTCAGTGTCCGGTTTTCCGTTAAATTGCCTTTTCGGAGTGGACTCAAAATTCGAAATTCGATGTTCGATATTCATTACGGTTTAAACACCACCCCGAAATTCTTCTTGCCGTCAATCTCAATGCGGATGGGCTTCTCGAACCGGATATGCCTGATATATTCATCCTCGGAAAAAGCCGGCTGTGCGTTAAGAAATTCCAGGTTGTAAAAGCCCTCATTAATATAGGGATTGATCGTAAAATACCCTACCCTGAAGGAGGTCAGATTCTGAAAGAAATGGGTACCCTGGCTGGGATCTATCCGGTAATGTTCAAGCCCTGATTCAACAATCACACGGGCCGCGCTGATCTGGGGCCATTTCACCGGAATGCCTAGCCATGGATCACTTGAACCCCATCGCCCAGGTCCGACCAACACATAAAATTTCTTTTCATTCAGAAATTTTTCGTTGAGTTTATCAAGCCGCTGAACAATTTCCATGCTCCTGGAAGCATTAAATGTTTCGGGTTTTATATAAACAATATCATGAATTCCCTTAATGATGCCATTTCCCAGTGCCGAATGAGAAATCAGAAGCGAGTCATCGTGGCTAATTGCTTCAGGTTTAATATTGATGGTTTCATCACGGCCAGCAATCGGACGGATCTGCAAAAGGCTGAATACCTTTGATTGCCCCTTGGGCATATCCAGGTTTACGGCAAATTCGATTTCAACAGGCTTGTTCATTTCCCGCTGTCCTATTTCCAGAACCTGTTTCAGGATTTCTGCCAGCGGAAAAGTTGCATGATTGAGTAACTGGGAAAAAGTGATGATCCTTTTTCCATCATATAAGGTTCCATCCTTTAACTGGTTGCTGTCGTAATCAAAGGTGGAAGCTACAAGTTTCAATACAGGATCTGTCTCTGCATCCTTGATGCGCAGTTTCATAAGGTTCACCGTATCATCAATATCAGGCGAAAAGCTTTCCGGGCGCAGGTCCAGTGCAAAGAAAAACTTCTGGGTCTCACTTAAGGCAAGTTCCGGGGTTGAAAGCTGAAGTATTTTCTTTGGATATTTCGGTGAAAAACGGATCCCATTCCCTCCGTCAACGATATATTTACCCAGTCCGAAGGCGATGTTCGCAATTCCATCTTCAGACTTTTCAGGGGCAATCGGATAAAAATTAATTGATCTGGCCACGCCGGATATTGCCGGGTAAAAACGATCCCCGTACTGCCTGCCCGTTACCTCCTGTAATACGATCCCCATCTTCTCTTCGTCGATCATATTGAGCGTTGCTGCCATATATGATTTACTGTCCTTGAAATAAGCCGAAGCGTAAACGCTCTTGATGGCTTCACTCAACTTGTCGATCATAACCCGTTCATTGAATTTGATGTTGGGGATCATGTAGGTTGAATAAATACCTGCAAAAGGTTGATAATGTGAATCTTCAAGCAAACTTGACGAACGGATGGCAATCGGGTTATTCACACAGGATATAAACCGGTAAAGATCTTCATGGATCCGGAAAGGCAGGCGGGATTTGACGAACCTGGTAAGGATTTCCTTATCACTGCGGTCGGATAGCGCAATCTCATAAAGGTTGTTTTCTTCCATGAATTCGTCGAAGATATCGGTACCCAGTACTACTGTCCGGGGAATGGTTATGATGACATCTTCATACTTATCGGTCAGGCGGTTTCGCTTGATGAGCGAATCCAAAAAAGCCAGTCCGCGTGCTTTTCCACCGATGGAACCTTCGCCGATACGGGCGAACTGGAGGTATTCATCATACCTGTCGCGGTCGAAATCAGCAATAACTCCCTTGGCCTTGTTTATCCTGAAAGCGGTGATGGCATCGAAAAGGTATCGTTTTGCCTGATCCATGTCATCGGAAAATGCGGTAACCGATACCTCCCTGAACATCTCTGCAATCGGGAACAATGCACGGGCATTGAGCCATTTCGAAAAATGATTGCGCTGCATGTGATAAAGCAGCGAATCGTCGGGAATCTCGAAAATTTTATCCTGAAGTGATTTCAGATCCACGGCACGGGTTATTTCACGCCCGTTTTTCGGATCAATGAAAATGAAATCACCAAATGAAAAATACTCCGTGATATAATTTCTTAATTCAATTGAAAGTGTCTTTGAATTTTTATTCAGGAACCCAACCTTGAGATCATGCGCCAGCACCTCGTATTCAGTATCTGTCGACTGGAACAGGATAGGCATGTACTGATCCTCTGCGCGTATTTTTTCCACAAATTTAATCCCGGCCGTTTTATCGGTCTCACCTGCCCGCATGAAAGAAATGTCCGTAATAATGCCCAGGAGGTTGTTTTTATATTTTTCCCACATCCTCACCGCTTCTTCATAATTTGTAGCCAGCAGTATTTTTGTACGGCCGCGCATCCTGAGCATCTTGTTATGCTCGTTCAACCCTTCAGTCATGAAGGTTTTTGATTGCTTGAGCAGAATTTTATAGATGTTGGGCAGGTACGAAGAGTAAAACCGGATGGAATCTTCAACCAGTAAAATAGCCTGCACCCCTTGCAGCACATCCTGGTCGATGTTCATTTTATCTTCAATCAGTTTGATGATGGCAAGCAGGATCCCGGCATTGCCAAGCCAGCTGAATACATAATCAATGGCACGCAGATCCTTCTCAGCAAGTTTGAGGTTCACTTCGCGTGAAAAAGGCGTAAGTACAACAATGGGGATCTTCGGATATTGCCTTTTAATCCGCATTGCCAGATCGAAAGTGTCGGTCTTTTCAATGTTTAACATCGATATAACCAACTCAATCCGCTTATCCTCCAGCACCTCAAAGGCCTCCTCTTCCGAGGTTACCTTCAGGAATTGCGGGGGATAGCGCAGGTTGAGGGAAACATATTCGAGGAAAATTGTTTCATCAATACGCCCGTCTTCCTCCAACATAAAGGAATCATATGTACTTGAAATGAGCAGAATCTGGTAGATTCTCCTTTTCATCAGCAAATTAAAAGAGGTATCAATAAAATAATACTTCTTCGGATCGAGGGCGTTTTGGGAGACCGGCATGGAATTTAATTTTCTTTCAGGATATAATCATCATATTCAATTTCAAAGCGCAGTTTATGCTTGGATTCTTCCTGGGCAAGGTTGAGCAATGTTGCTTTCACCGATGGATCCCCGGCATTTTCGGCCAGTTTTGTATACATGCGGAAAGCGGCTTTTTCCTTTTTCATGGCAAGGATCAGGGCCTCTTCGTACGACATGCTGGCTGATGGTTTCACATCAACCAGAAATTCAGCGATCTTCAGGTCTTTAACCCGCTCATCTGCCAACTGAAAACTGCCGTTCTCCTTAACGCTCAGAAGGTAAGCCTTATGGCGCATCTCCTCCTCAGCATATTCTGTGAACACTTTCTTGGTTTGCTGATGTTTAGACTGAGCAGCTAAATGCATATAAAAATCGACGGCTGCCTGCTCCTCCCCGATAGCAAAATCGAGGATCTCATTTATATTTGTAAACTCTTTCATATTATTTACGATTTACGATTTCAAATCTTCAAATCTTTTTGTGACTGCGTCGCATCCATAATTATAATTTCTTTTATTATTGTCTCCTTTGGTAGGATGCATAAGCAGTTTATCATGTTCCTTTATCTGCGGTAACAATGCGATGATCTCCATGAAAATATCTTTTGGGTTTTCCGGGCTGTTTATTCCAAATTCATGCAGAATTCCTTTGAGCTGCTGCAGGGAGGTTTGCTCCACCCTGGATACCATCACTTTATCAAACTCCTGTATCACCTTCTGCGAATTTGTGAAGGTCCCGCCTGTTTCGGTAGGGAGAGACGCCGGCAAAATAAGATCAGCAGCCCTGGCCGTTTCAGTCAGAAAATAGTCCATTACCACGGTGAAGGATGTCCCGGCAAGAATTTTTTCGACTTTTGGGCGGTCGATGGCACAACCAACCGGGTCTTCCCCAAAGATAAAGATGTTCTTCACCACCCCTTCATTCAATGCGCCATGCAGGCAGTCTGTCTCCTCATGCTCTACCCCGGCAACACCCCATTGAACTTCTAAACGCCTGACATAATTTAAATCCGACAGTTTCTGCCCCCCGATTCCAAGATGCGGACTGACGCCCATGTCGAATAAGCCCTGTGAATTATTCTTCTCCTTCAATGCGATCAAGCCGTTTGCTGTTTTGCCCAGCTTTCCGGTTATGCACGCCAGGTTGAAGAGCTCTCTGGATGTATTGGCCGATGCCTCTTTTTCTGCAAAGATCAGGACAGCATTCATTTCGTTATTATAAGTTTCGGCAAACTCAGCAACCACCTCGGATGCACATCCTGAATCCTTTACCAGGAGGTTGTAATCCTCCTTCAGCAACATTGTTTTATATCCTTCAAAACCTTCAACACGATCGCGCAGGAACAGGCCATTTTCCAACCCTTTCGATAGAAGGTAATGATTAATGGCTTTAACGAAATGATAATAGGACTTCACCACGATCTGCTGGTTCACCTTGTGCGTCATGGCGTTTACCGGTTTATCGGTGACCATAATTACCGGGATCTTGCGGAGAAAATGTGCATTCTGAACCATATATCCAACCACTGCATGATCCTGGTTAATTTCGGTTCCCACGATGTACACAGCGCTTGCATCAGCGATTTGTGCGAACGGGGCATTCAGTTCATAATTATTGCGGTAGCCCTCTCCCCTGCCAAGGTAATGAAAACTGCCGATATTGTTTGTCTTCGCTGCGGCACGGGCTAGTTTATGGATCAGGTAGAGCTCCTCATTAGATAGTCTGGCACCACCAAAGAAGGCATTTTCATTGGGTTTCACCGATTTAATTTTTTCCCTGATCAACCAGACTGCCTGTTCAAATGAGATCTCCTCAAACTTGCCGTTTACCTTCAGCAATGGTTTGGTGATCCGGTTTACATCATTGAAATACTGATACCCAAATTTTGCGTATTTGCATATATTTCCATCGGGATTGATTAGTCCGTTTCTCCCGGTCACTCCCAAAACGAAGCCATTTTTGTGATGCAGGTCAATGGCACATCCCACTGAACAGTAATTGCAGATGGAATCAACTGTATCAGTTCTCACAGGCCCGGGCTTGAAAAGCACATTCTCTGTAATAGCGCCGGTGGGACATGTGGAGATACACAAACCGCATGATTCACAATGAGTATCCTGCAAGGCTTGTCCCATGCTGGGGGCAACATAGGTATGAAACCCGCGGTTGATCAATCCCAGGGCATTAGCGCCAGCCACTTCACGGCAAATGCGGACACAACGGGCACACAGGATACACTTATTGTTGTCGATTTCAATGTAAGGATGTCGGAAATCGACCTTGTATTCCCTGAATTCGCCTTCAAATGATTTCTGTTGTGCATTGTACTCGTTTGAATATTTCTGCAGGTCACAGTCGAAAAAGGCAACACAGCCGCATTCGAGACAGCGCTGGGCTTCGTGGTGGGCCACCTCGGCACCCGCATACCCCAGCTCGACTTCATTAAAGTTGAAACGGGCATCAGCACGAAGGGTGGGCATCTCTTCGCGCAGCTGCGTTTCAAAACTGCCAATGTATGCCTCTTTCTGTTGTTTTTTAAAATTATCGCGCTTGCTGGTGAATGGTTTTTTTACAGGCTGCATGGGCAGTCCCATCAGGAACTGGTGGGCGCTGGCGGAGGCAATTTTTGCCTGGGCAATGGCTTCAATGATGGTGGCGGGACCAGTCACGCCATCACCCGCTGCAAACATTGAAGGAATGCCGGTCTGCAGGGTTAACTTGTCAACATCAATGTCACCCCATTTATTGATCTTCAATTCTCCTCCATGGGTGTGGGTGTTGATGTCATCGATGAAATTTACATCGGTCTTCTGACCTATTGCCGCGAGGATAAAGTCAACCTTTAATTGAAAGTCAGAACCTTCGACAGGAACAGGCCGGCGACGGCCCGATGCATCGGGTTCGCCGAGTTCCATTTTAATGCAGGTGACCGATTCCACCTCGCCCTTCGCGTTTTTATTGATTTTTTTTGGCAACGTCAAAAACATGTATTCAACACCCTCAAGTTTCGATTCATGGATCTCGATCGGGTTGGCAGGCATCTCCTTTTCAGTACGACGGTATATTACATATACTTTGTCGGCTTTGCAGCGAATTGAGGTACGGCAGCAGTCCATGGCGGTGTTTCCGCCACCCACAACGGCAATCGTTTTTCCACGGAAATCGTATCGCTGGCCGGTAACCTCCATGTTTTTCAGAAAATCAATTCCCGAAAAAACATTGCCGGCATCATCACCTTCACAACCTACACCAGTCCCTTTTTGCGACCCGATGGTAAGAATTGTCGCATCGTATTTTGATGCCAGCTCTTTATAGCTGATATTATCCCCGAGCTTTTTATTGTAAAAGATGTTAACGCCCAGGTCGGTGATATTCTTCACCTCCTGGTCGAGGATGTCGTTTGGCAACCGGTATTCCGGAATTCCATAACGGAGCCATCCCCCCGATTTTGGGGCAGCTTCATATATATCAACCTGGTGACCTTCGATCTGCATGAAATGGCCAACTGATAATCCGCCCGGGCCCGCGCCGATCACAGCAACCTTTTTTCCGGTGGAAGGCTTTACTTCAGGGATGTATTTCCCAGGAGAAGCAAGATCATAATCAGAGGCAAAACGCTTCAGGTAATCGATACCCACAGGAGCGCCTTCATCCAGCAGGTTACGCCGGCATTCGGTTTCGCACGGGCGTACGCAAACGCGGCCGCATATGGCAGGCAAAGGATTAGTCTCCTTGATCAGTGCAACAGCTGCGCTGTACTGGCCTTTGTCGATGAGCGAAATATACCCCTGCACATCCACCCCGGCCGGACAGGTTTGCCTGCATGGCCCGATGCAATCGGCATAATGGTTGCTGAGCATCAGCTCGAGCGCCATCTTCCTCGATTTACGAATCCCATCACTATCGGTAGTGATCTTCATCCCCTCGGTCAGTTTGGTGGAACATGAAGGCTGATGACCACGCATTCCCTCAACCTCTACCACGCAAACATAACATGATGTAAATGGTTCCAGACGATCATCGTTGCACAAAGTCGGAATTTCAATCCCATGCCGGTTGGCCAGTTTAAGAATGGTTTCTCCGGGAAGCCCCTTTACAATATTTCCGTTGAGTATGATATTTAATGAATTGTCAGCCATTGGAAGTAAATTTCAGATTTACGATTTCAGATTTCAGGATTTGGGATGCGGATTCAAAGCACCATTTTTAATTTTTGAGTTGTGGTTTTGATCTTTGAGTTTTGATCTTTGAGCTTTAGTTGTGGTTATGATCTTTGAGCTTTGATCTTTGAGCTACGAAAGCAGGATCGACTCAAATTTGCATTTCGAAAAACAAACCCCGCATTTGGTGCACATTTCCTGTTTGATAAAATGCTTTTGCTTCCTTTCTCCTGTGATGGCCTTAACCGGGCAATTTTTAAGACAAACCATGCAGCCTGTGCATTTTTCTTCATCCACTTTGTAGGTCAGCAAGGGGCGGCATACTTTGGCAGGACATTTTTTATGACTGATATGGGCCTCATATTCATCACGGAAATATTTGATGGTGGTGAGTACCGGATTCGGGGCAGTTTGTCCAAGGCCGCATAACGAATTATCTTTTATCTGAAAGGCAAGCTCTTCTAATTTTTCAAGGTCGCCCTCCTTGCCGTGACCATTGGTGATACGATCAAGGATCTCAAGCATCCGTTTGGTCCCCATGCGACAGAAGGTGCATTTGCCACAACTTTCCTTGCAGGTAAAATCGAGGAAGAACTTGGCCACATCAACCATGCAGGTTGTTTCATCCATCACTACCATCCCCCCCGACCCCATGATGGCTCCAGTGGCATTCACCGAATCGTAATCAACAATAGTATCTGACAGGAATTCAGGGATACAGCCTCCTGAGGGGCCACCCATCTGAACCGCCTTGAATCTTTTATTGTTTTTGATGCCTCCGCCGAGTTTAAAAATGACATCACGGATGGTCATTCCCATCGGAACCTCCACCAGGCCCGAATGGAGTACTTTACCGGCGAGGGCAAATACCTTGGTCCCTTTGCTTTTTTCCGTTCCATATTGCGCATACGCCTCAGCCCCGTGGATGATGATCCAGGGAATATTGGCATATGTTTCAACGTTGTTGATATTCGTCGGTTTTTTCCATAACCCCGATACAGCGGGGAAAGGCGGGCGTTTGCGCGGCATCCCGCGTTCACCTTCAATAGAGGCGATCAATGCAGTTTCTTCACCACACACGAATGCCCCGGCGCCCTCTTTAATATAAATATCAAGGTTAAATCCCTCAATACCGAAGATATTCTTTCCAAGGTATCCATGCTCATGCGCCTGCTTTATTGCAATATTCAGCCGCTTGATGGCCAGGGGATATTCGGCACGGCAATAGATCACACCCCCGGTGGCCTCAATGGCATAGGCG
>CAISJJ010000262.1 GCA_903885595.1 uncultured Bacteroidales bacterium
ACAACTTCGGCCTGGTCGATGTTGTATTCGCTCGAAAGAAGCTGGGTCACCTTGGTTGAATCGGCATTTGGGTTGTCGTAACCGCCGCCCTTCAGCAACCCGAAGGCTTGAAAGCCCAGGATGCTGCTAGCCAACACCAAGCCGATAAAACCGAAGAGAACGAGTTTGCTGTGGCCGAGAACGAATTTGGCAAGGTTTTTCATTGAGTGATTCAACCTCCATTTCAAAAATTTCTGGCTTTTCAGTACCCAATAAAACAAAGGGTATTATTAATACAATAACAATGTTCAACAACGGTGAAGCAGTTTCAAAGATCTATGTGACTTCACAGATTGCACAAATTACACTTCGCGAAAATCGTATAAATTTGAAAACAAGAAATATAAAAAGCGATTATTCAATCGAAATTTCAAATTTGAACAGCATCAAAATCTGTGATAGTTCAAATATTGGATCTATAAATAATCTCCTTCCTAATCTTAAAAGATTTAAATATATTCTGGATGAAAAGTTTAAAGGAAAAATCTTGATTGCAGGTCACCTTAACAAAATTGATAGCAAGATTGCAATTGAAGGTGTTGCTTTTGATTATTTCGACAATACTTTCAACAAAGCGAATTACAAACCACATGTTTTACCATTTCGACTTGAAAATGGCAATTTGATAGTAAGTGAAGATTCCTTCAGGAAATGAAACCAGAATCGGAATTGTAATGTTTTATCCTTGTGAATAGTCTCCCTTCTGCAGATTTAATTTATACTCTTTCCAAAACAAGAGTTCTTTTTACAGAACTTAGCGGCAAGAAAATACTCTTAACCGGCGGCACCGGTTTCTTTGGAAAATGGCTCTTGGAGAGTTTTTTATTTGCGATAAATAACCGGTCAATTGATATCCAAGTCTATATTTTATCCCGCAATCCGGAAGCATTTAGGAACAGCTTCCCTCATCTCTGTCAAAACCCTTGTTTTACATACTTGAAAGGAGATATCACTGATTTTATATTCCCAGATCTGGACATTGATTATATCATTCATGCCGCAACAGAGGCAAGCGCTAAACTGAATCATGAACAACCACTTGTAATGATTGACAGTATTATCAACGGGACACGAAGTGTTTTGGAGCTCGCCCGCAAAAAAAATGTTAAGAGAATGCTTTATATAAGCAGCGGAGCGGTTTATGGAATTCAACCGGATGAATTGAGGGGATTTCCTGAAAATTATTCTGGAGCTCCTAATCCACTATTTCCATCTTCTGCATATGCAGAAGCTAAACGGAACGCCGAACTTTTATGTGCCTGTTATAGTAAACATTACGGTATTGAAATTCCTGTCGCAAGATGTTTTGCTTTTGTAGGTCCCTATCTGGATCTCGATGCCCATTTTGCCATTGGCAATTTTATCCGCAATGGGTTGAATGGGGAAAATATTGTTATTAAAGGAGATGGGAAACCCTTACGGTCTTATATGTATGCTGCTGACCTGGTTATTTGGCTACTTCAAATTCTATTGGAGGGCAGATCCTGCGAAGCATATAATGTTGGCTCAGATGAAGCAGTTTCGATTAAGGACTTAGCATATAAAGTTGCAGCATTTTTTCCCGGACTTAAAGTTGAATTACTAAATCAAACTAATCCGACCGACCGGAACCAGAATTATATTCCGGATGTTACAAAATTCAAAAAGGAATTTATTTGTAATGAACCCATTGATTTGGAGCATGCCATTCAAAAAACCATCTCGTATTATCATAGTTGATATTGATCCTGCCGAATTTGCAAAGCCAACGATGAAGTCGGATATGCCCATTCAGTCTTTCATGATGGATTTTTGGCAATGAATAACCAAGAGACAATTAGCATAAATGAACCAGAATAAAATTATATTACCTCTTTCTGAATCTGAAAAAGTTGAATTTAAAACATCATTTAACGATGGTGTTATTGAAACACTCGTGGCTTTTTCCAATACAAAAGGGGGTACTGTATATATTGGGATCGCTGATCATGCGGAACTTAAAGGAATTCAACTAGAGAAAGAAACAACCTCAAAATGGATTAACGAGATAAAAAACAAAACGGCGCCTCAAATTATTCCCGATGTTGATATAATCGTTATTGAAGGTAAAGATATTGTTTTATTGAGTGTAAAGGAATATCCGGTTAAACCTGTTTCAACGCGGGGAAGATATTACAAGCGAGTGGGAAATTCTAATCATATTCTTTCTGTTTCGGATGTCGTGAATTTACATTTAAAAACGGTTAATTCCAGTTGGGATTTTCATGTAAAGGAAGGGAAAGCGCTAAACGATATCTCGTTTAACAAAGTTCAAAAATTAATTGATACTATTAATCGCAGAACCAGAGTTGCAATTGAGGATGATCCGCTTACTTTTCTTCGGAAATATCAATTGGTTGCCGATGAAAAGATTACCCACGCCTGCTGGTTACTTTTTATGCCGGATATGGATGTATGCACTACAGTTGAACTTGCACGATTTTCTGGTCCCACATTGATAAAAGATAGTTTAACCCTGAATGGAGATTTGTTTTCTGAGACAGACGAAATCATGAATTTTATCCTTAAGCATATCAATAAGCAGGTAATTATCAAGGGTCAATTGGAAAATGAAGAACGTTGGGATTACCCATTAGATGCACTTCGTGAATTAGCGCTAAATATGGTAATTCACAGAGATTATACATCTTCTTACGATTCTGTTTTGAAAATCTTTGATAATTGTATCGAGTTTTACAATCCTGGCGCTTTGCCTGCCGATATTGATTTGGAACATTTATTGAATAACGATTATGTTTCTCAACCCAGAAACAAGCTTATTGCTGAAATGTTCAAATCAAGTGGTTTGATTGAAAAATATGGATCAGGGATTAAGCGTGTGCTAAATGCTTTTGAAGATTACGGCCTTCCCCAACCTGAGTTTCGTGTTATGGAAAGCGGATTTAGAGTTATGGTATTCTCTTTAGCACGTTCTGAAGTTAGTCATATGGGCAACAATCATGTCCCCGATAATCTCCCTGATGTCCCCGATAATGTCCCTGATGTCCCCGATAATGTCCCTGATGTCCCCGATGTCCCCGATAATGTCCCTGATGTCCCCGATGTCCCCGATAATGTCCCCGATGAAAGATTGAAGGTCGTATTGGATTTAATTTCACGAAACAACAAAATTCTATTGCAAGAAATATCGGAACAACTTATGGTATCCAAGAGAACCGTAAGGCGCGATATCGAAAAGCTGAAGATTCAAAAT
>CAISJJ010000263.1 GCA_903885595.1 uncultured Bacteroidales bacterium
AGACTATATTGCAGAAGCCTCTGACTGGATTCCGGCCAACGACCCTTGTACACTAGAGCTTGGCAGTGGTTGGCGCTTACCGGTATCCTCTGAATGGTATAATGTTGATAATATTGGAAGCTGGACAAACTGGAACGGACCATGGAACTCTGGCTTAAAAATGCACGCTGCCGGGTACCTGTACGCCGGCGATGGTTCACTGAGCAGTCGTGGCTCATACGGCTTCTACTGGAGCAGTACGCAGGTCCCTAATGCTTACGGCTGGTACCTGCAATTCAGCGCTGGGAACAGCAACATGATCGACGGCAACAAGGCGAACGGCTTTACTGCCCGCTGTGTTAGAGACTATTGATAGATTTGTCTATTTGACAATTATTTTTTATTTCTTTTATTGTAATACCGGATAGCGGTCTGGTTTTATAAACCACGGTAATGTTTTACGATTTGCAGATTTTATAATTTACCCTCTCGAGTTGACAAAGAACAATTTCATTCAAGTAATCTCGGGGAACAAGGCTGAGATTGTGAAGATTATCAAACAGTAGTCCGGGAGAAAAATTTCTTAATTTTATCAAAGGAATATGAATGGAAATCCAATTTATAAATCTTTTATAAACATCTGATTATGAAAAATGTAATATTTATTCTATTCACTGTTGCTGTTATTTCGTCAGGATGCAAGAAATCAGAAGATTCAACTTCGGAATATAACAACAAAATTGAACTTGGAACAGGTCTCGATCCATCCAATTCTTTCATCCTTACTGGAGTAGGAACCACATTTGCATCAACTGCCACAATCTATTTTCGCCTTGAATCGCAGGATGATATGGCTGGGTCAAAGGTGAAGATTCAGGTGATGAACTCTAACGGAACACTTTACAACGCCTGGGAATATCCAAATCCCCAATCTTATGGTCATATCATGGTTTCATCATTCCGTATTGCGGAAACTGGAAATTATACGGTCAGTGGAATCCTGGTTAATGGGAATAAAACCATTGCTAGCATCTCCGTAGTCATAAATTAGCATTGATTACCCCCTAGACTGCATAAACTGACCACAAGAAAGGGTCTGGTAATCAGATGTGTATTTTATCAAGATAATCACATGGGATAAGGCTGAAATTGTTAAGATCATAAAGCAGTAGGTTTAATCCCATTGTACCAGTAATTCCAGAAGTTCTTGTTCTGAAGCTGATGATGAAGTCCATTGTATGGAGGATTGTCAGCTCAGTACACTCAAAGGGTGTTTGATAGGTTTATAAGGGGTTGACAATAAGGAAAGATTGGTTCCAGGGTGCTTAGGACTTCCTTTCATGCTATAATAGTGTCATTCATTCTTCATCGAAAGTTAAATAACGGAAATATTACCTTTGAAAACACTATGATATTTAGATTAAAAATTTTTTATAAATGGGCGAAATTTTGTAATATGCAAGCAAAATTAAAGCATTGTGTTTTAGGAAAACTATCCATGACACTTGGCTTATCCTTTGAACAACCGTCCTTTCTTTGATGAAAGACCATCATTTGAAATTGCTGCATGTACTATTTTCCGGATCATCTGTGAATAAATAATATCAAAACATCCACAAAATGAAAAAATACCTGACCTTTTTCTTAATTGTAATAGCCTGTGAGAATTTGTCATTTGCACAACAGGAAGCGCAACAGCCTAAAGTGCTCAAACCTAATTATTTTGACATCTCGCCTCCCCTTCGGGAGATGGTACAAAAGTCAGATGCCATCGTTGATCATTCATGGAGAGAGGGTGTCGTTAAAAATACGTTGAATGTATATACTAATGATAGTAGTTACAAGGATTCGGATGGTGATGACCCTGTTCATCAATTCACTTTAGGGAAAGCAACCACCGACACGACAATCCAGAATTTTGATGGCGTTGGCTATGCTAATTACTGGCCTCCGGATACTGATGGTGATGTTGGCCTTTCTCACTATATGCAGGTTGTGAATACCAGGTTTGCCGTTTACGATAAAAATGGAAATTTATTAATGGGACCCAGCAATAGCAGCACTATTTTCAATGGATTACCCCACAACACAAACGATGGTGATGCCATTCTGCTGTATGATGAGAATGCAGACAGGTGGCTATTCAGTCAGTTTGCACTTCCAAACTATCCGAACGGGCCATTTTACGAAAACGTGGCAATATCTCAAACAAATGACCCAACCGGAACCTGGTATCGTTATCAGTTTACATTTGCCGACATGCCTGATTATCCAAAACTTTCGGTATGGCGCGATGGTTACTATATGACGATACGCCGTTTCTCATCGGGTACTGTTAACTGGCTTAGTCCTTCAGCGATTGCCATGGATCGAACCAAAATGCTTGCCGGTGATGGGACTGCAGCCATGGTCATGTTTAATCTCCCATCCTCGTCCGAAGGCCCTCATGCAGCGGATTGCGACAGTGAATTCCCGCCAGCGGGAACCCCTTGCCCTGTTGCCTATCTGACGACGTCGGCTGTCAAACTGTACGATTTTCACGTTGACTGGACAACTCCGGCTAATTCGACATTCAACTTGACTAATACAATTTCAATCAGTTCATTTTCGCCTTTCAGTTATGGCAATTTCATTCCTCAAAAAGGGACATCCCAGAAACTTGATGCTATGTCAGGAAAGAGGATCATGTTCCGCATGCCCTTCCGCAAGTTTAACGACCACTGGTCAATGCTGTTAAATACAACAGTAAAGGTGAGTAACATTGCGGGAATTCGATGGATGGAGCTGCGGAATGTGGCCGGAACATGGAGTTTGTACCAGGAAGGCACTTTCTCTCCGGATGCAAACCATCGCTGGATGGGTAGCATTGCCATGGATGCCACAGGAAACATTGCACTCGGATATTCCATCTCCAGTTCTTCAATGTATCCTTCAATCCGCTATACCGGCCGGTTGAATGGCGATCCGCCGGGAGTTATGACCATAGCTGAAAAAGGAATTTTCAATGGCGGTGGGTCCCAGACCACCAGTGACGGCCGATGGGGAGATTACAGTGCCATGGCTGCTGATCCTGCTGAAATTGG
>CAISJJ010000264.1 GCA_903885595.1 uncultured Bacteroidales bacterium
AAATGTGAAGTTTTCGCTGCCAACTCCCGCGACGGAGGTGCAACCTGGGAAGATTTCAAGATCAGCGATGTCTCCTTTACCCCCGCCCCTATCCCTGGTCTTGCCAGCAGCTACATGGGCGATTACCTGGGCATTACCGCACAAAACCGCAGGGTTTATCCAGTTTGGAGCGACAATCGTTCCGGCGTGGTTATGGCCTATACCTCCCCATTTGAAACCGGCCCTCCACCCAATCAACCCTGGCTGGCTTTCAGCTCGTTTCAGATCAACGATGTAAACGGAAAACTTGAACCCGGCGAAACAGTTCCCCTCACGGTGGCTATGGCCAACATCGGCGATCAGCCGGCAACCAATGTTAATGTAACTTTATCCTGCGCTTCCCCGTTTATCACCCTGATCGATACCGAAGCTTTGTTCGGGGATTTCAATGCGGGCGATACCGTTACCGTTGACAATGCCTACACCATCCAGGCTGCCGAAAATATTCCAAACGGAACCGCAATCGCATTCACGCTTACCGCAACAGATGGCGACAGCACCTGGGTCAGCAATTTCTCGATCAGCCCTTCTGCTCCGGCATTTACCATCGGAGGCATGGAGATCTCAGATCCTTCGGGTAATGGAAATGGCATTCTCGACCCCGGCGAAACAGTCGACCTTTCTATCGCCACCACCAACTCAGGCGGATTTGAAGCGCCAAATACCGTTGGCGCCCTGACCTGCAGCAGCGTCTATATCACCATTAATAACGCAACCAGCGATCTCGGTTTAATGCAGGTTGACGAAACAAAAAATGCCGTATTCAGTGTCACTGTCAGCCCCGACGCTCCGCTGAATACTCCTGTAGTGTTCGGATATACTGCTACTTCCGGATTGTATTCTGCACAGAAAGATTTCAATAAAAAAATCGGATTGATCGTTGAAGATTTCGAATCAGGCGGTTTCACCATGTATCCCTGGGCTCAAGGCGGCAACCAGCCCTGGACCATCACAAATGTCAGCCCATTCGAAGGTATCTATTCTGCTAAATCAGGAACTATCAGCCATAGCCAGACATCCTCTCTCTCACTCCCACGGAATGTCACCAGCCCTGACAGCATTTCATTTTACTTCAAAACTTCTTCTGAAGCCAATTATGATTACCTGAAATTCTATATTGATGCGACCATGATCGAACAGTGGGCCGGCGATACGCCATGGACCCGCGCTGCATACCCGGTCACCGTTGGAAACCATACCTTTAAATGGGAATATTACAAAGATGGCAGCGTTTCGAGCGGCAGTGACTGTGTATGGCTTGACTATATCCAGCTGCCCACCACCATTGTTACCGGGGTTAGCGTGAGCGGAGCCATTACCTATGCCAATACAGCCAACACCCCGTTGGGAGGGTTGACCGTAAAACTGAAAACCAGTGGTGGCGCTGTTTACGGCACAACCACGACCAATGCTTCAGGTAATTACACATTTGCAGTTGTTCCTGCCGGAGCGTATACATTCGAAGTTACCTCAACAAAACCCTGGGACGGCGTTACCGCTGCCGACGTACTGCTGTTCCGTAAACACATTGCCAGCATTGCTCCCCTTACAGGGATTTACCTGGCCTCAGGTGATGTAAACAACACCGGTTCACTTTCGGCTGCCGATGTTCTGTTGATTAAAAAACGCATTGCATCCATTACCAATTCGTTCATCGTAGGCGACTGGTTATATAACCATACGCCTATCGTGGTTGGAAACACGAATTTGGTCCAGAACTTTAACGGACTTACATATGGTGATGCCAATGGTTCTTATGTTCCCACAGGAAGCAAATCGGTTAGCGCTGTCAGTCACGGTGTTGCTACACTCGGATCGGCCAATGCCATTAAGAACGACATCATTGTTCCTGTACACCTTAGCGCCATCGAAAACCTGGGCGCATTCCAGTTTACCATTCAATATGATTCCAGGAAACTGAAAATCAAAAACGTTACCGACTGGTTCGCCGGAATCGAAGATGTTACCATTGGAAATCCTGCCCCCGGCCTCCTCACCTTTGTTTGGGCCGCCAGTACGAATGGCGTGTCAATCACCGATGACCTCTTGTGCAACCTTCACTTTATTTCCAATTCCGCCGACGGATCAGCCCTTTCGTTTGCAGGCACACCGACTCAAATTGAATTCGCCGATTACGACGGAAACATTTTCACTCCCGAATTAATCGAAGGCTCCATTAAATCGGTCACCGGCATCAGTAAGTCTGAACAATCGGGTTTCACTGTTTATCCGAATCCAACCAACGGAAAATTCTACCTTAACTTCGACGCCGCCAAAACATCGGTCAGCATTAAAGTTACAAACCCACTTGGTATAACTGTCTTTGAAGAAAAGGATATCAATGTAGCTGCTACCCATTCTAAAATCATGGATCTCAGCAATCAGCCAAATGGGGTGTATATGATAACCATCGGGAATGACCAACAGGTAACCTCCGAAAAGATCGTTATCCGCAAATAAGTCAGGAAAAGATTCATTTGCTGACACGATTGTCAGAAAAAAAAACCGTCTTAAAAGCAACGTTAAGACGGTTTTTTTTGTCTAGTATCTAAAGAATTGATTAAAAAGCAAATCTGTCCCAATTCTTTTGCGTAATTTTGACGATATTTTATCAGGAAATCAATTAATTAGAATAATTTAAAAGTCCAGTATAAAAACGCTA
>CAISJJ010000265.1 GCA_903885595.1 uncultured Bacteroidales bacterium
AAAAATGATCGTGAGTAAATGGCGAAATTCAATAATGAATAGCAGAAGATGAAAACTGAGGGGAAGCAGCGGCTTTGGGACGAATATCAGAAGGAGATAGCAGATGACCATTATTATTTTGCCCGCAGTTGTATCCGGCAAAATTTCTTTCCTGGTTCTGAAATAGCTTTTCTTAATATAGTAAGAAATTATTTGCACAAGGATATCTTTGACGATCCCCATCAAACAACCTGTACTGGTATTGCCTATCATTCAGCACTGATTCCTTTTGAGACCACCCGGGCCGTTGTTGCCCGGCAATTTTCTCTGATGAACGCAGCAGGGTATAAGAACTTTCTTCCATCATGTGTCACCTCCTTTGGTATCTACTCTGAAGTAATTGAAACCTGGCAGCATTTTCCCGAGACCCTTGCCCAGGCCCGGCAACAGCTGCATGAGGCAACCGGCAGGGAATTTTCCACCCCTGAGAACCTGGTTCACACCAGCGATATAATCTATAAATACAGAATGGAAATTGCCCGGCAGGCCAGGTACCGGCTCATCAATCAATCTACCGGAAAACCCTTAAAGGTGGTGGAACATATCGGATGTCATTATGCCAAAATGTTTCCCAAAAAAGGGGTTGGAGGGGCTGAATTTCCATCTGTTCTTTCGGGCATGATCGAAGCCTGGGGCGGCGAGGTTATTGATTACCCCGAACGCCGCCATTGCTGCGGATTTGGATTCCGAAATTACATTATCAAAGAAAACCGCGGCTACTGCCTATCCAATTCAAAACTCAAGTTCGATTCCATGGAGCCGTATAAACCCGATTTTATCGTAGCCAACTGCCCGGGATGTACCTATTTTCTAGACAGATGGCAGTATGTGCTTGCTGAAACAACGGGTAAAACTTATGATGTTGCCGGATTTGGCATTCCTGTTTTAACCTATGAAGAGATGGCCGGACTTGTATTGGGGATGGATCCCTGGGATCTCGGGATGCAACTGCACCAGGTTTCGGTTGAATCGTTGCTCGATAAAATGAACATTCAATATGATCCTGCAAAAAAACACCAGGGATATATGAATGAAAATATCGGAATTCCCGACACGCCAGATTTCCTGAAAATTTAACATAACTTTACATCTTTCGCATTTCAGATTTCAGATTTCGCTTGATCCGTTAAACGAAAGGATATCCCATAAAGTGCAGTAGTAGGAATGGCAGGATTACCTGATCTTCAGAATTTTCCCTGATACCGTCTCCTGTCCCGCACCGGTTTGATAGTAATAAAAGCCGGGAGCAGCCTCCATGCCCGAAGCGGTCTTTCCATTCCAGGTGTAAACTGCCTGGCCGGTTGCATGCCGGTCGGGTGCAAGGCTGGCGATCAGCCTGCCCGAAGCGTCGTAAACCCTTAATACCTGGTCGGCCTCCTGACCGGTCGTGATCTGTACCCTGCCGGTAAAGGGATTGGGGAAAGCGCCCGGCCTGGATAACGCCTCCGCGGCCGGTTTACCGATTCCGGTGATCAGATCGGTTTTGTAAATCTGGAAACCTGCTGCGCCATCGGAAAGATAGATGTCGTTGCCCTCAACCCTGACCCCCAGCGCAAAGCATCCCGAACGGGCATAATACCCATCGATTACCAGGTTATCGGGATCGGTTACATTCACCACCTGTACGCCTCCGTTGATGTAACAGGCCAGAAAAGCATGGTTTTCCTGCACGTCGATGCTCCAGGGGGCATCAATCAGCTGGATATATCCGCGGGCCACCGGGGTTTGTTTGAGCGTTACATCGATTACCTCCATTCCCCCGTTCCAATCGGCGATATAGGCAAAGTCGCCCACCACATCGAT
>CAISJJ010000266.1 GCA_903885595.1 uncultured Bacteroidales bacterium
ATATATTATAAATGGTTTGAAACAAAAACATTAAAAATCAACGTCCTACGACTCCCTCCCCTCCAAGGGGAGGGACGGGGTGGGGTCATTATTGACCAAATAGAATTAATTAATATCTACTGGTACGATTCCGATCAATCATATAAAATTATTTGCTAATATGAACAATGTGCTCATGGGTATTTCATATGTTAATTTTTATTTTTTCGGGCCATATGGAATAGCCATAAATTATCATTCACGGTTTGCATGTACGTTGTACTTATGGCAATTTCATAAGAACATTTTATATGCATTGTAAGAGATCAATCGTCACGAAAGGAGTTATTTCGGAATAAACCTCACTGCAGTTGCCTTAAAATGCACCCAGCAGGATGTTCCAATTTCGATCCTGAGATTTTTAATGGATTCCCAGGTGATAATGGCGTGGAGTTCCATGCCTGCATCAATGGTCACCTCAGCTCCGCCGGAATTGGGAACGATTTCGATCACTGTTCCGGTGAAATTATTGGTAGCGCTGGTTATCACTGAGGTCGGCGATAACAGGATATCCTCCCCCCTTATCAGAATGAATCCCTCCTGGTCAGGCAGTTCTGTAACAATCCGAACCCGGAAATTTTCGCTGGCACAGGCAAAACGGGACTCATTTTCCGTTACAAGCCTGGCTGCAATGAAATTTTTCACTCCAATGAAATGGGCAATGAATTCCGATTTTGGATGGTGGAATACTTCTGAAGGAGACCCTGATTGAATGATCATTCCCTGGTTGATAACAGCAATCCTGGTCGCAAGTGAAAGCGCCTCCTCGTAATCGTGGGTGACATGCAATATGGTTTGCCCCTTACGGTGGATGGTCCGCAACAACCGGCGAAGTTCGTTCTTTAACCTGGTATCAAGCGATGAAAGGGGTTCATCAAGCAAAAGAACCACGGGTTGCTGGATGAGAGTCCGTCCAAGGGCCACCCGTTGAAGCTCACCGCCTGATAATGTTTCAGGGTTGCGTTTCAATAGCTCCCCTATACCGAGTTCCTGCGCGATTGACCGTACCTTTGCTTTTTTCTCCTGCCTTGTCATCTCTTCACCGTGCAGGGAATAGGCAATGTTCTCTTCAACCGTAAGATGGGGGAATATGGCATGATCCTGAAAGACCAATCCAACCTTCCGGTGCTGGATTTTCTCGCTTGTGATATCCTTCCCATTCAGATGAATGGTCCCTGAATCTGGTGCAACAAGCCCTGCAATGGTCTCCAGGATCATGGATTTGCCGGCGCCCGATTCGCCCAGCAGGACAAAATAATCCCCCTGCCCGACTGAAAGAGAAATATCCTTCAAACAAAAATCATTGAACCGCTTTGAGATATTCCTCAGCTCTAACATAAAATTTCAAAATTTTGCTACCTCGCTACCTCGCTATTTCTCTCCTTCGCCAGCCATCTCAGTACGATAAACAACCCCAGTGCGATCAGGATGAAGAGGACTGATACCGGCCGGGCATATTTCAGTCCAAAGGATCCGAACCGCTCATAGATCAGTATCGGGGAGATCATCGGGTGGTATGCTATCACGATCACAGCGCCGAACTCGCTCATGCCG
>CAISJJ010000267.1 GCA_903885595.1 uncultured Bacteroidales bacterium
ACGAAGAGGTGATGAAAAAGCATATCCATTTGTATGTCAATGAAAACACACTGAGTCTGGGAACAGGCGGAAAGGTCGCCCTTGCAAAATTACAACAGATCGCAAGGGAAAGGGGGCTGATTAATTAATTACGAATTACGAGTAACGCGAAAGGCGAAATGCAAAATGAAAAACGCAAAACGCGAAACGCGAAACGCGAAACGCGAAACCCGGTCACAATATAAAAGAGGCGTTATTTCAATTATGAATCAATCGAATCTGACTGTCGAATCCATCGGGAAGGCGCTTCGTTTGGCGCTTTCAAAGGGTATTTTCCGTGAAGAAGATACTGCGTTAATATTTTACGACCTCACATTTCTAGAAAAGCGGATCAGGTATCTCTCCTCCTGCTTTCCGCCGGATACCCTTCATAGTTTAGCCATCAAAGCAAACCCACTGTTGCGGATCATGGCGGAGGTTAAAAAATTTGCCATCAACACCGGGGTTGAAGCGGCATCGGTGGGCGAGGTCTTCCTTGCATTGCATGCCGGGTACAAACCAGGGCAGATTGTTTTCGATTCTCCGGTCAAGACGAAGGCAGACATCGAATTCGCAATAAGAAAAGGCATCCACCTTAATATTGATAATTTATCGGAACTCCGGCGGGTAAATGAATTTTTAACTGCAAACCCGACCTTACTAACGGGGTCAGGGACCCTGACAGGGTGGGGTCGCTCATTTGGATTGAGGATCAATCCGCAGATCGGCTTGGGAACAATCGTCGAATCGAGTGTGGCTGGCGAATATTCGAAATTTGGCATTCCAATAAACTATAACCGCGAGGCGCTTGAGCATGCTTTTCTTTCGTATCCCTGGCTTACGGGGGTTCATTTGCATGTGGGATCTCAGGGATGTCCGCTGCAAATGCTGGTGGATGGAATCGGCATATTATATGATTTCGTAACGGAGATGAACATACGGCGCCTGGAAAAAGAGATTCCCCCGATTTCCATTTTCGATATCGGCGGAGGTCTGCCTGTCTCCTACCATCATGGCTCAGAACCACCGTTGATGGAGGATTATGTTGAGGCGATCAGGGAAAGAGCGCCAGGCTTATTCGAGACTCTTCATGAACTCAAAATTCAAAATTCAAAATTCAAAACCACAAATCAAAAATCAAAACTGAACGATCCCGACATTCTCAAATCTTCAAATCCTCAAATCCTCAAATCTTCAAATCTTCAAATTCCAGTCACATTTAAAATCATAACTGAGTTTGGACGATGGGCATATACAAATGCCGGATGGACGGTAAGCCGTGTTGAATATGTAAAGCGTGATCCGGCGATTAATACGGCAATGTTGCACGTGGGCGCCGATCTGTTTGTGCGCGAATGTTTGAATCCCACCGACTGGCGTCATGAGTACAGCGTTTTTGATTCCACTGGCCGGTTAAAGACAGGTAAGGATGAACATCCCTACAACCTTGCCGGACCGTTATGTTTTTCAGGCGACATCATCGCCAAAGGGGTCAGTTTACCCCGGATGGAAGAGGGTGATTTCCTGGTAATTCACGACAGCGGGGGATACACCTTCAGCATGTGGTCGCGGTATAACAGTCGCCAGACACCCCGGATCACAGGATATGTGAATGAAGGTGAACACTTTGAGATACTGAAAGAACGGGAGAGCCTGGAGGAGCTGGCAGGATTTTGGGAATGAGGATCAGGTTCCCCTTTCGCCGGCAAACTGATCATCCCGGTTTTTAAACAGGACGTTAAAGGTGGTAAGACTTCCGTAGATGCGGGTGATATACTGCTGAAGTTCAACTTTTTCCTGGTCGGTAAGTTCGCTGGCATTGATTTTCTGCTCAAGTACCCTGAGCCGGTCGCGCACCATCACGATTTTATGAAAAAAGGTCTCCATCGGAACCTCTTTCTCCTTCAGCCCGGGATCGTTTGGATATAACACCAATCGTCCGCCCGTCCATTTACTGCCGAGTGGGACATTCTCCTGGATGTCGCTGAAGCGCTGCAACACCCTGATGAGTCCTTTTTCTATTTTTTCATAGGTTGCCAGGTCGGATGGAGTTTCAACGGCTTCGATGGTTTCCATTCCTTCATAATCACGAAGGATGATCCTGATGCCGTGTTCGATAAAGGTAATTTCATAGGCATCAGACCTGATCTGTACAATTACGCCTTTGCCAAACTGCGGATGTTTTACCCTGGAGCCAATTCCCAACATTGTTTCAGCCATATTACAAAGTTAAAAGATGAAGCCAAATGGATAATCCATTTGACCATTAATGACAAATTATTGATAGATGAAATCTGCTGCATTTCGATTCATATATGAGTCCGGTAAAAAACGCTATGATCGCGAAAAATAACAGTTTATCAAATTGACCTCATCCCCCAACCCCTTCTCCTTCAAGGAGAAGGGGAGTTCCCTCTCCTTTAGGAGAGGGTTAGGGTGAGGTGATTTTAGCTTTTTAGACCAGCCTCATATATTTAATCAGAAAAACAACGGGCAAAAATAGGAAAATTGAATCAATTATGATGACTCGACCATGGCTTTATGTACATTTGTCATCAGAATAATTGGATGGAATTATCATAAATGATTCCACTCCGAAAAGCCAGTTCCCTGAATCCTGAGCGAAGCCGAAGCATAAAACAGGCTGAGATTAATC
>CAISJJ010000268.1 GCA_903885595.1 uncultured Bacteroidales bacterium
AGGAAACGACTGGTTGGCGACGGAGCCATGTCCATCAACTGGGGTCAGTGGGGAGTGGTTGGCATGGCAGCAAACTGGGAAAAGACAATAGCAGAGAAAAAACAGCAATTGCAGTCGGGAAAAGGGTTTTCGAGCCACCAACCCCGGAATGGCATCAGTCTCAATTTTCAGGCGGAGGACAACGGCCAGGAGACCTGGATCATCGACCTGGACCCCGAAACCGACTGGGTGCTGAGCTCGCACCGGCTGAGCGGAAAACCCGCATTCATCGGGATCTCCACCCTTGAGATCCTTCACAAGTTCGCACTGGCAAAGGATCCCTCGCTGCATCTCGAGATTTCATCCATTGCTTTTGTCACTCCCCTGATCTTTGAACCCGGCGTCGGGCGGGTGATCCGCCTGGTGGTGAAACCGTCCGGCGGGCAAATGTCATTCAGGATCAGCAGCAAGGAAGATAAGAATGAAAAGTCGAGGGAGATGTGGATGGATCACGTGAAAGGTGAATTCAAGCTTTCGGAGGAGGTTCCGCCCGAACGCGTTGACATCAGTGAAATAAAGAAAAGGATCGGGGTCCACACCGACTATTCTTCACACTTCACCGAAGTCCTCAACAACGAAGGACGGCCTGTACTGAAGTACGACGCGCGTTGGAACTGTAAGAAGACCAATTACCACAACGGCAGGGAATTCCTGATAGAAATAGAGCTCAGGGAAGAGTTCCAATCCGATCTTGAACATTTCGCCTTTCACCCCGCCCTGATGGATGTGGCTACTTCAAGTGTCATTCCAATTGTCGATCCTGAATTGTACCTGCCTTTTTCATACCGCGACATTTCAGCCTTCAGGCCGCTGCCGGCCCGTTTTTGGTGCCATTCTTCGCTTGATCCTGAATGGAAGAAAGAGGATGAGGAGATAAAGTTCAAGGTGAAATTATGTGATGAGGATGGGGAAATGCTGGCGACCATCGGCCAGGTTTCGTTCAAACGCCTCGGTCAAAACCTGGGCAGGGCAGTACAGGGACCTGATGCCGAGTCGCCCGTAAAGCCTGTTCAGGATCTCAGCACCTATGCCCGAAAAACAGACATCCTGCCGGAAGAGGGTGTCGAGGTTTTCAGGAGATTGCTTGCTTTCCTGCAGTTTCCCCAGGTGGTGATTAACACAACCGACCTGGTCCAGGACATTTATGAGGAGAGGCCTTCGTACAAGAAAAAGGAAAAAATGGTAAAGGAGGAAGAGAAGACTGAAAGTTCCTCAGCCTATGAGCGTCCGCAGCTCTCAACTCCTTACGAAGCCCCTGCAAACGAGATCGAGACCTCGGTGGCCGCGATCTGGAAGGGGATACTTGGCATTGACAAGATTGGGGTAAACGACACCTTCATGGAGCTTGGCGGAAATTCGCTCCTTGCCATTCAAACCATTTCAAACATTGCAGATGAGTTTGATCTGGAGCTCCAGCCGGCGGTGTTTTTTGAGAACCCCACCGTAAGAGGGCTTTCCGACAGGATTGTTGAGATGATCATTGCGATGAAGGGGGCTGATGAACTTGAGGCCATGTTAAAGGACATTGAAAATGAATCATGAAGAGCTTCTTAAACGGGTTGCGGGACTGAATCCGGCACAGAAGGAGGCGCTGCTGAAGCGGCTTGGATACTCTGGTTCAAAACCAGCCGGCGAGTTGAAACCCGATCCCGGAGATATGCTCCCTGCGAGCGCTTGTTTCGCATGTGATCCAGGAACCCCGGGTTCGCTGAGTATCACTTTCAGGGAAGCCGCAACGGAGTCTCCCCCGGCCGGGTACGTGCAGGTGAAGGCAAAAGCGGCCAGCCTGAACTACCGCGACCTGATGATCGCCATGGGACAGTATCCTGAGGCCCCCGGGGTTCCTTCGAACATGGGATCCGATTATTCGGGCATCGTTACGGCCGTTGGCGATGGAGTGACCGAATTCAAAACCGGCGACGAGGTAATTGCCCTTTCTGCCGGGACCTATATTGACGGCATGGTACAGCCCGGGAGCCATTTCATCAGCATCTTCAACGTGAACCGCCGTCAGTTGGTCCGCAAGCCGGGGGTTCTCGATTTCAACCAGGCCGCCACCCTTCCAACCGTCTTCCTCACTGCCTTCTCGGCATTGGTCCGCCTTGGTTCCATCCGCGAAGGCGAGTCGGCGCTGATCCATACAGCTACAGGGGGCGTGGGACTGGCAGCATTGGAGATAGCCCGCTGGAAAAAGGCAAAGATCTTTGCTACCGCCGGGTCACCTGAGAAACGGGAATTCCTTGCAAGTAAAGGGATTGAAGCGCCGATGGACTCCCGCACCACTGCGTTTGGCGAAGGAATCATGAAAATGACCGGGGGAAAAGGAGTTGACCTCGTCCTGAACACCCTTTCGGGCGAAGCCATGCTGAAAGGACTCGAGATCCTCTCACCCTTCGGGCGTTTCATCCAGGTCGACAAGAAGGATGTTGCCTTGAACACCCTGTTGCCGATGGGACTTTTCAAAAATGGGATCACCTTTTCAGTTCTTGACATTTCGCTTTACCTGCTGCAGCCGGCGATGCTTACAGAGCAGCTACAGGAGATCTGCAGACTTTACGAAGAAGGGGCTTTCGCCCCCCTGCCCCTTCAGACCTGGCCGATAACCCGCCTTAAGGAGGCGCTCACGGCTATGTCGCGGTCAAAACATATCGGCAAACTTGTCATAACCTATCCCTGACCACCCGCCATGCCTAACGATGAACGCCCACTGAATGAACGGCTGTCGAGCCTCAGCCCGGCCCAGCTGAAAGCCCTGTTGCAGAAAGGACGTGAGGGGCAGTCAACCAGGCCCGGAAAACCCATGCGGATGGAAAGAACTCCTTCGGGGACCTACCCCCTGTCGAAGGCCCAGGAAAGGATGTGGTTCCTAAACACGCTCAGTGAAGGGGAGGCGATCTACAACAACCCTGCCGCACTGCGCATCAAAGCCGACTTCAGCCTCAATATTGCCACACTGACAGACAGCCTGGGAAGACTTGCCTCGAGGCACGAAATACTCAGGACCACCTTCAGCGTCAAGGATGGCGTTCCGGTACAGGTGATCCACCCCGAAGGAAAGCCGGAGATCATCTACGAGGACCTTCGCCCAATGCCAGCCTCAGAACGCGAAAAAAGGGTCATGGAGGAGGCCATCGGGCACGGAAAAATCTTCATTCCACTCGACCGCCTGCCGCTGCTGAGGTTCAAGGTCCTTCACCTTCAGGATTCCGAGTACATACTGCTGATCAACCCGCATCACATCATCTCCGACGGATGGTCGAATGCCCTGTTTGCCAAGGAGCTGAGCATGACCTATGCCGCGCTGGAAAGTGGCGAACCTGTTCCGTTCACCGCACCCGAATACCAGTACGTTGATTTTGTAAAGTGGGAGAAGGAGTGGCTGGAATCGCCTACCTGTGCCGATCAGTTGAAGTTCTGGAAAGAGCAGCTCAGCGATCTTCCCGAACCCCTCAGGCTTCCCCTCGATTTTCCACGTCCCCCGGTCATGTCGTACCGTGGGGGCAAAGAGTTCAGCGAGGTAAATGTCACGGAATCTGACCGGCTCAGGCAATTCTGCCAGCAAAACAACATCACGCTCTTTCACCTTCTTTTCGGGACCTTCTCACTTCTGATGTCGAAGTACAGCGGGCAGGATGACCTCCTGGTGGGCATGCCGGTGGCCAGGCGAAACCAGCTGTGGTTCCAGAATACCATGGGACTCTTTATCAATACGATCCCCCTGCGGGTGAAGACCGACAACGCGATGATGGCCATTGATTTCCTGAGACACATAAAGTCCTATTCACAGCAGGCGCTTACAAGGCAGGAGCTTCCTTTCGAGAAGCTGATCGAGGAGGTGAACCCCAACCGCAACCTGAGCGCCAATCCGGTTTTCCAGGTGCATTTCGTGCACCAGAACATCCCTTCCCTATACAGCGTCAAAGGCCTGTCGGTGAAACCTGAGGGGATCGACTATTCCTGGTCAAAATTCGACCTGAATTTCTGGGTCGAGGAGGCCAACCAGGGACTTGTCTTTTCGGCGACATACCCAACAGACATATTCCTTCCCTCCACCGTGAAAAAACTGATCGGAAATTACAGGATCCTGCTGAATTCCATCATTTCACATCCTGAACAGTGCTGTGGTGTACTTGAATATTCGGCTTCCGATGATCGTTCTGTGGCGGTCGGAATGATAAAAGATTACAAACAGGAGTCAGGAACCGGAAAAGAGGCATGGCTGGAGGCCTTTACTACCCAGGTGAGGACTGTTCCCGGCAACATCGCTGTGAGGGATCCTTCAAGAAAACTAAGCTACGAAATGCTTGACCATGAGTCGCAAATCATGGCCTCGGCCCTTGCAAATGCCGGGGTGGTCAAAAACGACCTTGTCGGGATCCTGATGCCCAGAAGTGTGGATCTCATTGTCAGCATATTAGCGGTTTTCAGGTGTGGAGCGGCATACGTTCCGCTGGATCCCACATGGCCCCCCGAAAGACTTGATTTCATTGCCGCTGATGCAAAAATTCGCCTGATCATCAAGCCTGGTGAACTGCAGGCTATTTCTCCCGGAAGCCGGCAGGGTAAACCGTCAAACAGCCTGGCGACGGTGAATCCGGCTGTCTTGAGTTCGTCACCAACGGGGCAGAACCTGCCCGAGGCTCCGATCCGCCTGAATCCGGAAGATGCACCTTCCCCTGGTAACGATGCCGAAACGATCAGAAATCAGGCTGTTCCGAGCCATGTGAATCCTGAAGTTGTACCGTATTCTGATAACGCAGCCGACCTGAAAAGGCTTCAGGCTGTTCCGGCCAGTTCGAATCCAACGGATCCTACATCCCGGCCCGAAGATCTTGCCTATGTGATCTATACCTCAGGGACGACGGGCGTTCCCAAAGGGGTTTGCGTGGGCCGAAATCAACTGTACAATTATTCAAAGGCGGTATGGGAACGGATGGGACTTGAACCCGGAGACGCATGCGCCACCATTACCTCCATTGCCGCCGACCTGGGCAACACCAGTATCTTCCCGCCCCTGATCCACGGGGCGACCGTCGTGGTGATCCCTGAGGAATATGCACCCGATGCATCGATGCTGGCCGGGTGGCTCGCCCGGGAACCCATCGACTGCATGAAGATCGTCCCGTCGCATCTTTTAAGTTTACTGCATTCGGTGAAGGCAGAGGCAATTCTTCCCGGGAAACTGCTGGTCACGGGAGGGGAGAAATGTACGCCCGCACTTGCCTCGAAAGTCAGGGAACTCTCGCCCCGGCTCAGGATCATAAACCATTACGGACCCACCGAGGCCACCGTGGGTTCGCTCACCTGGGAGCTGCCGGCAGGCCTGAATCCTGCTGTTGGTGGAGGGTACGAATCGTATCCCATCGGGTTTCCGCTCAACAACACCAGGGTGTACATCATTTCATCTCAAGAGTCTGCCTTGTTTGATCACAGGTTTCCCAACGACAACACCAGCGTATGCATTTCAGACAAATGTCTGCATCCTGTTCCCAAAGGGTTGACCGGTGAAATCGTGCTTGCAGGCGCCAACATTGCCGCAGGATACCTGAACCGGCCGGAACTCACCCGGGAGAAATTCGCGCCAGACCCTTACTGTTCAGGCGAACATGTTTATTTTACCGGCGACCTGGGAAGGATGGATGACGACGGCGCCGTAACCTGCCTGGGCCGGAAGGACCACCAGCTGAAGGTCAGGGGATACAGGGTCGAGCCCGGTGAAGTCGAGCGGGCCATGACCGGTTTCCCCGGGATAAGTCAGGCAGTTGTCATCCTGCCCGAAGAGACTTCCGCGGTTGATGCACTTCGGGCGGCTATCTGCCTGGCACAGGGTGCCACTTATGAGGAAACTGATTTCAGGAAGTGGCTTATGCAACAATTGCCTACTTACATGCTGCCCTCTGAGGTATTGCAGGTTGATAAGTTCCCTGTTACACTGAACGGTAAGACCGATATGAAGAAGCTCAGGGCGCTCTTCACTGAAGGTAAAGGAGAACAGCGACCGGGCACAGCCCCCCGCGACTTGGTGGAACTGAAACTGGTCACCCTCTTCAACATCATCCTGGGGAGAGGCGACACCACGATCGAAGAGTCGTTCTTCGACCTTGGCGGACACTCCCTGCTGGCCATCCGGCTTTTCTCGGAGATCGAAAAGGAATTTGGCATGCATCTTCCACTTGCGACCCTGTTTGAGCGGAGCAGTGTGCAGGCACTTGCGGAAGCGATCCGAAGCAAAGGCGTTGTACAAAAAGAAGGCGCCCTGGTGAGCATGCGGCCCGGGAAAGGGCAACCGAACCTTTACCTTGTTCACCCGGCGGGAGGGAACGTACTGTGTTATTTTGAACTGGGGAAGGAATTGCCCGGCGAGTTCACGGTTTTCGGGCTCCAGGCGTCCGGACTCTATGGACAGGAGGTGCATACCGTCGGCGATATGGCTGCGATCTACCTGAAGGAGGTTGACCTCAGCGGACCAGTAGAACGCCTCTGTTTTGCAGGATGGTCGATGGGCGCACTCATCGCATTCGAGATGGCAAGACAGGTAAAGGAAATAAAGGGAGAAGCGCCCCGGCTGATGATCATTGACCAGCTCGCCCCATCCCCAAAAGGTGCTGAAGGAAAAAGGGGGCAGGTCGACCCGGTCGACCGCATGGTGGCTTTTGCCGGCAAGGTATCCCACCTGGTCGGGCGCCCGCTCGGCATCGGCGAGGCGGATCTCACATCGAAGAGCCCGGTTCAGCGCTCCGAAGTCTTTCTGGAAGTGTTCAAAAAGGTGAACCTGGTGCCCGGCGACATGCCGATCTCTCACTTTCACGGATACCTTGACACGATGATCCTTCACAACGAGATCACCGCCGAATGCCGGCCGGGGATCTACGAAGGTCCGACCCTTCTCATCAGGGCCCTCGATGATTTGCCCCTCATCACCGGGCAGGGATCCCTCCGTGATCCAACAGCCAAAGAAGGTGAAGCCCCAATGACAAAGGAGAAGGTTACTGTCGCAGAACGCTCGGCCGACCTGGGCTGGGGAGCATATATTCCAAGGGGACTTACCATAAAAAACATCCCTGGGAACCATGTGTCGGTTATGGCCAGGCCCTGGGTGAAGGAGCTGGCGCGATCGCTGGGGGAATGGGCAGGTAATATGGAAATGAATCAACCCGGATCTTGATACCATGGATCTCACTGAAGGGTCATTGCTCGCTACTGTTCGTTTTAGACCCGAAGAAGACAAGATACAGGCAGACCCATTAAGCGGGAAGCCACGAGTCGTTCGCGGCAGAAACCGTTGTGCACCCGAAGAGGATTTGCTGGCAGGACTTGTGGTGATACCGATCCTTACATCAGGTGGGAGGCCGAGGCTCACAGATCAGCTGCTGCATCCTGCCGAACTGGCAAAGGCTGCTGCATTTACCTCCGAAGTGCGACGCCGGTCCTATGAATCAGGCAGGGTTGCTGTAAAACTGGCCATTCGCCAGGTTTTTCCCGGGCTGGCCGGTCCGGAGGTCAACATCACTGCAAACCCGTTGGGAAAACCCATTGCCGCAAGTCTCCCGGGACCCTATTCCGTTTCAATCTCGCATTCTGATAACCACGGTGCCGCGCTTTGTTTCCCTGCTGCGTTTCCGATGGGCATCGATATTGAGACTCCGGAAGAAAAGAACCGCTCGATCATCTCCTCCATCCTCACACCCGGTGAGATTGCCCTTTTACAGGCGCATTGCAATGGGCCAGAGACATTTAAACAAGTACATTCAACCGTAACAGACCATGAGACTGCACTCATGCCGGCCCAGGACAATTCATTGCAAATCCTTCATGTGATGTGGACGGCCAAGGAGGCAGCGGGAAAAGCGACCGGACTGGGTTTCAGGTTGCCGGTTGAACAGTATGAAATAGAGATGATTAAAAAACCGGAGGACCATAAAATCCGATCCTGGATCTGTAAGTTCAAGCATCTCGGTGAAATTACCACAATCTCACTTGAATGGCAAGGTGCCATTCTGACGATAGCATTTCCATCCGGTTCAGGCTTTGGCAATGCGTTCATGAACCTTTTCGATAATGGATCATGACTTTGAAAATCCCCTTTTGTTGCTGTTGAATCCGGTCCGACACCTCCTATTCAGGTACTGGTTGCCCATTATTCCGGCCATATTCTCGCATTTACCCGGCTGGACACCTGAAATTCGAACCGCTTGACGAATTAAAGAATGAAATGTATTACATTGCGAAATAATTGCAGAAAAAATGGCAGTCTGTCAACTGAAAATAAGCCAAAAGATCCCTGCTCCGCTCGAACAGGTATGGGATTTCATCGCATCACCCAAAAATCTCAAGATCATCACCCCGCCCTCCATGGGATTCGACATCACCTCAAATAACGGCAACGACAAAATGTACGAAGGAATGATCATCCGTTACAAGGTCAGTCCGGTGTTTGGCATCAAAACCACCTGGGTAACCGAGATCACCCACATAAAACCGTTTCAATATTTTGTGGATGAACAGCGTGTAGGCCCTTACAACCTTTGGCACCATGAACATTTTGTCGAGAAGGTCGAGGGTGGAACCATGATGAAAGACATCGTGACCTACCAGCCGCCCCTGGGATTCCTGGGATCGATGGCGAACGCCATGTTTATCAAAAGGAAACTCGATGAGATCTTTGATTTCAGGACTGAAGCATTGAACCGTATCTTTGGGATTAAGTGACCTGCAGATGGATTTGCTATGTCTGTCTGGGGCTGATCAGGTCGCCGTCATGCGAAGTCAGATGGTTCGCTGTTCCTTTCCGAATGATCGGACTAAGGAATCCGGCTTTGGCAGCAAACCGGACGGTAGCCATACCGGAAGCGACTGTTGTTTCTGATATGTATCCTCACCGCGATCTGACCCGAATCAATTTTTCTCAGGAGTACCTTTGCGGCCACCGCTTGGCGGACTAGCATTGACGCCTCCCTGGGGTATGTGTTCGAGCCAGCAGTAACCGTTGGTGAGTTGCTGTCCTTTGTAAGTGCCGCTGCAGGTTCCCCAGTGTTCGTATAATGGCGGATCCCATCCCCACATATCAAAATTGACCACCAGCTCTCCATCGGGCGTGGTTGCCTTGATGGTGAACGATTTATTTGCCTCAATGGGGGTTACTTCGAAATCGCTGGGAATTATGTATTTCCCGTCAATGAAAAGACCGGCATCCTTGTATTTCCCGGTCATCACGAAGATACCTTCGGCCTGGTCGGTGGTAAAAGGAACCCACCATTCGTTTCCGTATTTCAACAGGGCGGTGCGGTAATCGGCTCCTTTTGCCCCCCCGCAGAAAAGATTCTCCTGCTCTCCGAAACCTGTGGCTTTGATCTTTTTGCCATTGATCACAAATTCCGCTTCGGCTTTACCGGTCTCCTCGAATCCGGTATTGGGCGAGTTGGGAAGGATGAGGGCATAATCGATGTTTTTGTTATACCAGAATGAATATCCGTTGGTCATCTCCGATTCCAGTTCGAAATCCTTGTCCTTGTATTTCAGCATGATCTTACCTTCGGCTAATGTGTAAATCAGCGATTGCCCGTTCTCCTCCAAGGTCCAGATGATCTTGTCTTTTTCTGATTTGAGTTTGGGCAGGGTGGTGAATTTTACCTTCATTATTTTCTGCGGATCGGTACTGCAGCTAAAGGCAAACACGGTGGGGGGAACAAGTTTGCCGGTCCCGTGGTGGTTGATATACACGTAAGCCATGTAAAGGTTGCCGTCGTCGCCTTTGCCCACGAAATTGTACCAGTAGTTCCAGCGGGGAACTCCGTGCACCTCCATCAGCTTGAGATCTTCAATGGTGGCCTTGTGAATCTTTCCCAGGTCGGCCGGGTCTTTCAAAGGTGCAGAGGCCGGGTAATCGGGAACATCCACGGGGCTGTATTGCTTCAGCAGGGTGTCGGCCTCGGTAAGCAACTCGGCTACCTTTTTCATGTCGTTCGCATCGAGGCTTTTACCTGCCTCTGCGATCAGAGAATCGGCTTTTGGAGCCTGTTTGAGTACCCCCAGGGCATAGATGTCGTACCACTGGGTCTTTGAGATATCCAGTTTTGCCTGCAGTTCGGTTATTTTCGCAGCGGCTTCTTCTTTGGTCATTTTCGGCTGGTTGCTGCAGCCGCTCATGACTATCACAGCCATCAGCAGACAAAGTAAATACAATTTTGTTTTCATGTTGTTTTGATTTGATAAAAGTGATTGATTGATAGACTGATTGATAGATTGATTATTAATTGCTTGGATGTTCAAACGGATAGATCACATTCCAATCCTTCCTCATATCCACCACGATCCATCCCTGTCCTGCAGCTTTCTGCATTTCGTTCTTTAATTCCCCGATGCCTGAAGGACTATCCCAGGCCCATTCGCGCACAGCATCAGTATGATGGTAATCATTAATCTATTTCCCGAGGACGAACCAGATTTTGGCTGAAAAAGAACCGTTTTTAATGTAAATAGAGTCGGGTGGGTTTGGCGGAACAATTTCGTACCTGAGTTTGCCAGAGAAAGTACCTGTACCTGTCCCTCCATGCCCTTCCCATTTCGTCACAGTAATGTTCAGACTGTCACCCCAGGATGAAAAATAGCTGCGTCCGCCATTGTCGACATAGAGGATTTGCGTGTGCGAAGAATCACTCGTATAGGTTACACCTGCCTTCACCGTTGTTGGAAGGCCGATCATCAGGTAATTCTTATCCTGTAATGCAGGATCGGTGTAGAACGTGTTGCATACGCCCGTCATGACACATAGTTTACCAAAGTTTGAGGTGGTTTTAAAGGAAATGTTTGCTCCCTTTATCTGTGCATTGGCATAATAATAGGTTGTAACGGGATCCTCCGATTTCTTCTTGCAGGCGGATGCAATGACAATCAGGGCCAGCAATGTAAGGATGAAATAAGATTTTTTCATAGGACAGATTGTTTGTTAATGTGCAACTTCAATTTAATTGATTTTTCATCACGGTTTTCAGAAACGTTATGTCTTCGGACTGTATATTTTGAGTTCGTTGGTTGGCCTTAAAGCGGATTCACAATCTGCGGCGAATCCTGAACCGCTTTGATACCGTCGGGCGCACCCTTGAATACATGCTCGAACCAGGCCCCGCCATTGGTCAGCACCTGCCCGTCGAAACTGCCGTCCATTGTGGCCACTCTTTCAGTATATACCGGGTCGTGCAGCATGATCCTGAAATTCAGGACAAGATCGCCATACTCTTTAGTTTTAGCGATCAGGGTCATGGTCTGGTTGGCAAGTCCGGGTACCAGTTTATATTCGGTCGGAATGATGTACTTCCCTTTGTAAGAGATCCCTGCATCCCGGAATTTTCCATAACTAATAAACATCCCATCCACCTGATCCGAATGTATTGCGATATACCATTCGTTGCCGTACCTGGTCATATTGGTTCGGTATTCATCATACGGCTTGCCCGGGGCTCCGCTGATCATGCAGACTTCCGTTACGCCACCGGCTGTTTTGTTGAAGGTTGCAGTCTTCCCATCCATCGTTACAGTACCCCAGGCCGGCCCGGGCTGCTCGAAACCTGCCAGAACAATATCGGGATACATCATGGCGGCTCCCAGGTTCTGGTTGTACCAGTATGAGAACGATGGTGTGGTGGTCACATCAAACCTGATCGCTGGCGCTTTTCCTTCCACTGCCGGGAAGATCCCGATGGAATGGCAGGTGGTGCCTCCGCCAATGGGATCGTCGGTAATGATCGTCCTGAAACTCTTTCCCCCGTCTTCAACGAAATATTCTACACTCTTTTCGGTCTGGGTGATTTTTGTTTCGCCGTTCAGCAGGTAAACATAGCGTTTGGATGGATCTTTCGTAGTGATGATCTCCACGACCACGGGTTTGATGATATGTCCGCGGGCGTGGTAGTTGTAAAATGTGGTGATCAGGTAGTATTCCCCGTCATCGCAGTACCCCCAGATGGAGGGACCCACATCGTTCATCTTCACCCCGTACCGGTCCAGCACCAGGTAATCCTTCGACTTGGCTTTGTATACCTTCGAAGCATCCTGCCTTTCCATCGGTTTGTCGGTCTCGTAAGGAAAGAGTGAATCTGCCTTAATATGAACATCCAGCAGCGAATCGGCCTGGTTCATCAGGGCATAGGCCTTGTCAAAAGAGTTTCCTTTGACTTCAGCCAGGGCCAGATCAAGTTTTTTGCCGGCCTCGGCCACATTTGCAGGCGGAACTTCACCATCCATGAGGTGGTCGTACCAGTAATAGAACGCCACCTTGTAATTGTTCAGACCGGTTTCGTACCGGTCCATGGCGACGGCAGCCTTGGTTTTGGTGATGTTGGGATCTTTGTTCTCAACCTGGGTCGAACTTTGTTTTGGCTGGCATGCCGCAAGGAACAACGCAAACAAACCCGTCAATAAAAGGAATGTGATGTTTTTCATACTTTAAATTGTTAACCTGTATAATTCATAAAAAATCTCTCAGTGGTTCTATGTGCATTTTCTCAGTGGTTCTCCGTGAAAGCAACTTACACTGAGGTTCACTGAGAAGACACAGAGAACCGCGGAGAAAAGCACAATAAATTCAGTTTGAAATTTATTCAGCTTAGGTGATTTAGGATCTCCCAATTATTTTTTCACCGGCGGATATTTCAAAAGATTATATTTCTGCCAATCTGCATAGATATCCTGAGCGATAGTAGTGGCCGACTGGTCAACATAGTTCGGGTCGGTTACCGTAATATCACCAGTCCAGATGGCATCATTCGAAGATCTTGTGTACAGACTTGCTTTCAGGTTTACCACGGAAGTAGTAGTCCAGTAGCCTCCGGTTGTCACGGTGCTGCCTGCGTCGAAGCCCGCTGCTCCTCCATAAAATCCGCTGCCGTATCCGCCCCAGGAACCTCCTCCCCAGTATCCGCCACCCCATGAACCACCAAACCCACCGGTTGTATAAGTGGTTGGAGGAACGTAGCTTTCTGATTTATCAGTACCCTTATAAACGAATACCAGAATCGCATCGGCGCCGAGACTGTCGCACTTCTTTTTAATTTCAGAAACCGAATATTTAACATTTGGATTTAATATATCAAGCGATCCGAGCGCTTTCAGTCCCTGGGTGTTAAAATAGGCATCCATTGCTTGTTCAAACGGCTTCATGTATTCAAGCTTGTCGAACAGGGGCATCACCACCACTTTCGAGATCTTCGAATTGTCGGCCGGGTTCTTCCAGCTTGTTAATGTGACAGGCGAACCACACGATGTGATTACAAATGCAGCCACGACGGCCAAAAGGCTGAAATAAATTTTACTTGTTTTCATAATAGTTTGGTTAGTAAAGTGAATTGAAATTGTTTCCTTGTTGTTTTTTTTGGTTGATAATTGAGTCCAGTATAAAAACGCTATGATCGCGAAAAATAACAGTTTATCAAATGGACCTCATCCCCTAACCCCTTCTCCTTCAATGAGAAGGGGAATTCCCTCTCCTTTAGGAGAGGGTTAGGGTGAGGTGATTTTGGCTTTTTCGACCAGACTCATGATTTAAACTTTTTCTACAACTACAATGTCATAGCTCTTTTTGCTGTCAATTTTAATTTCATGTTCGGTTATGCCTTTAAACTCTTTATTAAATTCTTTATCGATAAATATATTATACGTTTTTGCAGGATCCAGCCTGATCACTTTAATCGTAGTCTCTGCCCCTGTTTTATTTGAAAATGTTGAAACAATAAGCGCCTTCTGAGCTCTGTCGAATATCGCTCTTTTCAACATTACAAGCTGAATATCAACTCCGCTTAACGCTGGTTCGGTAAAGTGCTGATCATCAAAAGGTTTATTGACCATCATCCACATTCCGTTTTTAGGCAATGCCCGTGCAAGGCCAATTACCTGATTGGAAACATCTGATTGAGGTGATTGCATTTTTTTCATCGGAGCTTCACAACAAGCGGGCTTTATCACTGTCCCGGGTTTCTTTGCCGCATCGGGCGACCCCACACTCAACACCGGAGCATTTTCGTTGTATGCATAATGAAATGTGCCATCCAGCCAAACTCCCTGATAAATACTGTCCATTGTTCTTATCAGCAATTGTTTCGTCGGTTCATCGCCCATTTCGGCTACCAAACAGGTAAAATAGGCATAGGTGGCATCTTGTATAAATACATCCTGATGCAATTTTGCCAGGCCATTTGCATCAACGGAAAACACTTTTTTCTTTAAGGCAGGATAGATTTTTTCGATCAATTCAGGGTTCCAGGCGTGCATAAAGGTACCAACAGCGCCATCGTTACCTGCCGACACAAAATCAACGCCCTTTTTAACCAATGTCTTTTCCATCGAATCAGATTTATTCCCATAGTATGGAGTCTTTTCAGAAAAGACAATTTTTTGTTTGATCAAATAAAACCATGCAATGTTATAGGTTTGAGGGTCAACAAAAACATCTTCGAACCATTTCTTATATAATGGAGCAACGGCAGCAAAATAACGGGTGCCATGCATTTCATCATAAAGCTTCATCCCGTTTAACGGGAACTGGTTACAAGCCGAGAAAACGGCGTTGCGTTCACATTCTACGCCCGGAACAGGATTGCTGAGAAATTGCATGGTAATCAACTCCTGTATTTTCCTGTTATCATACACGAATTGTGTGTAATCATCCCATTTTAATACCACAGACCCCGGTTTGTCCCATTTCATGTCGCGATACAGCGATTGGTAAAGATTCATCTGAAACAGCAAATGGCCTGAATACATGATATTGGCAAATCCAACGGGGTCGGCAGTTGTGGGAAACGTCCTGTCCATATTGGGCTGGAATTTAACAATCCCGGCACTCTCTTCGTTCCAGTACTGCCACAGGAACTTCTGCAACAGCTTCATGTTTACCCTGTCCAAAACTGGTTGAATCGCCTCCGTCCATGCCGGGAACTTGTGGTATTGTTCAGCTGAAATGAAGTAAGCAGCATAATTGTCGATGAAACGATTGGCTGCCAGCCCCGACTCATTGGGTTCATCAAAATTTGTAAATTCATCCAAAGGCTGATTGAAGAGTTTAAAATTCCACATTAACTGACCCCACTCTTCGTTTGATGCCGAAACATACGAATCGGGGTTAATTGTTAAGGCAGGTTTTTGGGCGTTTGCTTTGTTGACCCAGACAGATCCAATAATAAAGCATATTGCCAATAGTGTGATTCTTTTTATTTTCATCTTGATTAGTTTAGGGGCAACTGAAAAAACAGATTTGGAAATTTGGAGATTTGAAGATGGGAGATTTGGAAATGAATTCGGATTATTTTTCACAGTTGATGATGTCGTGTGCTTTTGTGGTCATAGGATGATTATGTTAATTATTGATTTATCATTCCCGGAAGACTTATTTCGGGAACAACAGGCTGACACCGGCCTTGACATACATATTGGTCGCATATTCAGGACATACCACATTGTAGTAATAACCCAGGTTTGCCGACATCATCTGTTTCCCGATATGGAATGCCTTGATTCCGGCCAAACCTACCGGGAAGGTCCAGATATTTGATGCATCTTCATTCCAGTTGGCGTAGATTTCCGGGGCATAGGAAACCGCCCAACCCTTTTTGAAATTGAGGTTTACAAAGGCATTCATATAAAGCTGGTTTACGTCAGGCATGGAGCCATCACCGGCAAACGACCAGCGCTGGTTTATCAGCACCCCGGCAACCCACTTCTTTAACATGACCAATCCTACACCGATGGGTCCTGCCGTCCATTTGCCTGAACAGATTTCGTAAGGCACGCCGGTTGGGAAGGTAACCATCGGGCCCAGTCCCCAGATGAATTTCTTTGCCTTTGAAGGGGCAAAAAACACCTGGAGCTGGATGTCGCTCACTCCTGTTTTGCTGACAGGTTCGGGGAGGAATAGAACCGGGACGATGGCTCTCAATATGAGATTCAGCCCTTTGGAGAGTTTTACGGGGACAACCGGCTTCATCTCCAGCGTTGAAGCAAATTGTTTGTCGGGCCCGTAGTTGAAATTCCCGTAATAGGCAAAAGGAACCTGGATCATTGACTCAACCGGGTTCTGTGTCTTCTTGGCCAGTTCGGTCATATCCATCTTCGGTTTCTCCTGCTGCGCAAATCCGGCGATCCCGGCCAGAAGTATGGCCACACATAGTAACAAAGTGTTTTTGTTCATGTAAATATTATTTAATGGTTAATGTAAGTACTTATTAATCAATATCATCAATTCACTTTTCTGCAAAGGAAGCTGCAGAAATTCATCGCAGTGATACATGGAAGCAAGTTTTAGTGATTCAAAAGATATACTGGCTGAAAGCAGGATCACAGGTATACCCGACCTGTCGATTTTCATTTGGTGCAGAATCTCGAACCCGTTAAGCCCTCCCATTTCGGCAGTCAGTATCACCAAAGATACCTCGGCGTGATCATGAAACAATCTGAGTAGTTCATCGCCGGAAGTGGCAGAAAGAAAATGAAATTTCTCTTTCCTGAACATTGAGAAGTATTCATCGCGGAAAACAGGATGACCAAAACCAAAAAGTACAGTACCCGGTGATGAGGAAATTGTTTCCATAAAAACGTTTTCAGATGCCAAAAGTAAGGAGCCTGACACACCAGCGTCAAATTTTCAAGGACAAAAACCTCGTCAGTTCCTACCTCGCATGAACTAATAATCTGCATTTCTGTTACTTATAACATTTTTTCGATAAGCAAAGTGAACGCTATCGTCAGTTAAAAAACCGGTAACAACCTGTATAACAGGTAATTAAAAATAAGATGCAACAAACAACAAGGTTTGATTATCAGATAGTTATCAGGAAGCCGCAAAGATTATCGGCATTTTCCAGTTCCAGTTTCTTTCTGATATGGTGGCGGGTGGTTTCGACGGTGGAGAGGCTGATGCCGAGTAATCTTGCTATGTCTTTTGATGAAAGGTTAAGCCTGAGCAGTGCACAAACCTGCAATTCCGACTTCGTTATTGAGGGGCAGCGGGCAAGCAGCTTTTCGAAAAAGGATGGGTGAAGTTGCTGAAACATAAACTCGAATTCGGCCAGAGGATCCCTGGAAGCTTCCCGGGTTATCTCATCCAGCAACTGAATGAAATCATCCTGGTCTTTCTTGCGCTGGAACCTGAGGTTGAAAGGGAACAGTTTTTCGCGCACCGAACGGTTTACATTGGTAAGATCAGTACGGATCAGAGATTGAAAGACCAAATCCTGCTCTTTGAGTCTTACCTTCTCTTCCGACAGTAGATTCAGCTCTTTCAGATGTTTATTACGATATCTGAAAATCAGTACCACCAATATAAAAGCGATGGCTGTAAGTACCAGGATACCCCATAGAAATATCAGCCGGGCCTGATGGTACTGCAGATCTTTTTTCAGGATCAGGTTCTCCGATTCCCTGCGTTCGGTCTCGAACCGGGTTTTAAGGAGTGCGATCTCTTTTTGCTTGTCGAGGGAGAGAAGACTGTCAGATAATGCAATATATGATTGGGCGGTGGCATACGCATCTTTGAAATTCCCGGTTTTAGCCAGCAGCTCCTGCTTTCTTTCAAACAAACTGGGAAGGTCGGAAATAAGCCTGTGTTGCTTGGCAAGTGATATTGAGCTGTCGGAGTATTGAATTCCTTTGCCGGGCTCTCCCAGCTCATCAGCAATGGCTGCCAGGGTATGCAGGGCATAAACTTCGCCGTCGGCTATGCCTTTCCGCCGGCAAAGCTCAAGAACCTGGTTCATCGCATTCAGAGCTTCCCGGTATTTTTTCTGGTTTTTTAACACCAGCCCGGTATTATACTGCACCCGCACCAGGGTGTTTGAGTCGCCTAACTGCAGAAGCATCTCTCTTGCCTCCCCGTAGCAATAGAGCGCCGAGTCGAGCATATCGAGTTTCCTGTAGGTGATGCCAAGGTTCTGAAGTCCCATGGCATATTCACGTAAAAGGTTGTTCTTCATCCTTATCCCGAGGGCCTGTCGGATGTACTGTAACGCTTCCCTAGAATCATTTGTATAATTCAGGGCGAGCCCAATATCTTCCAAGGCAAGCGCCTGGTTCCTGACGTTTCCCGATTGTTCGGCAACCTTTGAGGCTTCGGTATATATCCTGATGGCTGATGCAAAATTTCCTTTATCCCTTTCTATTGATCCCAATCCCAGGTAAAAACTATTCTGATCCTGCCTGCTTCCTCTCCTTTTTGCCAGTGAAAGGCCCTGTTCAAAACATTTTCCCGCTTTCTCATTGTCTCCCAGGTCGATGCTGAGATTTCCCCTGGCAAGCAGTACCTGCATAAGCAACGAACTGTCGCCCGCCCGGGAGGCCAGGGCAAAGGCTTTGTCGATCAGTATTGCCGCTGTATCATAGCCTGACCTGTCGGAACAGATGCCCGATTCACCAATAAGCGCCCTCACACGGTGAGACTGGGTGGAAGAAGCGCTGTCATTCAGGATGACACGGTATATGGAGTCAGCGACATAAGGTTTGAAATGAACAAGGGAGTCAGCCAGGTCAAGCATCATACCATGCCTGCCGGAAACCATGTTGTCATTAGAGCGATGATTGCATGAAGTTGAGCAGAAGAGGAAAGCAACCCACACCAAAAGTCCGGCAATTCTTAATCTCATGATTTTACAATGTGATAATCCAGTCAAAGCTATGAAAAATTTCGTTATGTGTGCTTTTCAGTTTTATAGTTTGACTTTTTCTCAATTGCGCAATGATATATTTTTATTTTGACCTCTTTCCTGTTAGTTTCTCCCTGTAATCTAAGTTGTTACGGGAGTAACATGGTCTTATCGTAACAGTTCAGTACGAGCGATTTTTCCCAGCGGGTGCCATATTTCTGATTATGAATAAAATCCATTATCTTTACAATTTAATTCGGTTAATCATAATCATACCAGTTGAGATTAAGTAACATACTGTCGTTACGCGAAGCCCTATCCCTGGCCCTCCCCTTCAATGGGAAGGGTTATTCGGAATCAAAGATCTATGAGTTATTGTCTGGTGGTACATCTCCGATCAATCAATTAATTTTATCACATGTACACTTTGCCTGATAAAATCTTTCACTTCACAATTGAGAACTGTAAGTTCGCAATTCCATTATCAACCATTGACCGGGTTATCAGAGCTGTCGCTGTCACAATAGTACCTAACGCTCCACCTGCAATTTATGGTGTGATTGACTATTACGGAGTATTGGTTCCTGTGATAAACTTGCGGTACCGTTTTCAACTGCCACTTCAGCCTGTTCGGATCGATGATGTTTTTATCATAGCTGATAGCACAAAAAGGAAAATTGCTTTGGTGGCCGACAAGGCAGAAGGGGTTATATACACGAAGGCGCCAGAGATGGTTAATTCAGCGGACGTTGAACCGGGTTTTGAGTCGGCGGGGTTGCTAAGGAGGGAGGATGGTATTATTGTGATTTATGACATTGAAAAATTTCTTTCGATGCAGGAGGAGATTGAAATACGACGATTGATTTCACACCTGACACAAGAAACAAAATAGCCCATGCTTTCTGAATCATTGCTGCAAAAAGCGGGTATAATGGTAATCAACCAGATTGGACTTGATTTTCCGCGGAATAAGTGGAATGATCTTGAACGGGGAATTCTGTCTGCTGCCAGGGAACTTGGGAAAGGGGAAACCGATCAGGACATTTCAGATTGGCTTTCGAATGGATTGTTGAATCGGGGCGACCTGGAAATACTTATAAACTATCTTACGGTCGGGGAAACCTTTTTTTTTCGTGAGAAGCCTGGATTGGATGCATTTAAAAATCATATAATACCTGGAATAATAAATGAACGCCAGGGAAAGGAACAGTACCTGCGGATATGGAGCGCCGGATGCTGCACAGGCGAGGAACCATATACCCTTGCCATTCTCCTGTCGGAAATTATCCCGGATATTACCAAGTGGAATATCAGCCTGCTTGCTACAGATACGAATGCCACCTTCCTTAACAAAGCGCAAGCGGGAGTATACAGCGCCTGGTCATTTCGTGAAACAGACCCAAATGTCAGGGAAAAATATTTTACACCGGCTGGCAAGAATTGGGAGATCGTACCCCGAATCAAGAAAATGGTTACCTTTTCGCTGTTAAACCTGGCAACAGATAAATATCCATCAATTCAAAGTAATACGAATGCAATGGATGTGATTTTTTGCCGGAATGTATTGATGTATTTTACACCAAATCAGATAAAACTGACAGGGAAGCTTTTCTTTCAATCACTTACCGAAAAGGGTTGGTTCATTCCAAGTTCAGTGGAACTTAACGATACCTTTTTTACCGATTTTACCAGCCTGAAAGTTGAAAATGGAATTTTTTACCGGAAATTGCCAAAATCTGACATAATGAAGGCAATTCCGGTTATCAATAAAATTGTTCCGAAATATCCGGCTAAAAAAAAACCGGCAATACAAACTGACTCCAGACAAAACCTAAATCCACAAGAAAAGACTGTTGATTTGAAGCTAACACCTGATCAGCAATTTTCTATCCTTGAAATAACCCGACTTTATAACAAAGGAGCTTACCAGCAATGCATTGAAGATTGCCTGTCTGTGCTCAAAAAAACGACTTCAGAACTTAAAGTTTTAACCCTTCTCATCAAATCATATGCAAACCTCGGGAAACTGGGAGAGGCGCTGGAATATGGCGATAAATTACTCGAAATTAACAATGCCGGAGCTGACTCCTTTTACCTTTATGCAACGATTCTGATGGAAAAAAACGAACAGGAGCGAGCCGAAACAGCGCTCAAAAAGGCCTTGTATCTTGATCCGCATCATATTTTATCGCACCTTTTACATGGGAATATCGCAAAACGCAAGGGCGATCATCGTATCGCACAAAAACATTTCAAAAATGTAAAGGATCTTTTATCAACATTCAACGATGAGGATATTGTGCCTGGTTCAGAAGGATTGACTGCAGGCAGGTTAAAAGAATTAAAAGAATTGTTATCATAACTGTCAGGGCATGAAAGATGACCAGGAAATTCTAAGGCAAAGAGCCGTTGCTTTACGCGGAAAAAAAACGGAACATACGGCGTACGGTGAATCGCAAATGGTTGTAGCATTTCTGCTGGCACCTGAACGCTATGCAATTGAAAGTGTTTATGTGAGCGAAGTCTTAACACTGGATAAATTGACAGTGATACCAGGTGCGCCATCTTTTATAACCGGAGTGATAAATCTGCATGGAAAAATTATTTCAATCGTCAATTTAAAAATTCTTTTTAACCTGAAAAAAAGCGGGATAACACAGTTGAATAAAATCATTGTGCTAAAATGGGACCGGACAGAATTCGGAATAGTCACCGATGAGATTGAGGGGACATTTCAGATGTGCCTGACCTCCCTAAGTTCACCTCCCTCCACTGTTAATGGAATTGAAGCTGAATACATTAAAGGAATTACACCAAATGGGATCATAATACTCAATGCAGAGCATATATTAACGAATAAAGCGCTGATAGTGAATCAGAAAGGATAATGAACCAGGCAAATCAGGAATTTGATAAATATTTAAACTGTCTTTTACGCCTAACAAAAAATGGAGGAAAAATGAAATCAACTTTTAATCTGAGCACAAGGGCAAAATTATTTCTGGGATTTGGCATTATAATCCTGGTAGTTATCGTATTTGTTTGGGTTTCATATATAAGCAACTTGTCAGGCCGGGCTACCCAAAAACAAATGGTTAATTCATTTGAAATTTCAAAGCTGTTAACCCAGTTGCGTTCTGATGAAAACCGAATGAGGGCATTGATGCTTGAGCTGATAATAACCAGGGATGGGAGGCAAAAGGATACTGTACTGAATTCTATCGCAATACGATCCCTGGAAATTGAAGAAAGGGTCAAAGACATCGATAACAAACTGCTGGATAAGCCTGATGACCTTCAGCAGTTCAAAGAGATTCAGGGTATACTTGCCACATACCGGGAGAACCGGAAACAGCAACTTGATCTGATAGAAAAAGGAAGGGTTGAGGATGCAGTTTCTTTTGCTATGACCGTTCAGGATCCGCTCTATGAAAGAATTCGTTTAAAAATTCTTGCACTTGAAAAAAATCTGG
>CAISJJ010000269.1 GCA_903885595.1 uncultured Bacteroidales bacterium
AACTTACCAACTTACCAACTTACCAACTTACCAACTTGCCAACTTACCAACTTACCAACTTACCAACTTGCCAACTTGCCAACTTACCATCTTGCCAGCTTACCAACTTCCACTTCCTCATATTTTTCCATACCTTTGCACATAGTTTTCCATCATTCCCGATTATGTCGATCATTATAAACAATATCACCAAAATTTACAGCGCCCAGAAAGCGCTTGATTCTATTTCACTTGAAATAAAACCGGGCGGCATTACCGGGCTGCTCGGTCCAAACGGAGCTGGTAAAAGCACGCTGATGAAAATTCTCACCTGCTTCATCCCCCCTACCTCGGGCGATGCTTCAGTTTGTGGCTTTGATGTGCTGGAACAAAGCATTGAAGTGAGAAAAAAAGTGGGTTATCTGCCCGAGAACAACCCACTCTACCTCGATCTTTACGTTAGGGAATTTCTCAGTTTTATCGCCGGCACGCATCAGCTGAAGGGAAACATTTCAGGGAGGGTATCCGGGATGATAGAAGTCACCGGACTTCAAACAGAGCAGCATAAAAAAATCGGCGCCTTATCAAAAGGATACCGGCAACGTGTTGGCCTTGCCCAGGCGATGATTCACGATCCGGAAGTGCTGATCCTGGATGAACCAACCTCCGGACTCGATCCCAATCAATTGCTCGAAATCAGACACCTGATCACCGAAGTTGGCAAAACCAAAACCGTGGTGATGTCGACACATATCATGCAGGAGGTGGAAGCCATATGCACCCGCGCAATCATCATTCACCGGGGACACATCGTTGCCGATGACACCACGCAGAACCTTCAGCACCTGGTTACATCCCAATCGGTTGTCAGGGTTGAGTTCGGATCGCCGGTATCGGCGAAGCTGTTGAAAAACATTCCGGGGGTGCTTGAAGTTTCGCTTCCTGAGACCTCCAATGAATATCGGATATCGAATATCGAATATCGGATATCGAAGGAAATGAATAGCAGCGCGCAGGAGCAATCGGCGGTGTGGTATATCAACGCTGCATCAGACCGTGACATCAGGGCCGATGTATTCAAGTTTGCCGTTGATCATAAGTTCACCGTTCTTTCTCTTCAGCGGGAAGAGCAGAAGCTTGAAGAGGTATTCCAGGAGCTTACCAGAAATTAGCCGTATGAGAACTTTGTTACTTTTCATTGCTGTTGCAGGATCGTCATGGTGCGCCAATGCACAGAATTACCATTGCTTTATTCAGAAGCCACCGGTTCGCGATCACATTGAAGCGGTAAGCGATCAGAAATCGCCCGGATGGATGCAAATCGACCGGTTCAGTGATGAATTCAACCAGGATTCGCTGAACATCGACCGTAATAAATGGAAAGTTTCAAATATGTACTGTCATGGCATGAGTGATTCAGCCTATTTCAAAGATGCGCTGAGAAATGTGCAGGTCGACAGTGGCTTATTGAGAATAAAAGCCTGGAAAGATGATTCCATTGAATGCCTGAACGCATACCTTAAATATTCCAGTGGTTTTATTCAGTCGAAGGGGCTTATACAATATGGTTATCTTGAGATGAAATGCCGGTTGCCCCGGGAAGTCCACCTGCAGCCATGCTTTTGGTTATGGGGACGCGATTATTGGTCGGGCACCAACCAGTATGATGAAATTGATGTGTTTGAATATATTCCAACTGAACCGGATAATCGTATTTTCAGGCAAACGGTGATACGGAATCCGACTATTTCCTTTGAAACAATGACTCTTGAGTGCAAAGTCCTTGAATTCGATGAGCCCTTTGTGCAAAGAGACCTTATTTTCGCCGTTGAATGGCTGCCCATGGAGGTTAATTTTTATCTGAATGGGAAATGGACAAACGGATTTAAATACACAACAAATGAAAATTGGATAAGCCCGTATGATCACCCTTCCCGAAGCGTGTTTACTTGTGTTGACGTAGAAAATGCCGCACCGCAGGAGCTTCAGATAAGCTTGTCACTGGTTAACAATCCATTCCCGGTTGATCTGAGCGAAGGGTTCGATATAGATTGGATCAGGTCATATAAACTGCAGCAGGGTTTTAATTTTGAATACTGGCCAATGTCAATAAACACCCAGGATCAGGATTTGTATAAAGTTCACAAATCCGTAAGGATCGGAGGAGCAGGGCATGATGGTGCCATCCCCGAAAACAGCAATGTGACAATCTGGGCAGAGGATTACATTTTATTGGATCAGGGATTCACGCTTTTGCCGGGGAGCACCTTTTCGGCGCGGGCGATCACAGCAAATCCCAATTTATTTTCCAATAATCTGGCAGGTCCAACAGGAAACAAAGAATAATGAGCCTGCTCCGAAAAGGTAATTTAACGGAAAACCGGACACTGAGCGAAGTCGAAGTGTCCTTATTATCAAGTGTTTGCATCCTTCGACTCCGCTCAGGATCCAGTTGATCGGACTTTTCGGAGTAGGCTCAATAATTTAACCTCAGAAGAAATGAAAAAGTGTTTTTTACAGGTTATAGGATTTTTCATGATCACCATAACCGGATTTTCGCAGGGCGGGGCTATCAAGGTCTTTCCCAGTGGTGATATTATCATCGGCGGCCTTAATATTGGCGGCTTCGGCCTGAACATGCAGCCAAAC
>CAISJJ010000270.1 GCA_903885595.1 uncultured Bacteroidales bacterium
AAATCCGTTTTATTATGATCAAAAGAATAGATCGACTTATCAAGTTTCCAGCCACTTGAACTATGGCAAAGATTACAGTTTAGAGTAAAATCCTTTCCATGAGGAGAATCGGCAAACAGCCTTCCCGAAATCAAGATAAATACCATCCCCCATAAAAAAATAAATGACAATTTTCTCATTTTGATCTCTTATTTTGCCGGGTAGAATTTATGCTGTTCTACAGTAACAGGTTTATGCCTTTTACTAAATATCAGATTCTGTTATGTATCATCCAGCCTAAAAGTGACTGTTCCGAGATCAAAGGTAATTCTTTTTCATGGTCATGTTTAATACAAATCAAACTATTTGCTTTTCGATTATGATTTGAATCACAAAATGGATGTAAAAGAGAACCCCGCGGCAAGCCGTGGGATTCTCCCAGTTTCTGCAGAATTCAAAAGATTTCTCCTGTCAATAAATATTGGAAGCGTTTCGATACCCGGGTAAATCAAGGAACCAATCCGGTTAAATTCACCTCGGTACTTTTGGCAGTTTCCCGGTTAAATCCCGTAGCAACTTTGAGGGATGACATTGTCTAAGAAGCCTCCTTATTTTTCTCTTTCTGGTATGTTTTTTTGCTGAAGGAAAACCCAGCATAATTAAATTGAATGAGCGCAATTGTACCAGAAGAATTCAATATAGCAAGATCCTTCCTGATTGAGGATACAGTTTTCAATAATCCTTTCCGGCTCCGCAGGAGCCAAATCCTGGTAGCCCGCATACCCCCACCCCGAGCTCTGCGCGCATGAACCTCATCGTTCTACCCATAATTCGCTCCTAAAGAGCGTATGGATGAAGGTCTGTATATATTGCCCGTAAGTGTAACATTTTTTATTGTAACTGAAATAATTACGGAGATTACTTCAATAGCGTTAACCATGACTGGCATGCATAATGTAATCGACCATCATGAAGAAAAAATTGATTGATCCTCCCTGAAAAGTCCATACTTGCTTTTTAAATATAGAGACCGTAACCCAATTATATAATTTGTATTTTTGACAATTAATAAATACTTTTCTTTCAAGGTTGAAATAACCATGATGACCAGGGTCATGCAAACCGTGAATGTTAATTTATGGGTATTCCATGTGCCCGCTTTGTAAAAAATAAATATTAACGTATGAATTCAGGTATTCAAAAAACAGGCTACTTATTTGTTATCAGTTGTTTAATCCTTCTGACAACCCCACTGAAACTCTTTGCCCAGCTCTCCGATGTGATTATCACCATTCATTTACGCGGCGTTTATGAAAGCAAAATAAGCTTGCTGGGGCTTACCTCTAAAACGTTCAAACCCGTCACCGAGGTTCAGGGAATTAAAAATGGAGAAACAACCTCGATCACCGTTGCAGGAGCAATACTTCCGGGGGAGTTTGTTCTGCGCTTCGATTACAAGGAAAACGAATCGAGCACGCCTTACCCTTCAGAAAAGTATATGTTCATTAACGACCAGAATCTGGAACTTTGGGTCAGCCCGAAATACTGCAATAATGCCGATAGTACCTGGTTTCAGAAGGACGAAAGGGAAAACATTGCCTTTGCCAGGTTTTCAAAAGAGAATGGTAAAAAAAAGGAAAAACTGGGATTATTGCAGAATTTCCTACTAAACTATGATGATACCGGATCATTATTTTACCAGCAGGGCATAGATGAATATGAACAACGGCGGCAATCCTTTAATCAATGGCTGACAACTCAGACAGAACAGGATAAAGCGCTCTTTGTAAGCGCCTTGTATTGTTTTCAGTATGTCCCGCAAATACCATGGAAAGGCGATGAAAATGAACGGACAAAAAGTTTGATCGCCCACTATTTTGACGGCATGGATTTTAAAAATCCTTTATTAATTAAAACTTCTGATCTGAACAAGTGGATGGACAGCTATGTTAACCTGTATGGTCAAATGTCGACCTCCGTTGCCTTGCGTGATTCCCTGTTCCCGCTGGCCGGAAAAACAGCGATCGAAAAAGCCAGAAACGGTCATCCGATGGTTTATGGCTGGATGGTTGACTACTTTTACCGGGGTTATGAAGCCAACGGCATCGATGCAGGAATGAAAATACTGGAACCTTATCTGAATGATCCAAACTGCCTTACTTCGAAAAGACAGGAAATAACAAGAAGATTACAAGGCATGGAAACGCTGGTGGCAGGGAGCAAAGCCCCTGATATCACCATGAAAGATAAGGAGGGTACCCTTTTTGAGCTGAACACCCTTAAAACCGGGAGCAAATACATCCTCATCCTTTTCTGGTCGGCCGATTGCAGCCATTGTGTTGAACTAACGGATCAGTTATACACCTGGCAACAGCAGGCAGACATCCGGTCAAAAATTATGGTTGTCCCTGTCAGCCTCGATGAAACGGATACTGAAATCAAAGCATGGGAGAAGAAAACTGCACAAATGACCGGATGGAGACACTTACGGGCCGCAGAAGGGATCCGGAGCAAGGTTGCAAGCGATTATTATGTGCTGGCTACGCCGGTAATGATTTTACTCGATGCGCAAACCAGGAAAATCATTGCTTCGCCAAATACAATGAAAGAGTTAACTTCATCCTTAAAGTAACAACCCTTGCCCTTGGCTAATGGTTGGCCACTTTATATTCGCCGTGCGGACAAACCATATCATCTGACCTCCTTTCGCCGGTTTTGGTTAAATATATTAACTTATTGACAATCAATAATTTTGTATTATCAAGCGCTATCAGCTAAGGCTGGTCAAGGTGATGGTTTTCACCATCATTCTCTCTAACTTTCTGTTGAGTATTTTGACCTTTTTTTTCCAGATTTTCCGGTTTAAATATGCTATATCAAAAACAAAAACAGTTTCTTAAAGAAACAAAATATAGAAAAAAATCGCAATCCCTTTCCAGGCTTTTCTAAAGTTTATATCTTAGCCTGTCAGGAACAGGATTTCCTGGCGTTTTATATTCTCAAGGTGAAAGCGACCAGACTGCTTTTCATAATCATTTTCTTCTGTCAGACCGGTGTTGCCCAGCAGAAAATCATCTCGGGCGACAGCCTGCTTTTGATTGAACACACACTGCATAAAATCGACAAAAACATCAATTTTACTGTGGTGCCGGGCCCGGTTTACAGCTCCTCCACCTACCTGGGTTTTGCCGTGATACCCATGCTGGTGTACAACCTGCATAAAGCGGATACCATTTCGCCACCCTCTTCCACGGCCGCCCTGTTCTATTTCAACTTTTACGGAAGCTGGATTGTTGCAGCAAAACAAAACTTTTATTGGAACAACAACAAGTGGCGCGCCATTATTACCCTTGGTTACGGGGAACTGAAGTCGAAATTTTTCGGCGTCAGACGGGATACCGTGGTAATCAGCAACAACGAGAAAAATTATGTTTGGATGTCGGAACAGACCTTCTTCGCCACCCTTACTTGTTACCGTAAAATCGCAGGAAGTTTTTACGGCGGACTTGAATATTCCTATGAGAACATAACGCAGAATGGCAAGGACTCTGCGGCTTCAGAACAGTTGAGAAAGGACGGCGTGCTCCTTGGTAATTATACACAGAGCATCCTTTCGCCCACTTTTGTATGGGATAACCGCGACAACCTTTTTTGGACAACAAAAGGCTATTATGCCAGGCTGAATATAAGAAATTCCAGTATTTTGGTTTTCAGCGCCAGCGATTACCTTGTCGTCGAGTCCTTTATGAATGGCTACCACTGCCTTTCCAGGAAGAACAAACGGTTTACCCTTGCCTGGCGAATTTACCTGCAGGGCTCCTGGGGCGATGTGCCTTACATCCAGCTAGCCAATTATGGTTCCGGTGATGATTTCAGGGGCTATACGGGCGGTAAATATGTTAACCGGTCGAAGGTGAACCTGCAGGCGGAATTGCGTTACGATATCTGGAAATTCATTACCATATCAGGTTTCCTCGGAACCGGCAAAGCCTTTGGAAATATTTCCGATTTCGGGAAATCAGTGTGGCTGCCGTCAGGTGGGGTTTCCCTTTATCTCAATGTAATCCCATCGAGGAATATCAGGGCTTATATCAGCCTTGCGTTAGCCCGCCAGGACTATGGCGTTTACGTGGGGCTGGGTCAGTCCTTCTGAGTTATGGGCCACGGGTGGAAGTGTTCGTGGCATTAAAAAAATACCATCTTTGAAAATCTGAATATGAAATATTTTCTCTCCTTCCTTTTTCTGATATCGTTCTGCGGCTGCGCTATTTTTGCGCAAAAGCCGAACAAGGAGGTCCGTCAGCTTGATTTTTTTGATCTCCTGGTGAAAAAGGAAAACAGGGATAAAAAAGGTTCAGATACCATTCCGGTGAAACCGCATAAACTCTATTTTTCTATCCTGCCCTTTGTCGGTTATAATCCCGCCATGGGTATTGCCGCCGGATTTACGATGAACCCTGCCATTTACCTGGGTGATATTGCCACCACCCCCATCTCTTCCTTTGCAATTAACGCCACCATCACTGCCAAAAGTCAGTTGCTGATCAATGTCAGGTCCAATATTTTTTCACGAGGCGCACGGATGATCCTCCAGGGCGACTGGCGTCTCTACCTCTATTCCCAACCCACTTACGGACTGGGCAGTAACATTAATAGCATGGATACTTCTATTTTTATCATCAACACCGGAGGTGTGGGTTATATTGTTTCGGAAGCCACCTACCCAATGAAATTCAATTATATCAGATTTCATGAAACGGTGAACTGGAAGGTAGCCGGGAAGTTTTACCTGGGAGCCGGGTACCATTTTGATTACCATTATAATATCAATGACGAAAAGCTGAACCTGGAATCCAAAGCTAAAGTTCTGACCCCACACTATCTCTACACCCTTGAAAATGGGTTCAATGAGAGCGAATACATCCAGTCGGGGATGGTTATGAGCATCCTGTACGACAGCCGCGACAATTCAATACGTCCTGTCAGAGGTATCTATGTCAAACTGATCCCACGGTTCAACCTCACCGCGCTGGGCAGTTCGAAAGGTTCCATCACCCTCTTTTCTGAATTCCGCACCTATATTGGACTGTCAAAAAGGAATCCCGCTCACCTGATTGCATTCTGGTATCAGGGATGCTTTCTGCTGGAGGGGAAGGTGCCTTACCTCGATCTCCCTGCCATTGGCTGGGATACATACAACCGCACCGGAAGGGGATATGTGCAGGGACGGATCCGGGGCGTCAATATGATTTACGGCGAAGCGGAATACCGTTTCCCGATCAGCCCCTGTTCACGCATCCTCAGCGGCGTTTTGTTCGTCAATACAACCACCTGCGACGATCCCCAGAACGGTATTCATCTTTTTGATTACCTGGCTCCAGCCGGCGGGGTGGGACTGCGGGTGATGCTCAACAAGAAGATCCGTGCCAACCTTGCCATCGATTTCGGAGTCGGGATGAACGGATCAAAGGGGCTGTTCCTTAACCTGACCGAAACGTTCTGAGTCTTTTATATTTCCCATCCCGGTCAATATGAGCGTGGTAGAATAACAACTTACCTTGTTACGCTAACCTGAGTCTGCTTATTTACTTATGAGTATCACCTTTTTCATTTTCAGGTTCAAAATTTGTGAAATTCCAATAAATCGCTAAGCAGACGTCTATTCGGTTAATTGTTCTTTGTTTATTATTTCATTTGCTATTAGTTCTGTTGCTGTGGAATTCCAGTGAGTATCATCGTAATGATAAAGTAAAATATTTTTTCCTTGTCGCTCTTTGTTATAAATGCCTAATGTATTAATAGTTGAAACACCGTTTATATTCAACAGACTGTCTAATTTAAATAAATAATCTGGTTGAGTATCCAGAGGCACTAAATCAAAATAAACAGTTTCTTTGTCTGGCATTGAAACAAATAAAAAGTCGACCCCCAGCGAATCGCAATATTTCTTGTATGACATGATTGAATTAAATGATTCTTTTAGTTCTTTATCTGAATGAAAAGTTACAGATTTTCCTTTAAGGAAAATCATCTTAGGATCGATCGGAGAAATGTTAGGACGTATCAACCCTGCATTTAAAGATTTATCTCTTGACATTATCCATCGAATTGAATAAAACCTTAGCATTCTGTCTGCTTTAATTAAGATATCATGGATATAAGAAGGAATTTGTCTTTTAAGAATAAACACTTTTTCCTTTATACTTCCTGGGCGGGAAAATGGGGAAAAACAGATATTATTCCTTTCTGCGGATTCAAAAATTATCAATTTTGGTTTTTTAATTACACCATTTCTATAAAGCACATCAAATTCATTTAATGAACCTGTTGCGATACTATATACGCTTGCCTTATTACGTAATTTACTAGACAATTTATTTGTAATGGTTTCACTTTGACTTAATCCACTGCCAGCAAAAAACGAATCACCAATTAACAGAATGTCAGGGTCGTTGATAAATTTATCATTTCTATAACCTAGCTGGTCTGTAATCCATATTGTTTTCTTTGCAAATGATTTTTTAGTATGATCTGCTAAGTCACCTTCTTCTTTCATTGTCAAAGTGAAATTAGGATAAAAAGAGGATTGAGCAATCAGTGAAGGCACTATGGTAAAACTAAGGGCTTCCCAACTTCTAAAAGTGAATAAATTAGGAGGTAAAATAAATGCCTCAAATATTGATATCATTAATATCGGGATGAAAAACGCAAGTAATTTGCAAAGAAAGTTTCTCATGTTTTAAAATTGAAAATAAATAAACTGTTGTTCAGAACCGCCAAAATAGAATATCAGTAGAATGATACCATAATATATTGCCCATCTTACAAGGAAGGGCCAATTTGAACCCAATTTGGCGATGGCATATTCCTGACCTCTTCCCATCCATTCAACGATTGAAAACCCGGCAATTAGAAGGAGTGTAACTTTTGGTATAATTACTGGAATAGTAAATATTGACAACGAAAATATTCCGGAAAAATAACTCAATGCATGTCCAAGGTTATCTGCTTTGAAGAAAATCCATGATAACATGATAATGATAAAAGTAACAAGAAAGTCGACAATGGTCAACATAATGTTATCATTGCGAATATTTAGCCGTTTTAACAATCTTTTCCTGGGCTTGGCTCCCACATGGTTAATTATCAGGAAAAATCCATGAAAAAGACCCCAAATGATAAAGGTGTAATTAGCGCCATGCCATAGCCCTGTTAGAATCCAGGTGAATGCAATACCAACCGTATAAATGAGAAATTCGGCCTTGATCAAATAAAAATGATCTGATTTTATGTTACGGGAAACATAATAGGCGATTGGCAAAAACACGTAATCCCTAAACCATGTTGTAAGAGAAATATTCCATCTTTTCCAAAACTCCCTGATATCTCGTACAAAATAGGGGAAGTTGAAATTCTGCATGATATTGAAACCGAGTAATTTTCCAATCCCTATTGCGATATTGGAATATCCTGCAAAATCAGCATATATCTGAACGGTAAAAAAGAATATTCCTAAAATCAAGGTACTCCCAGCGTAAGTCGAAGAATCTGCAAATATTAAATTGGAATGAACAGCACAGCGATCTGCAATTACAATTTTCATAAATAAACCCCAAAGTATCTGCCTTAATCCGTCTGCTGCTTTATCATAATTGAATATCCGCTTGTTTTGTATCTGCGGCAATAAACTAATGGGCCGTTGAATCGGGCCTGCGAGGATAATAGGGAAAAAGCTGAATGTCAATAATGCATCGAAGAAGTTGCTAACCGCTGAAAGTTTATGTTGATAACAATCAATGATATAGCTAAGAGACAGAAAAATGTAAAAGCTTATTCCAACTGGTAAGATGATATTAAAGGTTTGAAGATTGGCCTTTATACCGATAAGGGAGATAGCATGGACAATTCCATCCATAAAAAAATTGAAATATTTAAAGATGACTAAAGTGCCAATGTTAATAATCAAACCTGTGATAAAAAGCGATTTCCTGAACAGGTTGTTTTCAATTTTTTGAATCCCGATAGCTATTATGTAATTCGAAGAAGAAATAAAAAAGAGAAGAAGCAAAAATCTCAAGTCCCACCATCCATAAAAAAAATAACTGCTTACGAGAAGAAAAAGATTCTGCAATTTTAGATTCCTGCTGAAACCAAACCAGTACAGGATAAATACTGCAAGCAGGAAAAAAGCAAAAGTGATAGAGGTAAAAAGCATCAGTTCGTGATTTTGTGATTATTATGGACAACCATAGGTTCGTAATTATAGATCCAAAATTTCCACATTTCCTCTTCAATGTGAAAAAGAAAAACCCTGAAACTACAAAGAATCAGGGTTTTACTTGTTTCCGGCGTGGCATCGACTGGAATTGAACCAGTGACACAAGGATTTTCAGTCCTCTGCTCTACCATCTGAGCTACGACGCCAATATGGAGGTGCAAATATACAAAATATTTTTAAATCTGCAATGGCAAAGTACCCTTGTTTTAATGTCCTGAATTCATTTTGAGGATTTAAAATTTCAATATACAAATATAAAATCCTATATTAGAAACACTTAACACCAATAAGTTTCCATACAACTTAACTTTGTATCAGTCAGAAATTTCATCAAAATCGATAATTACTTATCTTTGCAGCATGAAGAATCTGGTGATCGACCTGGGCAACACGAATAAAAAACTGGCCATTTTCGAAAGTGGAGAGCTGGTAACCGTGAAGCAATTCCCGGCGGTCGACATGAAGAGTTTCCGGCAATTTATCAAGTCTCATTCCGGTATTGATCATTGTATTCTTTCATCTGTCACTGGATACAGCCATGAATTACAACGATTTTTATCCGGAAGTTTTCATTTTATTGAATTGGATGAAAACACACCGTTGCCCATCAAAAACAGCTACAAGTCAAAAAAAACACTCGGGAAAGACCGCCTGGCAGGCGCTGTAGCCGCCGCAATTCGTTTTCCCCGGAAAGACGTGCTGGTCATCAACACCGGCACCTGCATAACCTACGATATTGTCAACCGTCGCAAAACATACCTTGGCGGGGCTATTTCACCCGGAATTGCGATGCGTTTCAGGGCACTGCATAATTTTACGGCCAAATTACCGTTAGTTCCATTCAGGGATACGATAATCCTGAACGGAAAGAGCACGGAAGAGTCGATCCTTTCGGGGGTGCTTACCGGAACAACCGCTGAAATTGAGGGAATTGCAGCAAGGTACCAGCAGAAATATCCGGATCTTGTGATACTATTAAGCGGAGGAGATCATAAATATTTTGTTAAGCGGCTAAAAATTAGCATCTTTGCACTCCCAAATATCGTCATACACGGTTTACAACAAATTCTTGTATTTAATGTCAATGCAGCTATATAGATTTCGATTCCTGATCATCCTTTGCTCCCTGCTTCTTAGTTTTACCACGTTTTCACAGATACGAATCACCTCACCCTATTCCCGGTTTGGCATTGGCGATCTGGCCGACAACAACAACGCATGGAACAGTTCGATGGGTCAGTTGGGCATCGGTCTGCGCAGTCCATACCATATTAATTATACAAATCCTGCCTCCTACACTGCATTTGATTCACTTTCATTTGTGTTTGAAGGCGGCTTCAACGGTGAATTTGTAACCCTTACTTCCGATTTTCAAACTGTCAGCCGAAACTATGCATCACTGGGTTATCTGCTTTTCGGCATGCCCGTTAACCGTTGGTGGAAAACAAGCCTGGGATTGGTTCCATACAGCGATGTTGGATATAATGTGGCGAATTATGAAGAGTATCCCAACTCCGGAACCGTGGTTCGTGTTTATACAGGTACAGGTGGAATTAACCGGTTGTTCTGGGGAAACGCGTTTAACCCCTTTAAAAAACTTTCCGTCGGCATCAACATCTCCTATCTTTTTGGAAGTATGGAACGTCAGGCCGCAGTTTTATTTCCTGATTCAATCTATGCTATGAACTTCAAGGAAAATTACTACGTGACCATGAACGATCTTTCCTTCCAGTTCGGAGCGCAATACCGTGCAAAAATTAAAAATGATCTTTTCCTGAATCTCGGAGCCATTTTTACCCCATCGTTGAGCATGGCCGCCAAAACTGATATTCTGGCCCAGACATTTCTGCTGGGTACTTCCGAAGTTGAAGTGCCGGTCGACACCCTTGCCACAGCAGAAGCATATAAAGGCAGGATCATAATTCCAATGATGATCGGCGGAGGCTTTTCCTTTGAAAAAACGGACAAATGGACAATTGGGATCGATTACAAATGGCAAAACTGGGAGAAGTTCAGGGCATTTGACATGAGTGATTCCCTCGTAAACAGCTGGCAGATAAATTTCGGAGGGGAAATAATCCCGGGTGCGGATAATTATTCCAATTACCTTGCACGGATCCGTTATCGCCTGGGCTTTACCTATAACAAGACTTATCTCCATCTTCGCGGACAAGATCTGAATGAATACGCCATTACCTTTGGATTCGGCCTTCCTTTGCGGGGAATGAAGACCATGCTGAATCTTGGGGCGCAATACGGTGTCAGGGGAACAACCTCTTCGAAACTGATCAAGGAAAGTTATTTTAAAATTGTAATTGGATTCTCCATCTACGAAAGATGGTTTATCAAACGTAAGTATTACTAGCCTTGAAACCAAGCTGTTCCGTTAAGGTAACCGGCCTGTTATTATCCTCACTGCTTTTCCTCTATTCCTGCAGTAAGGCGCCAACTGCTGAAAATTTCCTGCAGGTTAAGGAAGACTCCCCTGTAATGTCTGCCACCAATATAGATGTATTGTTCAGCGACTCAGGCAAAATCCAGGCACGTCTTACCAGTCCACTGATGAACCGTTTCACCGGTGAGAATCCTTATCTGGAATTTCCCGACGGATTTGTCATTTATATGTTCGATTCCGTTCAACAGATCAGTTCGACCATTACGGGGAATAAAGGCATCAGGAGAGAATATGCCCACACCATGGAGGCCTGGGGGAATATTATTGTCCGAAATGAAAAGAAAAGTGAACAACTTAATACCGAACACCTGGTATGGGATGAAAATCAACACAAGATATGGTCTGATGTGAATGTTAAAATTACCAGGCCCGACAATACGCTCAACGGATCCTCGATGGAATCGAATGAAACATTTACCCGTTATACGATTCAGAACTTCACCGGGCAGATGATGGTTAAGGGGGATTCTATATAAATAATAAAGTAGCGAGGTAGCGAGGTAGCGAGGTAGCGAAATAGCGAAATAGCGAAAATGAGGGGAATTAAGACTTTATGTCTTTGTGGTTTGCCGAATTATCTATACTTTTGCACCCTGTTTTAAATTAAAATTCATTATAGCATGGCGATTATTGGAAATATCAGAAAACACTCTGGACTTGCAGTCATTATTATTGGTGTTGCAATTGCTGCCTTTGTGATCGGGGACTTTGGTAAAAAAACTGCCAGGGGAACCAATGACATCGGCACTGTAAACGGCGAAAGTATTCCTTACATGGATTTCAACAACAAGGTTGAAAAAAACCTTGAGGCTCAGAAAGAAAATGCAGGCAGTGATAAAATCACCGACCAGGAAACCTATCAAATCAGGCAGAGTACCTGGACAGCCTCAGTAAAAGAACTTCTGATGGGTGAAGAATATGATGAATTAGGTTTGACGGTGACTCCTGAAGAGCTTTTCGACCAGGTTCAGGGCAAACAACCGCATCGTTACATTCTTCAGTATTTCAAAGACCCTAAAACCGGACAATACGATCCTGCCATGGTGCTGAACTACCTGAAAAACCTTGAGAAGATGGAACCCAAAGCCCGTGATCAATGGCTTCGGTTTGAAAAAGCTATTAAGGATGACCGCCAGGAAACCAAATTCAACAACCTTCTCACTAAAGGATACTATGTACCGAAGGCTTTTCTCAAGAAAGATTTTATTAACCAGACCAAGGCATTAAACGTTCTTGTTGTTTCTCCTGATGTTACAGCTATTTCCGACAGCGTTATCAAACTTGCGGATGCTGATTATCAGAAATATTACGATAACAATAAGATGTATTTTTTCAGTGAAGAGGCTTCACGCGATATGGATTTTGTTGTTTTTGAGGTGAAACCATCAGACCTCGACCGTAAAAAGACAGCCGAAGACGTTCAGCAACTTTTCAGGGATTTTCAATCCAGTAGCGATGCGTTGAATTTTGCCACTGCCAATTCCGATTCCAAGGTTGATACGGTCTTTGTTCCGAAGGGCACATATCCCCAGCAACTTGATTCGATATTATTTGCCTCAAAACCAGGAACCTATTTTGCGCCTTTTGAATTCAATAATTCCTGGTACATGGCTAAAATGATTGATATGCAGGAGCGTCCCGACTCAATGAGTGGCGCCCAGATTCTGGTTGCCTATGAAGGCACCGGAAATGAAAATATCAAACGGACCAAGACCCAGGCAAAAGCAAAAGCCGACAGTCTCGTGACTGTGCTTAAAAAGAACCCGGAAAAATTTCCTGAAATTGCCAAAACCATTTCCGATTACCCGACTGCAAAAGATGATGCCGGTGATTTGAAGTGGTTCGCAGACGGCAACCCCAACTTTGAACCATTTTTCAAAGCCGGGCTTGAATTGAAACCCAAAGAGCTGAAAATTGTTGAAACCCGTATCGGATATTCACTCTTTCTGCTAAACGATAAATCAAAACCCGTTACCAAGGTTAAATCTGCGGTATTGACCCGTGCCATCGAACCAAGCAACCAGACCTATCAGGACACTTACATGAAAGCCAGCGCTTTTGCCGGTCAGAATAAATCGCCCGATGCTTTTGAAAAAGCAGCAGCAGAAAAGGGACTTCAGAAAAGATCGGCTCCGAATGTTCGCGAGATGGACAATTCGTTAATGGGATTTCCAAGCGCCCGGGAAATCGTACGCTGGGCCTTTGCCGAAAAAACGAAGGTTGGAGAAGTTAGCCCTGTTTTTGATGTCAATGGAAAATATGTAATTGCCATTCTTAAATCCACCTCCGAAAAAGGACAGCAACCCCTGGAAGCCATCAAACAACGTATTGAACCCGCGGTTAAAAAAATGAAAAAGATCGACATGCAGGCGGAGAAGATGAAACAATTTGCAACCGTTAAAGATATTTCGGAACTGGGTATCAAACTCGGAGCTAAAGTTGACACGGTTGTTCTCACCTTTACTGGTTTCAGTCGTGCAGCCATTGGTCGAGAGGGTGAACTTGTTGGTCAGCTTTTTACGGCTAAAAAAGGCGATCTCAAGGGTCCGCTCACCGGCAAATTTGGCGCCTATTATTGTTACATCAACGACATAACTGAGGCCCCTGAAAAGGAAGATTTTTCCGGTGAATACATGCAGCAGTTGCAATCCTTCAACCAGCGTGTTTCTGGAGCCATGTACAAGGCGCTTGAAAAAACAGCCAAGATTACTGATAACAGGCTGATGTTCTACTAGCAGATTAAATGCTCTGAAGAAAAGAGGCTGTCCTTTCAGGGGACAGCCTCTTTTCCATTTTACCAAGTCTGAGTAACGATTTTATTCTGCGAGGATAAGGACTTTATTATTCAGCACCTCTATAACACCTCCTTTGATTTCGAAGAATTGTTCTGTTTTTTCCCCTTTGATAATGATCTTTATTTTTCCCTTGCGAAGCACGGAAATGAGGGGAGCATGGTTGTTCAGAACCTCGAATGACCCGTCGATACCGGGCAATTGAACCAACCCGACATTGTCGCCGGAAAATATGGTTGAGTCTGGTGTTATAATTTCAACTTTCACAATTCAATATTCAGTAAACATTCGAAATTCAATATTCTATATTCGATATTCTTTTCAGGTCTTTACTTACTCTCAGCAACCATCTTCTTCCCCTTCTCAATGGCCTCTTCAATGGTTCCAACCATGCTGAATGCTGATTCAGGGTATTCATCAACTGCGCCATCCATGATCATATTAAATCCCTTGATGGTGTCTTCAATGTTCACAAAGGCGCCGGGAATGCCGGTAAACTGTGTAGCAACGAAGAAGGGTTGTGAAAGAAAGCGTTGTACACGGCGGGCACGTGAAACAACGAGTTTATCTTCATCCGAAAGTTCATCCATGCCAAGGATGGCAATGATATCCTGAAGTTCCTTGTATCGCTGCAGGATACGTTTAACGCGCTGTGCCGTATTGTAATGCTCCTCGCCTACCACATCGGGTGAAAGGATGCGGGAGGTTGAATCAAGCGGATCAACGGCAGGATAAATACCCAGCTCTGAAATTTTACGGCTTAATACGGTAGTGGCATCAAGGTGGGCAAAAGTAGTGGCAGGCGCAGGGTCGGTAAGGTCGTCGGCCGGTACATAGACCGCCTGAACCGAAGTAATGGAACCCCGTTTTGTGGAGGTGATCCGCTCCTGCATGATCCCCATTTCTGAGGCAAGGGTCGGCTGATAACCCACGGCCGACGGCATTCTTCCAAGAAGCGCGGATACTTCCGAGCCTGCCTGGGTAAACCGGAAAATATTATCGATAAAGAACAGAATATCGCGGCCACCCGACTTTTCATCGCCGTCGCGGAAATATTCAGCCATGGTCAATCCCGAAAGAGCTACGCGGGCACGGGCCCCGGGAGGTTCGTTCATTTGTCCGAATACAAGTGTAGCCTGTGATTTCAGAAGTTCTTCATGATCTACCTTCGACAGATCCCAGCCGCCTTTTTCCATATCTTCCTGGAATTCCTTGCCATACCGGATAACACCCGATTCAATCATTTCGCGCAACAGGTCATTTCCTTCACGCGTGCGTTCACCAACGCCGCCAAACACCGATAACCCGGCATATTTCTTGGCGATGTTGTTGATCAGCTCCATGATGATAACTGTTTTTCCGACACCGGCGCCACCAAACAAACCAATTTTACCCCCTTTGGAATAGGGTTCGATAAGATCGATCACTTTGATCCCGGTAAACAAAACCTCCTTTGAAGTGGAGAGGGTATCGAATTTCGGCGGATCACGGTGAATTGCATAAACATGTTCTTCAGAAACATCGCCCAATCCATCGATGGGTTTGCCGATCACATTGAATAAGCGGCCACGTACCATATCGCCAACCGGCATGGAAATCGGTCGCCCTTTGGCCACCACCTCCATTCCGCGACGCAACCCATCGGTTGAATCCATAGCAACTGTCCGCATGGTGTGTTCACCTATATCGTACTGGCATTCGAGTACAATAACATCACCCTTTTCATTTTTTACCTCGAGGGCATCGTAAATGTTTGGAATTTTCACATCTTCATCAAAGATCACGTCGATGACAGGACCAATGATCTGCGAGATTTTTCCGTTTTTCTTCGCTTGCATGTCAGGATATTATAATTTATGCAAAGATAAAATATCTGTTTGATTAAATGTTTGTTGTCGAAAATTTTTCACCCGGTAATGATTTTGTTTATCTGTTGGATGGAAAATGCCTAATTAACGATCAGAGTATGCCCGGGCATTGTTCTTAAGGATATTTCATGTAGCTTTGCGGTTCCTGAAATGATCCAATCTGAAAAATTATCGATGAAGTTATTTAAACCGGGGCTGCTCCTGTTTTTTTTACTCCCCTGTCTTTCTTTTGCACAACGTAATACCGATGCCATCATCGACACGGTTGAAACGCCAAACGGTCCCGCCATCCTCTATAAAAACTTCACCTGGGAGTATCTTGAGGATGAACCGGTGCTGATGACAACGGATGAGGATTCCACCGGCCTGTTTTCGAACCAATGGATCAACAACCAGATATTTGCCTACCGCATCAAGCCCGATTCAATCCGCGATACCCTGGTCGTTCTGACATCGCCCGACCGTGTTTTCACCCTGCCCATCTACGGAAAACTTTTCAGGGGCTATACCTATTCACACAAGGGCCTTGATATCAAGTTAAACAAAGGTGATACCATCAGGGCTGCTTTTGACGGAGTGGTGCGGTACGCCAAATATAACCGCGGCGGATTCGGGAACCTTGTAATTATCAGGCATTATAACGGACTGGAAACCTACTACGGCCATCTTTCGAAGATCCAGGTCAAGGTGAACCAGGTTGTAAAATCAGGCGATCGCATCGGTCTTGGAGGATCTACCGGCAGAAGCCGCGGCCCACATCTGCATTTTGAAATCCGGTACAAAGATATCCCGCTTGACCCGCTCCGCATGATCGATTATGACAATCAGAAACTTATCTCAAATAATTTCCCGGTAACCAAAAAAGTTTTCTATCCCAACGACTTTGTTGAAAACGCGCTGGTTGTCAAAGTCAAAAACGGGGACACCCTGGGGAAACTGGCTCGGAAATACCACACATCTGTCAAGGAAATTTGTGCCATGAATAAAATCAAGCCGAATACCACTTTAAAAGTTGGAAGGCAGATCAGGGTCAGGTGAAAATTTACGATTTACGATCTACGATTTCAGGGTTTTAAAACTGATGACCAGCAATGGGAAAGACAACTGGAATGGATGGAATATCACAAATAACCAATTACAAGCGCTAAAAGCCTGTTGACTAAAAACAGATAATTCATGCCTGATTCCTAAGGTCTTTTGTATAATGCTCATGGTTAATGAAGAATACCATGGTGACTATCACCTCACGGCTGCTAACTCATTGCCAATGTTTAACGGGTAACGGGGGAACCTTCGCCTGAGTCAATCTTCTTGAGTGTGGTGAATACTTTTTTCTGAAAGACGATCAGGACGGAAACGCCGGTGGTGATGGCTGAATCAGCAATGTTGAATACCGGTCTGAAAAACACGAAATCCTCGCCGCCGAAAAACGGGAACCACTTTGGATAATGAGTTTCGATAATCGGGAAATAGAGCATGTCAACCACCTTGCCATGTAAAAATGTGCCATATCCTCCCTCTTTGGGGAAAAGCGTGGCAATTTGCATATAGGTGCTCTCGTTGAATATCAGGCCATAGAAAGCGCTGTCGAGAATATTTCCAAGGGCGCCTGCCAGGATAAGGGAAATACAGATGATGAGCATGATATTTTCGCCCTTTTTGGTTGCACGGTAAAGCCACCATCCGATGATGAACACCGCGATCACCCTGAAGAGGCTCAGTAACAATTTCCCATAGCTTCCACCCAGTTTCATTCCATAAGCCATTCCTTCGTTTTCGGTAAAATGGAGATAGAACCAGTTTCCGAAAATGGCATGACTTTCACCCATGTAAAAAGTGGTCTTGATCCATATCTTTAAAACCTGGTCAAGGAGAAGAATTGTGAAGACAATAAGAGCTGCTTTTTTCAAACGGGAATTTGTTTGCAGGAAAAATTATTCCAGGTCCGGATCAACAGGACGCGCAGCCGGGGCAGCCATCTGAACCCTTTTTGCTTCAATGCTCAGGGTGGCATGAGGCACGATGCGCAGACGGTCTTTCGGGATCAGTTTGCCTGTTACCCTGCAAATTCCATATGTTTTGTTTTCAATACGGATCAGTGCATTCTCAAGCGATTTGATGAATTTTTCCTGGCGGGCAGCAAATTTGCTGTTTTCTTCCTTTGAAAATACCTGGTAGCCCTCTTCCAGCACTTTGAATGTAGGAGAGGTATCATTGGTATCATGCTCATTTCCTGTTGTATATGATTCCGTCAACAGTTTCAGGTCATTATGTGCTTTATCCAGTTTCTTTAGTATAATCTGTTTGAATTCCTCAAGTTCCTCATCTGAATATCTGTTTTTTTCCTGCTGTGTTGTTCCTGTTGCTTTTTTCATATCCAAGAATTTTGAATTGTACTATAAAAAAAAGATCGAAATCTGACACCGATACCCGATCTGACTTCAATTAAAAATGTTTAACTTTCGCCTATCCTGTTAATTAACAGGTATGTAGAAACTGAATCAGTAAGTTCAATAAGCGTTTTTGTTGTCTCATCTATGACAGGAACGATTTCGAACGACTGTGCCAGTGTTTCTGCGCAAATATAGGAAATATTCTGTTGTACAGCCTCATCTATGGCAGGCAAGGACTGGAATTTAACGATAATTTTATCTGTAACCTCAAACCCCTTATCCTTGCGCAGGTTCTGGATCCTGTTGATCACCTCCCGGGCAATCCCCTCCTTCCAGAGTTCGGGGGTTATCGTAACATCCAGCGCTACGGTAAGCGCTCCCATGCTGGCAACCTGCCAGCCGGGGATATCCTCGGAGAGAATCTCTACATCATCTATCAGCAGTTCAACAGGTTGACCGTCAACCTCGATGGACAGTCTGCCCTCCTTTTCCAGGATGCCGATCTCCTCACGGGATATGGCAGCTACTGCAACAGCCAGTTGCTTCATCAGCTTGCCATACCGGGGTCCGAGCTTTTTAAAATCAGGTTTGATCTTTTTAACGAGGATACCGGCGGTGTCTGTAATGTATTCGAGTTCCTTCACATTGACTTCAGAGAGGATAAGATTCTTGACAGCATCGATCTGAACCTTCAGATGATCGTTCATCAGGGGGATCAGGATCTTGTTCAAGGGCTGGCGAACGCGAAGTTTTGTCGATTTCCGGATGGATAAAACCATGGAGGCGATCTTTTGCGCCAGCTCCATCCGCTCTTCCAGGTCTTTGTCAATCAAGGAAAGATCGGCTTGCGGGAAGGTGGTCAGGTGCACCGAATCGGCTTCCAAACGCCCGGTCACGCTGTTAAGGTCGACATACAGCCGTTCAGCAAAGAAAGGGGCGATTGGTGACGAAAGCTGGGCGATCACCTCGAGGCAGCGGTAAAGCGTTTGGTATGCTGAAATTTTATCCTGCGAATAGTCTCCTTTCCAGAAGCGGCGGCGGCAAAGGCGGACATACCAGTTGCTCAGGTGTTCGTCGACGAAATCGGAGATGGCACGGCCGGCTTTGGTCGGTTCATAATCGTGATAACATTCATCAACCAGTTTTATCAGCGAGTTCAGCTCCGAAAGGATCCAGCGGTCGATTTCAGGGCGCTCATTAATTGGAATCTCTGCTTCCTTGCAGGCAAATCCGTCAATATTAGCGTACAGTGAATAAAACGCATAGGTATTATACAATGTCCCGAAGAATTTCCGCCTGATCTCCTCGATTCCCTCCAGGTCGAATTTCAGGTTATCCCATGGCTGCGAATTGGTGATCAGGTACCAGCGTGTGGCATCGGGGCCATATTTGCTGATGGTTTCAAACGGATCAACAGCATTTCCCAGCCGTTTCGACATTTTGTTGCCGTTCTTATCCAGGACAAGCCCGTTTGAAACACAGTTTTTATAGGAAACGCCTCCGAACAGCATCACGGCGATGGCATGCAGGGTAAAGAACCAGCCGCGGGTCTGGTCGACTCCCTCGGCAATAAAATCGGCCGGAAAATAGGATCCAAGTTCGCGGGTTTGCTCGAACGGATAATGATACTGGGCATAAGGCATGGCGCCCGAATCGAACCACACATCGATAAGGTCAGGCTCGCGGTACATCGGCTTGCCATCGGCAGTAACCAGGATAATGTCGTCTACAAACGGGCGGTGAAGGTCGAATGAGTGGTAGTTCTCATCTGTCGTCTCACCCGGAACATAATTTTCAAGCGGGTTGGTTTTCATCACTCCGGCTTCAACCGCTTTCATGATTTCTGCTTTCAGCTGAGCCACTGAACCAATAAATATCTCTTGTTTCTCATCGACCGACCTCCAGATTGGCAGCGGGGTTCCCCAGAAACGTGAACGGGAAAGGTTCCAGTCGACCAGATTTTCGAGCCAGTTGCCAAAACGGCCGGTTCCTGTCGATTCAGGTTTCCAGTTGATGGTCTTGTTGAGCGCGATCATTTCATCCTTGTAGGCCGTCGTTCGGATAAACCATGAATCGAGCGGGTAATAGAGAATAGGTTTATCGGTACGCCAGCAATGGGGGTATGAATGTTCATATTTCTCCGACTTGAAGGCCTTGTTTTCGTGCTTTAGTTTTACAATGATGTCGATATCCACAGGGGGGCATTTGCCTTCAATACAATCAGCATCATATTCGGGCTTCACATACCGGCCGGCAAACTCACCCATCTGCTCCGTAAACCTGCCCTGCTTGTCGACGAGGGTCAGCGAACCCAGGCCATACTGCCGTCCCACGCGAAAGTCGTCGGCGCCAAAACTTGGGGCGATGTGAACGATGCCGGTACCATCTTCGGTAGTTACAAAATCACCCAGCACAATGCGGAAAGGATCGCCGTCTTCGGGTTGTGCATAGGGCAGCAATTGTTCAAAACGGATGCCTTCAAACTCGCTGCCTTTGAATTCGGCAACCACCTGGAACGGGATGTGTTTGTCGCCTTCGTGGTAGTTCTCCATTTCGAGCAGGCTGTTCTTTTCAGGAAAATACTGGTGCAACAGTTCTTTCGCCAGCACAACGGTTTGCTCGGTAAAGGTATAGGGGTTGAAGGTTTTGACGAGCACATAGGTGATATCTTTCCCCATGGCCAGGCCGGTATTCGAAGGCAGGGTCCAGGGGGTGGTTGTCCAGGCCAGGATATAAAGTTCGCCGAAAAGATCGCTCAAGAGGAATTCTGACTGTGTATTGCGGATTACCTTAAACTGGGCGACGACGGTATTGTCCTTCACCATTTTGTAGGTGCCTGGCTGGTTTAGTTCATGGGTGCTGAGGCCGGTTCCGGCAGCAGGAGAATACGGCTGGATGGTATATCCTTTATAAATTAACCCCTTCTTGTACAATTGGCCCAGCAGGAACCATACGGTTTCGATGTACTTGTTTTCGTAGGTAATGTATGGATCATCGAGGTTCAGCCAATAGCCCATGCGGATGGTCAGGTCGTCCCAGAGGTCTTTGTATTTCATCACCTCGGTGCGGCATTCCTTGTTATAATCCTCGATGGATATTGATTTCCCGATATCCTCCTTGGTGATTCCCAGTTTTTTCTCAACGCCAATCTCGATGGGCAGTCCATGGGTATCCCAACCTGCCTTGCGGCTGACGTAAAAACCTTTCATGGTTTTGTAGCGGCAAAAAATATCTTTAATGGCGCGGGCCATCACATGGTGTATGCCCGGGATGCCATTGGCCGAAGGCGGTCCCTCGTAAAAGACATAGGGTGGTTTGCCTTCGGTCAGCTTCAGGCTTTTCTCAAAAGTGCCATGTTGCTGCCAGTACGACTGGATCTCATCACCAATCCTGGTCAGGTCGAGATTTTTGTATTCGGTGTATCGTTTACTCATGGTTCATCTTTCATCATAAGGCCGTGAAATCGCCGGCTCATCAGCCCCAACAATCAGGCTGTGCCCTGAAAAGGCGTGCAAAATTACGAAAATTTCTTTAATTCAATGACATAAGGTTAGACAAAAATTACCATGTCAGGCATATCATGCTACATTTTATGAATGCAATATGACCCCACCCCGGCCCGCCCCTTGAAGGGGCGGGAGACCCTTTCCCGATTTTTTAATCTCTGTTCTCATTTTACCAGCTTTGCTTAACTCGTATCTTTGCAAAAACTTGATCCATGAACGACAAAACCTCCATCATCCTCGAAAATATCCGAAACAGGAAAAGTGTGCGAAATTTCACCGGCGAACCGGTGACCAAAGCCTGTCTGCTGGCCTTGCTGAAGGCCGGCATGGCAGCTCCGTCGGCGCGCAACCGGCAGCCACTGGCCTTTGTGGCCGTAACCGAACGCACGATCCTGGATGCGATGGGCGAAGGATTGCCCCACACCAAAATGCTGTTCAAGGCAGGAGCCGCGATTGTAGTGTGCGGCGATACTACAATCGGTTTGCAGGAAGGAGCCATCGATCTTTGGTACCAGGATGCGGCGGCGGCTACCGAGAACATCCTGCTGGCAGCAGAAGCCATGCGGCTGGGTGCAGTCTGGTCGGCGCTCTACCCCTACCCTGACCGTGAAAACCATGTAAGGAAAATACTGAACCTGCCATCAACCGTCAACCCTTTTAGCATCATCCCTACAGGTCATCCAACCGGACAGGACCAGCCCAGGGATAAGTTTAAGGCGGAGAAGATTCATTGGGAGGGGTGGTGAAAATGCTGGCGCGTGGATGATTGGAGTTGTGACCCGGCAATGGAAGTTTCAAATTTCCTGCAATTCAAGCCATCTTGACAAAAATACGTCGTAAACAAAATACTCATTTTTTCTTTTAAAAATCATTTCCTTCTCCGTCAAAGTATCAATTCCCCTTTTCACTGTGCTTGCATTCGAAAGATCGAATTGCCTTATAAAATTACCCGATGTTACCGAAGAAACATTTCCGGAATGTGCAATGGCTTTAAGCAGCTGCCATTGATGACGGGTCAAAAGAGAGCGGTATTCCAGATAAAATGGTTCAAAGCCCAGCAAAATATCTGCAACAACAGCTTTTTTCGTCTCATCAATACAATCCTGTCCCGTTTCAAATATCCGGTTACAGGTATATTGCAAATACCAGGTATGCAAGCGGGTCCAGGTTAACAGATCACTCACAGTAACAGGATCAACCTTTCTTCCATTTTTAATGAAATGCCTGGTGATAAATGAAGCATATGAATCATCTTTGATTTCTTCCAGGAAAATCATTTCAGTACTCTGATAAAAAGGACGCGATGCATCCCCGAACATTCTGGTCAACATTGATTTATTGCTACCGGAAAAAATGAATGCCACTTTATTCAGCTGCTGGATAATGCCACGGAGCAGCGCCTCGACATTTTTTTCAGGATATTTACTGATTTGTTGAAATTCATCAATCGCGACAACAACAGGAATCGTGCGACTAAGTTCACTGAGGATTGCAAATAATTCCTCCAGGGTCGTTTTTGCCTCCTTTTCATCAGCAATCTGAAGCGAAACGGAAGGTAACCCTGATAAAACATCTACCGAAATAACCGGCCGGACATAGCGAAAATTGGAAAAAAAATCATTCATTCTTTTGCCGAATGGCTTCTTCATTCTGAAAATGGCCGTAGCTAGCTGATTGATCAGTCCGTTGAGATTTTGAGTATGAAAAATATCAAGATAAATCGTCTCGTGGGACTTTTCTTTCTTAATTTGATCAAAGACGCTAAGAATCAATCCGGTTTTACCCATTTTCCGCAGAGAGATGAGGGTAACGTCACGCTGGTTCCTGATCGCGTTGAGTAATTTAATTGTCTCGGTCTCACGGTCACAAAAGAATTTACTTCCTCCGTACCCTTTAATGATGAATGGGTTCATGTTTTTTCAACAAAGATAATAAACATTTTGTGTTAAACATTTTGTTTAACGCAAAATGTTTAATGATCCAACTAAACAAAAGGTCCATTGTTCCTGACTGCCTTTTGCAAGATGAAGTTCAAAGCCGGGAAGGTTCATTGGGAGAGGTGACAAGTAACGACTCCCTCTTTTTAAATTACATTCCCGGTGTTTTGGGGAAAGAACAATTCGTAGAGCGATTTGTTTATCCACCACTCAATTTGGAAACAATGTTATTGATTGCAATTTTGTCATACGGAATGTCCAAAAATAAAATTCATAGTTCGCAGCTAATAATCGGAATTTCAGAATTCAACCGTAATTTGAGTTTTGCATTTTGAGTTTTGCATTTTGCGTTTTGCATTTTGCATTTTGCATTTTGCATTGCCCTGTGCCCTGCGCCCCTACCAATCTTATTCGTACTTTTGCAAAAAAACAACATTGAAAAAAATTTTCCCTTCCCGGCCATGGATTGTATTTGTAACGCTGTTCATGGTTTTTTTATTTGCGATCAGGGTTCAGTCGCAGATCCCGCCAGGTTATTATGATCCGGCGATCGGTAAAACCGGCGCTGAACTCCAGGCAGCCCTGCACAACATCATCAAAGACCATACGGTAAAGTCGTACGATTATATCTGGACGGGTTTCCAGACAACCGATGACAAAACCGACGGCACTGTGTGGGACATGTATTCCGATATCCCCGGCGGCACCCCGCCTTATGTGTATCATTTCGTGACCGACCAGTGCGGAAATTACGGCGCCGAAGGCGACTGTTACAACCGCGAACATTCGTGGCCCAAGAGCTGGTTCAACGACCAGGCCCCAATGAATTCCGACATGTTTCATATCTATCCCACCGATGGATATGTGAATGGCAAGCGCGGCAATTATGCTTACGGCACCGTTGCAACCCCCACCTGGACCTCACAGAACGGAAGCAAACTCGGCCCTTGCAACTGGCCCGGATTCAGCGGAACCGCCTTTGAACCACTTGACGGATATAAAGGCGATTTTGCCCGGACCTATTTTTATATGGCCACACGTTATTATACCGAAGATGGCAGCTGGAATGTGACCGACATGACCAACAAATCGCAACTCAAGCCATGGGCGCTGCAGATGATGATCGTATGGGCGAGCGCCGATCCGGTTTCGACCAAGGAGACCGACCGCAACAACGCCCTTTATAGCATCCAGAACAACCGTAATCCCTTTATCGACTACCCGGAATATGCCAACCTGATCTGGGGATACCCGGTGGGCATCGCTGATCAAAAAAATTCTGACTACAAATTATCCGTTTATCCAAATCCTGCAACCGATCGTTTTTCATTGTCAATTCCTGCAGCAATTGCCGCTGGAAATTTTACAATCATGATTATTTCCACGTCCGGAATGAAATTCAATCCAAACTATGCTGTTGATGGAAATACCCTTACGGTTGATGTCAGGTCCCTGCCCGGCAGCGTTTATTTTCTCATCCTGGCCGGGGAAACAGGCACATATCATGCAAAACTGGTGAAGGAATAAATTACATATTTCCATTTTCGGAAATTACAGAGAACACATATGGAAAGACAAAAAGTTGTATCGCGGCAAAAGTTGTTTGGTTTTTTATGTTGAATGGGAGGAAATTGCCGGCCAATTCATGCCCGACATATATGAAAAAACCCTGTCACCAGCAGGGTTTTTTCTTTCACTGACATTAACACATTTACCAACAAAAACTGTAAGATTGCCGATAACGTTGTACAAAGATCACGCACCCGACCACGCTTACAAAATGAAATAGGTAAACGGTCGTTTTTTGACGATGAATGGGTTGAATTTCACTATACGCGCTGGCAGATTCATTACCAATCGATTTTATTCTTAAACCTATTCTTTCACGATTGAAGACGCCAAACCGGCCCTGCGGAAGGTTTGTCACAGAACAATTACATCCGCCTCACATAAATTCATCCTGTGGTTGAAAACTTTCCCTGTTTTATGTATTACCTTTGCCCCTCAATCCGGATTAAGCTGAAACATTAATCCGAAAGAATATGAAAACACTTAAAAAAATCATCGTTTTTTTGTTTCTCTCCATCCCGGTTTTAGTAAAGGCCGAAACAAAGGAGATTCCATTTACCCTCGACGACCGCGACCGCATCATCCGGACTGAACAAGAGGTCAAATCACTGAAAACCGAACTGACTGTCAGGTTTGAAGCTGTTGACAGACGTTTCGACCAGCTCTTTAACTTCCTTTGGGCCATCATCGGTATTTTTACCACGATGATGGTTGCCATATTCGGATTCGCCTTCTGGGACCGCAAACTTTCTTTAGCCCCATTAAAAAGGGAGGACCAACGGATCGTGGGCGCGCTGATCGAATTCGCCAAAACCCAGCCCAAACTTTTGGAAAGTCTGAAAAATGCGGGGTTGCTTTAGGGCTTTGGTATAGCCCTTTCACTGTTGAGGACGCTCGCTAACCTGAGCACTCCATATTCGGTAAAGGCAAAAGGCTTTATTCTTAAACCCATTCTTTCACGATTGGAGGTGCCAAACTGGCACCTCCAATTTTCCAGCTCTTCCGTAGTCAATTCAAACATAAATTCATGTGGGAACCGAATGATGTTCCTCTTAACAGCCCTTTTCAATTGTTTAGTCTCGACCCCATAAAGCGATGCCAAATCCATATCCAGTATCACATTCACACCCCGGATAAGATATATTTTACCCATAATTACCGATTCAGGCGCTGGCATTGTTATTTCATTCATAATTACACCCGGTTTTTCTTATTGATTCATGTTGCTTAATCCGGAAAAATTGTAAAGGTCGTTGGGTTTAAAACTCAGCCTGCATGATGCCTGGCATACTTTGACACCACAATAATACCGGTTGAGATATTTGAGCTTTATGGTCGATGGAACTTTTCTTCCACAACACCAACACTCCAGGGTTCGCATAGCAGTTCTTTTTTCAGTCTAGGTATCTTCCCTCTTTTAGGTAGATCATTTATCATCAGGAAGTGGCATCAGTTTGGTTCGGGGCGAAAACGATACAAGACAGAACTCCCACCAGCCCAATCTTGTATGAGAAAAGAATGGGGAAAAATGCTGAAAAAGCCGGTCAAACCTCTTCGTATAGAATTGGTCGTCTTGACGTTAAAGAACCGTACAAGGTGAATTTCAAAGCAAAACGAGAGGAAATGAAAAGGCACCTTAGTTTATACAGAGGCTGGGAAGACTAATCAGAAATCTATGAGAATCCCTACTTTTTAATTATCTTTAATGCTTCAGTTTGATCACCAGATTTAACAGAGATGAAGTAGATTCCGATTGGTCTATTTGATAACGAAAACGCATGTTTACGCTGTCCTATTAGTATTTCGGTCTGCACCTTCTCTCCAAACATTCCATAGAGATCAACTGTAAATGTGTCATCCATGTTTTGAGCGACAATTTCAAGATTGAATTTGTCGTTGGTAGGATTGGGATATACAGTAAACATAGAGGGAACAAATGTCCTTTGTAGTTTGGCCTCAGCGGATAGTCTGTCTATACCTACACATGACGTGAGTTTATTTTGAGGGGTATTTGGAAAGATACATGGGTCAGTAATAAGTGCATGTAAATATGCGCCTGATTGCATTGTGGTACCAGGAAAAAACTGGATCCGCTGACCAGACACCAGAATAGTACTTCCTCCGTTCTGAACATTGAAAAATGAACCGCTTCCTGCCAGGTTTAGTGTTTGAGTTGCTTTATAAGTGGCAGCATGACCATTGCTGATATTGATATTAGTCAGGTTGAGTTGAGCAGGAACCGTCTGAACTATACTATTCATGTAGTATATCTCAGTTGGCGTATCGTTCATCGGATTGCCATTTTCATCGGCATATTCGCAATCACCACCCCCATTTGCGGTATTGTTGAAGATTAACGGCGTTGTTCCGTTGAAGTAGGTAAATAACAATGTGATCAGCGTCGAATCATTGGTGAATGTTCGTGGTGTTGTTTCGCCCCAAACTATCATGATCTTGTGGAGGTTGGCAGAGATAGACACATCGTTCACAATCATTGTTCCTAACTGGGCATTCGAAACAAATGAAGAATAGGTCATAACAGTTGGGTCATATTCAATCCGTAAACTGATGGAAGAGACGTCCGTGAAGTTTACAACTGTGACCGGAACTGCCACTAACCCAGCCTGACAAATACCAATATTGGTTGCTGTGGTTATTGGTGCATCTCGGGAAAATAAATGCGTCCCTATTACATTGAATAAAATTAACAGACAGAGACATTTTACGGAAGCGTGTTTCCCACAGACAATCTTGCTGAGAGAAATAGTTGCGAGGTCATGCTTTATCATATTTTAAAGCTTTTGTTTCAGGTTATGCGTTTAAAGTTTTACGTATCGATTGTTAATAATGTAATAGTTAGGCTACCTTGCT
>CAISJJ010000271.1 GCA_903885595.1 uncultured Bacteroidales bacterium
ATCATACCAGTATTCCATCTCAATGGGTTTGTCATTTTTGACCCAAACACTCCAGGGTTGTACCATCAGGACCTCAACCCCTGGCATCCTGGGGGTTGGGGTGCTTCACTCCACCATCACCTTCCCGCTTCCAACCGTTTGCCCGTTGTACACCAGCCTCACCACATACATCCCACCCGGCCAAAGTGAAACATCAACCGCTACCTCTTTCTCCGATTGCAAAACTTCCTTCGAAAGTATCTTTCTGCCAAACAGGTCATAAATTTCAAGTGTGGCAGAATGCCATTGGTGATACACTGTAGTGAGGTTGAAAACCTGGTTTTGGTTTTCGGTTTTCAGCTGCTCCGGGATTATAATATGCAGAAGATCTCGTGCCGGATTAGGAAAGACTTTCAGCTTCCCGGTTTCGGGGTTTTTAAATGGTTCATCAATACCCACAATTATACAATCCAGCGGGATAGTATCCGAAGCGATCGGGTGGGGACACAGACTGTCGTAAACGTAAGGATGTGTATAGAGCGTGTCATACTCCAGGTCGGAGTTGAGTTTCCAGGCGTAAGTCATCAGCATATTCGTATAAATACCGGCAACTAATAGTAATTTATTATCAGAAGATACTACCGCATCCTGAAATGTTTCATAACTGACATTGATCTCCTTTATTTTTAAGACATTTCCATTTGTGTCTGTTTTCGTGACTTTATTTATCGGCTGTCCTCCTCCAATCCACCATCCTCCGCCGAGTGCAAGTGTGGAATCTGCAAACCAATCAATGGTTGATGAAAGACCCAATGTTGAGTTCTGGTTCAAATCAAAGTAAAATAATTCATCTCCATCATTGGAAGTCTTGAGTAAAGATGGTTTATCCCCTTGATTCGACCCAGAAGGAATAATATGCCTCGCTCCGGTATAAATTGTTTTTCGAAGTGATGTAACCGATTGAATACCTTGACCGTAATAAATTTCCCCATTTACATTTGTCCAAGGTAATTCCCAATCGGTATTTCCGTATTGATCCACATTAATAAGCAAGGGTTTTAGGTACGAAATCTGACCGTTAATAGAATCTGGATAGTAGCAATAACCCGAGAGTTGATAATGCTCAGTATTCGTCACATGTAAGGTATAGCAAAGCTCATTTCTTATTAAAGTATCGATTTGGGCGTAAGATTGCTCCCAAATAATTTTTCCGGTATTATCCAGTTTGAATAACCAAATTTTTGCCTGAGTCGAATCGCTACCATATCGAAAGATATAGCTTACATAACCATCCAAAACCGATGAGATGGCTTTTCCGATATCATCAATTCCTGGAGTCGAATAAACACGGCACCAATCTAGATTTCCACAGGCATCCAATTTCACAAAGAAAGGATCTTCTTCTTTATTAAAATGACATGTTCCTCCCGTCATTATATAGCCACCATCATTAGTCTGTTTGATATCGTAGACTACAGTTCCATCGTTATAGGTTCCTACCTTTTTATCCCAAAGTACATTTCCATTGATGTCAGTTTTCAAAATTAACCCGCAATGAACCGTGAAATTTGAATAGTACATACCAGCAATAACAAATCCCTTGTCATATGACTCAATTATTCCCCAAGGTCCCGTATTTGGGAAATAACTATGCTGCCAGCTTTGACAGTTCGAATTTATGACCGTACAAAAAAATAAAAATAAAAAGAATAATATCTTAATAAATTTCATAATTTTGAAGATAAAAACAGTGAGTTTGATAAACATATTTCAGTACATAAACTGCTCACTATCTTGCATTTAATCTATTATGCTGATTTTTACAGTTTCCAACCTTTTCCCATCAACCTCAAGGGCTAAAAGATAAATTCCTGAATGGAGACCTATGGTTGGAATAATAATTTGATTCTGCTTTCCTGTAAATGAGAATGATCCAACTTGTTTTCCTTATAAATTAAAAATTAAGATATGTCCCACTTTTGGAGTGCTTTCTAAATGATATTCAACCACGAAATAATCCATTGCCAGATTAGGATAAATCTTTAGGATATTTCCATCTAAAGGTAGTTTTATTCCCCGATATCTTTCTCTTTTTGTAGATTTTAGACTGGTATCCGGTAAAATAATTGGCTCCTGAAATGTAGTCTTTCCGGCAGAGATCAGGATATTCCTGGCATAAGCTCCGGGTAAACCACTATTTTCTGACATTATATTTTGAAGAGTGACAACTTTTTGACTATCTATTTCAAGAATATTTAAGGTGTCAAGTATAAGTTGCTCAGTAATATCAAACAAATCAATAAATGCCTGATGTGTGGTCTGTTGCGAAGGGGTTAACGAAAAGATAGAAGGAATCTGATTTATTAAACTATCTTGTTGATTATAGTGTCTGTTTGAATGGTGCCAGGTTGCCCAATCGTAATATGAATCCAGAGAATTTTTGTTTGTAAACAGCCAGGCAAGACTGTCTTCTTCAGGGCAAACAATTGAGTCCCCTTGATAATGCTGTATTAATCTTGTATATGCTTTTTCTTTCTCTCCTTCCCAATATGCTTTTTCCCCCTCCAAGATTTCTTTAGCACCTAATATGTCCTCTCCAGCAAGAATCTGAGCCATCATAAAATCAGGCATAGGGATAATATGGTTTTCAATCTTAGAAATAATCAGATATGATTTTGCCGACTGAGGGTTAGCAACCAGAACATCCCTTATCATAGCGTTATCAAGTACATCTTCCTTAGTGATTGATGTTGTCATAACCGTATCAGAAAGATAAGGTGATTGAGTTAATAGTTGATCTCTTGTTTGAAGCGCATTATCAGGAATGCTTGTTGCAACTTCAAGATTTATTGACGGCGTTGATCCACCATCAATAAGTGAAGAGAGTTCGTTAAATAGGAGTTCTGATTTCACTATTGCTTCTTCAAATTTTGCAAGGTTTTCTTGCGATCCTCCATTATTAAGCATCGAAGGACAATACTCATTTGGATAAAAATAGGCTGTTCTCGCTGCCTTTCCTAACAGGCCATATTTATAGAGATTATTTGGCCAAGGTTCTGTCCTGAATGCTGATTGATTGAAGTTTTCATCAGTAAAGTAATATTGTATGAATGTTCCTTCATTATAGAAATCATAATGATTGGGAGCGGGATAGGGGGCAAACATATTACCAATAGCGGCATAATTCCCTTGGTCAATGAATAATCCCTGATGATATGCAATCCCTTTCGTGATTCCTGGTTGCCCATCATAAGTTATAGTAAAATCCAGCTGATTCGGTTCAGTCAGGTCTTCTTTAACAAATTTGTTACACCTGTAACATAATCCACCAATATCAGGGTTTGCATTTCTGTTAATGTTTTGCGACAAAGTAGCGAATTTCAGGTTATGAAAAGTGTTCCGGTAAATTTCATTGCTGAGCGTTCCTGAATTGTTTACAATCAGTCCAATGGTCACAGGAGAGTTTGAGACTTCGTAAAACTCATTGTTTTCGACATGATAACCCGAACAAACATCCAGGTACATGCCATACGACCATTGGCTGGGCAGGGAGTTCCTGAACTTGCTGCTGATTACTTCAGCGTAGGAAACTCCATTGAAACCACTCAGGTATAACCCTGCATAATTGTCAAGAAAATTTACATCAGCGATATGGACACTGTTTGCTGAAGCGCTGTTCATGGAATAGATGCCGCGGTAGAGCTTCTCAAAAGAACTGTTGAGAAGGTTGGTGCATGGGCTGGTCGCATCAAGACAGGAGGCAATTACATTGAACCCTGCGTTTTCACTGTAAATTCCGGTTCCCCGGCCCCCGTTTGTGTCATTATGGTTGGGCAGGGTATTCTGAAATGTACAACCCTCGAAAACAATAGGATTATCCCCGTTAAGTCTTACAAAATTTTCCGGAGATGAACCATTACGAAGGGTATCGCTGGTAATGAAATTACATCGTTTGAAGCGCGAAAAATTGTAAAACGAATAGGGGTCATATTTGATGGCAATTTTGTTGTTTTCAAACGTGGCGCTGTCGGCCGAAATAATGCCGCCGGCATAACCATAAACACCCTCCTTTGATGCCAGGATGCCGGTTTTGGCATTCTGTATCGATCCGTTGTTAATAACAGATACCTGGCCCTGGATCAATTTTCCGCTTGTTGTATGGGCGGTTTGATTATAGCCAGGTAAACCCCACACTTCAATTCCCTTCCATAAACTATCGCTGCATAGTGTGGATATCCTGCCTCCGTCAATGATCAATATCCCTCCTGCAATTTTGGTTGCACTATTACTTGGCTTGACAATAATTTTAGCTTCTTGAATAATTATGGTATTGATTATTACAAAAATAAGCTGTATCTGATTTGCATTTAAGTATCAGCCGGCCATTTTCCAGCCGGACAAGTGAAGTATCGTCTCTAAAATATGCGAAGAGTGACATTCCATGACAGTACAAACTATCCTGACCCGCTACATCCCATTTGGTACTATCCAGAGTTAAATCATTGAATTCATCGCTGGTTTCAGGCCATAAAACCCATCCGGACGATTTCGCTTCACTCATTGATCCCATTTCATCCGGTTCCTTTGTCTCTTTGGAACACACTTGGGAAAAAGTTTTAATGCATAAAATCAAAATCACTACGACACAAGTGTCTATTAATAAATGTTAAATTTTTTAAACCAACTTCTCGTGGGAATTAAGTGGTTTAATCATTTCAATTAATCTGCTTATATTTAAGCATTTATATCAAAATATAAAGTCTAAACTTATGAATAAAAAGTGCAATTATGCTTGGTTTCAGATTTTCACGTCAAAACTTCATTTAAAAGTGCGACAAGATATACAGTAAAATCAATATTGATTATGAGTATGTTACGATTGATATTAACATTTTTTAATAGACACTACTGTCACTACGATAAAAATTAGGTTTTTCATATTGTAGTCAATTAAATTTTTCGTCGTAAAAATCTTTAACACATCTCACAGAATATGCAGAACTCATTTGATATGAAAGTACAGTAGATCTAATAATGGTGCCTAACCCACACAACATACTCCGTGTCATTGGGCCCCAGTAGGAGCTATACGTCAACCAACTGGTAATATGTTTTAAAGCGACAAATTCTTCCATAAAGTATAGCCCGGCCCCCCTGGCTGAAAATTCAGCATCGCCGGTACCATAATTACAATACCAATAGGCCGTGTCGGAAGTTTGTAGCGTAGTGGCTATATTCCCTCTGACATTTTTGAATATTATCTCGATTTCCTCCGGAGTCATACCTTTGTACAATTCGAGTTGCATCCAATCGGTATCGTTTGAAACGTGCCATCCATCCGGACAGATTCCCTGAATTACAGAGTCGAGCGTAACAGTCCAATCATATTCCACGTTTAGTGCCGCTGCCGGTGTATATAATTTACCGAATTTTTCGTCATTTGCAGGATCATTGTCATAATCATAGTAAAACCGGGGATTGGGGTCCCGTGCATTGATTACAGATTTATAACCGGAGGCGGATGTCGATAATTTTACCTCAATGATGGGTTGATCACCTCCAATTACTTTAAAGGTGGATTCTTGTATTCCTGAACTCAGGTTTATAAGATAAAATCCCGGAGGACCGAAGGTACATTCAATAGAATTACTGCCGGAATTGCAATGAAGATCAGAGCTGTAAACCTTTTTACCTTCAGTGTTATGAATAGTGATATTGATGTTTTCTTCCTTTAACAGATTAACGTAAACCTGAAGTTTTCCCGGCATATTAACGGATTCATGA